>NZ_JBHXTM010000017.1:0-163492 GCF_042677325.1 Streptomyces sp. NPDC127117
CCCGGTCGATGGACCGCTTCCTTCCCGAGCAGCGGCTGATCGCGGGCGGGGTGAAGCTGCTCCAGGTCGGGACCGGCCCGGTCATCGAGTGCCTCGCCGAATCGGCCGAGGTCCCGAGGGCGTCGTACGGCAGCAGGAACAGGCCGAGGGCGAACGCGCCCGCCGCAACGTGTCGGAGAGCGGCCCCGGGGGCTCGTGCGTGCGATGCCCCGGCGTGTCGCCCCGGTCGGGCCGGTACCTCCGGCGTCGGCCGGATGTCCCTCCCGGTGTCCTTCGTGCGCTCCGCGAGCTGCTGGACGACGGGTCGCGCGGCCGGACCCTCGGCCGGGCACTCCCGGACGAGCGGGAGCCCGGGTGGCCATAGTGGTGCCATGTGGCATCACGTGGTGCCACGTAGTGCCACCGGAGGCGCCAGGGAGGTCGGGACTCCATGTGGCACCGCATTGGTGCAATGTGATGTCGGAGCTTTTTTGCAGGTCACAGGGGTCGCGCGGGCGATGTCGCGCGATTGCTTCCCTTGTGGGGTTGCAGGTGGCGCCATAGTGGTGCCATGATGGCGTCATGGACCTCACGCCGTATGTCGACAACCTCCGCCGCGAACTCGCGGTGGCCGCCGAAGCCGGCGGCGAAGAAGCCCGCGAGCTGGCCGAGCGGCTCACCGCTCCGCTGGAGTCGGCGACCCGCCTGACGATGCTCAACGTGCTCTCCGCCGCGATGGACGAGATCACCCGTGAACTCGCCCCCGGCTCGGTCGACGTACGGCTGCGCGGGCTCGACCCCGACTTCGTGGTGACGCGGCCGGCGGGCGAGGAAGTGTCCGAGGACCGGAGTGCGCCCGCCGAGCCGCTCAGGGCCCCGGCCCCGGCACCCGCCGACGGCGACGAGGGCGGCACCGCCCGCGTCAATCTGCGCCTGCCCGCCCACCTCAAGGCGCGCGCCGAGGAGGCCGCGAACCGCGAGGGCCTGTCGGTCAACGCGTGGCTGGTACGAGCCGTGTCGGCCGCGGTCGACGGCGGCGCCCAGCCGCGTACGGCGGAGAAGACCCGCACCACCCGCAGCTACGGACAGAGCTTCACGGGCTGGGTGCGCTGAGCGCGCGCCCCACCCGCCCGGATTCACCCGGAATTTCACCCTGAGACCCAAGAGGACGGGACAGCCATGCCTTCTTTCGACACACCCCAGCCGATCTCCGTGACCGCCAACGTGGACGCCGGATCCATCCGGTTCGTCGCCGCCGACCGGTCCGACACCGTCGTCGAGGCGCGCCCCCGCGACCCGAAGAAGGACCAGGACGTGCGGGCGGCCGAGCAGACCGAAGCCTCTTGCGCGAGCGGCCTGCTGACCGTCAGGACGCCCAAGGGGCGCCGCGTCCTCGGCCCCTCCGGCGCCGTCGACGTGACGGTCGAACTGCCCACGGGCTCGCAGGTGGAGGTGACCGGCGCCTGGGTCCAGGTGCAGGGCGAGGGCCGGTTCGGCGAGGTCCGGGTGAAGACGTCCGTGGGTGACGTCCGCCTCGACACCACCGGCCCGCTGACGCTCGCCACGTCGCACGGCTCGATCGCCGTGGACCGGGTCGAGGGCCGGGCCGAGGTCACCACCAGCACCGGCAATGTGCGCGTCGGCTTCGTGGACGGCCCCGCCGTCCTGAAGAACTCGAACGGCACCACGACCGTCGGCACCGTGACCGGCGAACTGCGGGTGGGCGGCGCCAACGGCACCATCGACATCGCACGTGCCGAGGCGTCGGTCACCGGCACCGCGACCAACGGACTCCTGCGCGTCGCCGATGTCGCCCGCGGCGAAGTCCAGCTGGAGACCTCCAACGGCTCCATCGAGATCGGCATCCGCGAGGGCGCCGCCGCCTGGCTCGACGTCAGCTCCAACCGGGGGCAGGTGCGCAACTCGCTCGCCGCGTCCGGGGCCCCCGAGCGGGCCGAGGACTCCGTCAAGGTCCGCGCCCGGACCAACTGGGGCAACATCGACATCCTCCGCGCCAGGGCCTGACCCGCCCGAGTCGGAGACACAGCAAGCCACTTCACCGTTCGCCACGCCTTCCAGGGGGAGGACCCCATGTCTTTTTCTGTCATGCCCACGCCAAGGAGTGACGGCGCGCAGCCGCCCGCCTTCGCCGTCTCCACCGCCGATCTGCGCAAGTCGTACGGCGACAAGACCGTGCTCGACGGCATCGATCTGCGGATCCCCGCCGGCACCGTGTTCGCCCTGCTCGGGCCGAACGGCGCCGGCAAGACCACCACCGTGCAGATCCTGTCCACGCTCATCGCCGCCGACGGCGGGCAGGCCCGGGTCGCGGGCCACGACGTCGCCACCGCGCCGGACGGGGTACGCGCCGCGATCGGCGTCACCGGACAGTTCGCCGCACTCGACGATCTGCTCACCGCCGAGGAGAACCTGCTCCTCATGGCCGACCTGCTGCACCTCGGAAAGCGCGAAGGACGCAGGCGGGCCGGGGAGTTGCTGGAGCGGTTCGGCATCGCGGACGTCGCCAAGAACCGTGCCGCGACCTTCTCCGGCGGCATGCGGCGCCGTCTCGACCTCGCGATGACGCTGGTCGGCGACCCGAAGGTGATCTTCCTGGACGAGCCGACGACCGGGCTCGACCCGCGCAGCCGCCGCACGATGTGGGACACGGTGCGCACGCTGGTCGAGAGCGGCGTCACGGTCTTCCTCACCACGCAGTACCTGGAGGAGGCCGACCAGCTGGCGGACCGGATCGCGGTGCTCGACGGCGGCCGGATCGTCGCCGAGGGCACCGCCGACGAGCTCAAGGCGCAGATCCCCGGCAGCCATGTGCGGCTGCGGTTCGACACCGTCGACGAGTTCGAGCGCGCGGCCGCCGCCTTCCCCGGCGCCGCCCGCGACGACGAGAACCTCTCCCTGCGGGTGGCGAGCGACGCCGGCATGGAGGCGCTGCGCGCCCTGTTCGACCGGCTGGACGCGGCCGGAGTGCGGGCCGCCGACTTCTCCGTGCACACCCCCGACCTCGACGACGTGTTCCTCGCCCTGACCGGCGACGGCACCGACGCCACTCCGCTCCACGTCAAGGAGACCCTGCGATGAGCACCCTCACGTACGCCGTGCACGACTCGATGACGATGCTGCGGCGCAACCTCAAGCACGCGCTGCGCTACCCGGCCGTCTCGCTCGGCCCGGCCATGATGCCCATCCTGATGCTGCTGCTCTTCGTGTACGCCTTCGGGGACTCGATCGGCGCCGGTCTGCCGGGCTCCGGCGGCCGGGACGCGTATCTGGAGTATCTGACGCCCGGCGTCATCATCATGGGCGTGGCCGCCGGGGCCATGTCGACCTCGATCGCGGTCTGCCAGGACATGACCGAGGGCATCATCAACCGCTTCCGCACCATGAACATCACGCGCTCGTCGTTCATGACGGGTCATGTCATCGGCTCCGTCATCACCACGGTGGTGAGCCTGGTCCTGGTGGTGGGCGTGGCCCTCGCGCTCGGCTTCCGCCCCGACGCGAACCCGCTGGAGTGGCTGGCCGCTGCCGGGCTGATCGCGGCCATCGCGTTTGCCGTGGCCTGGCTGTCGGCGGCGCTCGGCCTGATCTCCAAGACGGTCGAGTCCGCGAGCAACAAGCCGCTGCTCATCCAGTTCCTGCCGTTCCTCGGCTCGGCGTTCGTGCCGGCCGGTTCGATGGCGCCCGGCCTGCGCTGGTTCGCCGAGTACCAGCCGTTCACGCCGATGACCGAGACCCTGCGCGGCCTGCTCACCGGCTCGGCGATCGGCAACAGCGGCTGGATCTCCCTGGCCTGGTGCGCCGGCATCACCCTGGTCGGCTACCTCTGGTCGCGCTCGCTCTTCAACAGCACCACCAAGCGCTGAACCACCGCGACGCCCAAGGCGGGGTGCTCACCCACCGGCAGCGGGCCGGGCGGGAGCGAGCACCCCGCCCCTGCGTGCCCGCAGGTGCCAGCCGAGGCCGCGAACGCGGTGTCAGTGGCAGGCGATACCGTCGGGAGCATGTCCAACATGGCCGTCCTCGAAGGTGTGCTGGAGCGCATCACGTACGCCAACGAGGAGAACGGATACACGGTCGCGCGCGTCGACACCGGTCGCGGCGCCAACGATCTGCTCACCGTGGTCGGTTCGCTGCTCGGTGCGCAGCCCGGCGAGTCGCTGCGCATGGAAGGGCGCTGGAGTTCGCACTCGCAGTACGGCAAGCAGTTCACCGTCGAGAACTACACGACGATCCTGCCCGCCACCATCCAGGGCATCCGCCGCTATCTCGGCTCCGGGCTGATCAAGGGCATCGGCCCGGTGATGGCCGACCGGATCACCACCCACTTCGGCGTCGACACCCTCGACATCATCGAGAAGGAACCGAAGCGGCTCGTCGAGGTCCCCGGCCTCGGCCCCAAGCGCACCAAGATGATCGCGGCCGCGTGGGAGGAGCAGAAGGCGATCAAGGAGGTGATGGTCTTCCTCCAGGGCGTCGGCGTCTCCACCTCCATCGCCGTCCGCATCTACAAGAAGTACGAGGACGCCTCGATCTCCGTCGTGAAGAACCAGCCCTACCGGCTGGCCGCCGACGTCTGGGGCATCGGTTTCCTCACCGCCGACAAGATCGCCCAGGCGGTCGGCATCCCGCACGACAGCCCGGAAAGGGTCAAGGCCGGCCTCCAGTACGCGCTGTCGCAGTCCACCGACCAGGGGCACTGCTTCCTCCCCGAGGAGCGGCTGATCGCGGACGGGGTGAAGCTGCTCCAGGTCGACACCGGCCTGGTCATCGAGTGCCTCGCCGAACTGGCCGAGGACCCGGAGGGAGTCGTACGGGAGAAGGTGCCGTCGCCCGAGGGCGGCGAACTCGTCACGGCCGTCTACCTCGTGCCCTTCCACCGCGCCGAGATCGCCCTCGCCGCCCAGGTGCAGCGGCTGCTGCGGACGCCCGAGGAGCGGATGCCGGCCTTCGCGGACGTGGACTGGGACAAGGCACTGGCCTGGCTCGGTACGCGTACGGGGGCGGAGCTGGCGCCCGAGCAGGAGGCGGCGGTCCGGCTCGCGCTCAGCCGGAAGGTCGCCGTGCTGACCGGCGGGCCCGGCTGCGGGAAGTCGTTCACGGTCCGGTCGATCGTGGAGCTGGCGCGGGCCAAGAAGGCCAAGGTGGTGCTGGCCGCGCCGACCGGGCGGGCGGCCAAGCGGCTCTCCGAGCTGACCGGGGCCGAGGCGTCCACCGTCCACCGGCTGCTCGAACTGAAGCCGGGCGGCGACGCCGCGTACGACAGGGAGCGTCCGCTGGACGCCGATCTGGTCGTCGTCGACGAGGCGTCGATGCTGGATCTGCTGCTGGCCAACAAGTTGCTGAAAGCGGTGGCACCCGGTGCCCATCTGCTGCTCGTCGGGGACGTCGACCAGCTGCCCTCGGTCGGTGCGGGGGAGGTGCTGCGCGATCTGCTCGCCGACGGCAGCCCCGTTCCCGCGGTCCGGCTCACCACGATCTTCCGCCAGGCCCAGCAGTCCGGCGTGGTCACCAACGCACACCGGATCAACTCCGGTGTGCCGCCCCTCACCCAGGGGCTCAAGGACTTCTTCCTCTTCGTGGAGGACGAGACGGAGGACGCCGGAGTGCTCGCGGTGGATGTCGCGGCCCGGCGCATTCCGGCCAAGTTCGGGCTGGACGCGCGCCGGGACGTACAGGTCCTCGCCCCGATGCACCGTGGCCCGGCCGGCGCGGGCACGCTCAACGGACTCCTCCAGCAGGCCATCACCCCGGCCCGCCCGAACCTCCCCGAGAAGCGGTTCGGCGGCCGGGTCTTCCGGGTCGGCGACAAGGTCACCCAGATCCGCAACAACTACGACAAGGGGGAGAACGGCGTCTTCAACGGCACGGTCGGCGTCGTCACCGCCCTTGACCTGGACGAACAGACGCTGACGGTGCTCACCGACGAGGACGAGGAGATCGGCTACGACTTCGACGAGCTCGACGAGCTGGCCCACGCGTATGCCATGACGATCCATCGCTCCCAGGGCAGCGAGTACCCGGCCGTCGTCATCCCCGTCACCAAGAGCGCCTGGATGATGCTCCAGCGGAACCTGCTGTACACCGCCGTGACCAGGGCCAAGAAGCTCGTCGTGCTGGTCGGCTCACGGCAGGCGATCGGCCAGGCCGTCCGCACGGTTTCCGCAGGCAGGCGCTGTACGGCGCTGGATTACCGGCTGTCCGGCGGCTCGGGCGGAGGATCGGCGGAAAAAATGATCGATCAAATCGGTGGGAAACATCACGCAGCCCTTCCGGAACCGGAACCGAGGGGGCAGGATGAGTAAGTTCGCGGCACTCAGTGCCGCGAGTAGGTCCAATGGACGACCCCGAGTGCACTCTCCTGAGCCAAATGGGGGAGGGTGGAGACAGTCAGGGAACCTCGAAGAAGAGGCACTACGTCGGTGAGGGATGACGTGAGCGACAACTCTGTAGTACTGCGGTACGGCGACGGCGAGTACACCTACCCGGTGATCGACAGCACCGTCGGCGACAAGGGCTTCGACATCGGGAAGCTCCGGGCCAATACCGGTCTGGTGACACTGGACAGCGGATACGGCAACACCGCAGCCTATAAATCCGCCATCACCTACCTCGACGGTGAGCAGGGCATCCTCCGCTACCGCGGCTACCCCATCGAGCAGCTCGCCGAGCGCTCGACGTTCCTGGAGGTCGCGTACACGCTCATCAACGGCGAGCTTCCCAAGGTCGACGAGCTGTCGACCTTCAAGAACGAGATCACCCAGCACACGCTGCTGCACGAAGACGTCAAGCGTTTCTTCGACGGGTTCCCGCGCGACGCCCACCCGATGGCCATGCTGTCCTCGGTCGTCAGCGCGCTGTCCACGTTCTACCAGGACAGCCACAACCCGTTCGACGAGGAGCAGCGCCACCTCTCCACGATCCGGCTGCTCGCCAAGCTGCCGACGATCGCGGCGTACGCGTACAAGAAGTCGATCGGCCACCCCTTCGTCTACCCGCGCAACGACCTCGGGTACGTCGAGAACTTCCTGCGCATGACCTTCTCGGTCCCCGCCCAGGAGTACGACCTGGACCCGGTCGTCGTCTCCGCGCTCGACAAGCTGCTCATCCTGCACGCGGACCACGAGCAGAACTGTTCGACCTCCACCGTGCGTCTGGTCGGCTCCTCGCAGGCGAACATGTTCGCCTCGATCTCCGCCGGCATCTCGGCGCTGTGGGGCCCGCTGCACGGTGGCGCCAACCAGTCGGTGCTGGAGATGCTGGAAGGCATCCAGGCCAACGGCGGCGATGTCGACTCCTTCATCCGCAAGGTGAAGAACAAGGAGGACGGCGTCCGCCTGATGGGCTTCGGTCACCGGGTGTACAAGTCCTTCGACCCGCGCGCCAAGATCATCAAGGCTGCCGCCCACGACGTGCTGTCCGCGCTCGGCAAGTCCGACGAGCTGCTCGACATCGCGCTGAAGCTGGAGGAGCACGCGCTCTCCGACGAATACTTCGTCTCGCGCAACCTCTACCCGAACGTGGACTTCTACACGGGTCTGATCTACCGGGCCATGGGCTTCCCGACCGAGATGTTCACCGTGCTCTTCGCGCTCGGCCGTCTCCCCGGCTGGATCGCCCAGTGGCACGAGATGATCAAGGAGCCGGGTTCCCGCATCGGCCGCCCGCGCCAGATCTACACCGGTGAGGTCCTGCGCGACTTCGTCCCGGTCGAGGCTCGCTGAACCTCGTAACACCCCTCGCACGACCCCCGGCCGCCGAGGCCGGTCGACTTCGCCCCGCGTACCGCGCTTTCGCACAGAGCGCGGTGTCCGGGGCGATTTGCGTGCCCGGCGCGTGACAAGGGCCGGGCGGCCCGCGTACAGGGCAGAAAGAAGCGCCCCGCCATCGATCCCCCCACGGGCCGACAGCGAGGCGCTTCCCATGTCCCGGAGCGGATTCCCCCCACGGGATCCGGCCGGGCGTCTGTGGGAGCCGAAGCTCCTGCGTTCCTCGATTACCGCGCTCTTCAGTTGTCCTTCCGGTGCGGTCTGCCGGGGTACGTACGCACGGGAGGGCCGCTCAAAGCTCCCCGGTGCACGTGCCCCGGCCAACGCTTGCCCGCAGCGTCCCCCAAGACGCTCCGACGGACGTCCCCCAAGACATCCTTGGCATCGCACTCTTAGACTCACGAACCCGCCGGATGGTTACCCCGAAATCCATGTGATCTGGATCTCTTTGTGGAAATTACGTGAAGGCGCGCAACCGCAGGCTGTTCGTCACGACGAAGATTGATGAGAACGCCATCGCCGCTCCCGCAATCATAGGGTTGAGCAGGCCAAATGCCGCAAGGGGCAGGGCGGCTGCGTTATAGCCGAATGCCCAGAAAAGGTTGCCTTTGATCGTGGTCAGAGTGCGTCTGGAGAGCCGGATCGCGTCCACGGCCACCTTGAGATCTCCACGAACCAGGGTGAGGTCGCTCGCCTCGATCGCGGCGTCCGTGCCGGTCCCCATCGCCAGCCCGAGGTCCGCGGTGGCGAGGGCGGCCGCGTCATTGACCCCGTCACCGACCATGGCGACGGAGTGCCCTCGGGCCCGCAGCCCCTCGATGACGTGCACCTTTTCCTCGGGGAGCACTTCGGCGTGGACCTCGTCGATCCCGACGGCACGGGCCACGGCGTCGGCCACGGCACGGTTGTCTCCGGTCAGCAGAACGGGGTGGAGTCCCAGTGCGCGGAATCCGGCGACGGCCTCCGCGCTGGAACCCTTGATCCTGTCGGCCACCGCGAGGACGCCGCGCGCCTTCCCGTCCCAGGCGACCATGACCGCGGTACGGCCCTCGGCCGCCGCGTCCGAGACCGCGTCGGACAGGGCCTCGGGGACGTCGATGCCCGCATCGGCGAGGAGCTGCTCGCGGCCGACGAGGACGGCGTGGCCCTCGACGACGCCCTGGACTCCGAGGCCGGGGATGCTGGTGAAGTCCTCGGGGGTGGGGAGGGGGTCGGTGGTGCGTTCGGCGGCTCCGGTGGCGACGGCCTGGGCGATGGGGTGTTCGGAGGCGTGTTCCAGGGCGCCGGCGAGGCGGAGTACGTCGGTCTCGGTGGTGCCGTCGGCGGTGTGGACGTCGAGGAGGGTCATCCGGCCGGTGGTGACGGTGCCGGTCTTGTCGAGGACGATGGTGTCGACGCGGCGGGTGGTCTCCAGGACCTCCGGGCCCTTGATGAGGATGCCGAGCTGGGCGCCTCGTCCGGTGCCGACCATGAGGGCGGTGGGGGTGGCCAGGCCCAGGGCGCAGGGGCAGGCGATGATCAGTACGGCCACGGCCGCGGTGAACGCGGCGGTCACGTCGCCCGTGACGAGCAGCCATACGACCAGGGTGACGAGCGCGATCAACAGCACCACGGGTACGAAGACGGCGGAGATCCGGTCGGCGAGGCGCTGCACCTCGGCCTTGCCGTTCTGGGCGTCCTCGACGAGCTTCGCCATCCTGGCGAGCCGGGTGTCGGCGCCGATCCGGGTGGCTTCGACGACGAGCCGGCCGGAGGTGTTGACGGTGGCCCCGGTGACGGGGTCGCCGACGCCGGCCTCCACGGGTACGGACTCACCGGTCAGCATCGACGCGTCCACGGCCGAGGCGCCCTCGACGACGGTGCCGTCGGTGGCGATCTTCTCGCCGGGACGGACCACGAAGCGGTCGCCGACGGCGAGCCGGGCGACGGGGACGCGTACCTCCGTACCGTCCCGGAGCACGGAGACGTCCCTGGCGCCCAGGTGCATCAGCGCACGCAGGGCGGAACCGGCCTTCCGCTTGGACCTCGCCTCCAGATGGCGGCCCAGCAGGATGAAGGTGACGACCCCGGCCGCGACTTCCAGATAGATGGTGGACGAGGCACCGGCGCGCGAGACGGTGAAGTCGAAGCCGTGCCGCATCCCGGTCATGCCCGCGTCGCCGAGGAAGAGCGCCCACAGGGACCAGCCGAAGGCGGCGAGGGTGCCGATCGAGACCAGGGTGTCCATGGTGGCCGCGCCGTGCCGGAGGTTGGTCCAGGTCGCGCGGTGGAAGGGCAGCCCGCCCCAGACGACGACGGGAGCGGCGAGGGTGAGCGAGAGCCACTGCCAGTTGTCGAACTGGAGGGCCGGGACCATCGCGAGCAGGACGACGGGGGCGGCGAGAAGGGCCGACACGATCAGGCGCTGCCGCAGCGAGGCGAGATCCGGGTCGGCGCCCTGCTGGTCGGAAGCGCCGCTGTCGGTGTCGGCGTCGGTTTCGGTGCCGTTCCCGGTCCTGTCGTCGGCGCGGGCTCCGGTCGTTGCCGTTGCCGGTGGGGTGGGTGCGGGCAGTCCGGGGTGGTGTACCGGCTGCGCCGTGTAGCCGGTTCTCTCGACCGTGGCGATCAGATCCGCGAGGCCGGTCCCCGGACCGAAGGCGACCTTGGCCTTCTCGGTCGCGTAATTGACGGTGGCGGTGACGCCGTCCATCCGGTTGAGCTTCTTCTCGACGCGGGCCGCACAGGAGGCGCAGGTCATCCCGCCGATCGTGAGCTCGGCGGTCGAGTCCTGAGCCGTCCGGGCCTCGGCCTCTGCTGTGCTGTGCATGTCCGAACTCCTGAAACGCCGACCGGGCCGTACCCCACCAGTATCTGCTGGCAGGTTCGGCCCGGCGGCAAAGGGGGGACGCGGGTGCGTCCGGCGTATCGGCTGTCGCCGACGGTGTTCAGGCCCGGCCGACGAGCTCGTAGCCCGCCTCGTCGACCGCGGCGCGCACGGCGTCGTCGGTCAGCGGGGCCGCGGAGACGACGGTCACCTGGCCGGTGGAGGCCACGGCCTTCACCGAGGTGACACCCTCGATGCCGGAGATCTCCTCGGAGACGGCGCCCTCGCAGTGCCCACAGGTCATGCCGGACACCTGGTAGACGGTGGTCACCCCGTCCGACGGGACACCGGCGTCCGCGCCGTCGTGGCAGGAGCCGCTGGGCGAGCAGCAGGAGCCGGTGGCCTGGGGGAGCTGGGTCTCGGTGGTCATGGTGTTCTCCTCTTCGACGAGCACAAAGGGTGACGAGTGCAGAAGGTGGTGCGTCGGGAGCACGGTGCGCCCCGACACACTTCACACTATACCCCTAGGGGGTATGAAGGCGAGTGTCCGGCCGTCCGTCCGTTCCGGCGTTCCGTGCGCCGCGTGCCAGGGACCGCAGCCAGGCCAGCGCGACGAGCGTGATCACGACCATCCCGCCGATCGAGAAGACGGTGAACAGGTGCTGCTGCTCCTCGGTGGGGGCCGGGATGTATCCCTGCGCGAAGAGCGCACGGCTCAGGCCCGTGTCGGTGACCCTGGCCACCAGCCAGATCGCGATCCCGTGCATCGAGTCCCAGAGCGAGTGCAGCACGGCGACGCCGAGATACGTGCCGATCACTGGCGCGGCGAGGCGGAACCGCCCGTTCGGCTTCCGGAACGAGAGCAGTACGCCACCGGCGATCGCGGTCCAGAGCCCGTGCCCGAACGGCGCGAGCACCCCGCGCAGCACCTCCGTCTCCAGCAGTGCGCGCAGGTCGATGCCCTTCATGGTGACGGCGGCGTTGAAGGCGTAGCCCGCGCTCTCGAACGCGGCGAACCCGAATCCGACGGTCGCGCCGAGCACCAGCCCGGCCCGCATGCCGTGGACGCCGGGGTGGCGGCGGAGTACGAACATCAGCGCCAGGAGCTTCACCGCCTCCTCGATCAGGCCGACACCAAGGAACATCCAGACGGACGGGTGCAGCAGGTAGGACTCCATGACGGAGGCACCGAGCACACCCAGGATTCCGCCCGTCAGGAAGCAGCCGAGGATGAGGCTCACGCCGAGATCCCGGCCGTGCCGCTCGTACGCCCACAGCACGAAGACGGCCGGGACCAGAAAGCTGCCGAGCAGGATGAGGGTCGGCAGCAGGGTGGTGTTCTGGGTGGTGTACGTGACGATCGCGGTCAGCAGCCAGAGGGCGATGCCGCCCCACAGGCACCGCTTCCAGAGTCCCGGACGTGGTTGCGGCGGGGACTGGGGCCGGTCCGGGGCGGACGGTGACTGCCCGGCGGAAGGGGTGGCGGATGACGGGCCGGCGGGGTCGCTGTACCAATTCACACGGACTCCCTCTGCGTCTCGCGTGCGCGTCGCACATATCTACTGATTTGTCCGACCCTATGGCGTATGGCGCCGTGCGGCATTCGGGCGAGGAACAGCGAGAGGGAGGGGCGCGGGAGCGAGGTCCCGTACGGCGGCGGGTGGGGGTGCTCGCCGCCGTACGGGAGCGGAGGTGTCAGGCCCCGCGCCCCCGGCTGCCGGGTCTTGGCGGGGGGATCACGGGAAGGGCAGCGGGGTCACGCGGTTCGGTCCCGCGTGCCAGAGCGCCGACCAGGTGGCCCCGTTGACCCGGCCGTCCGGCACCAGCGGCGGGTGGTCCGCCTGGAAGCGCTGCACCGCGACGAGCGTCTCGGCCCCGAACGTCCCGTCGACCGCGGACCACCGCAGATAGTGACGGTTGGCCAGCAGGCACTGCACCTGGGAGACCCGCTCGCCCTGCTCGCCGAAGGCGGTCGGCCGGTCGCCGTCGTAGAAGGCGCAGACCGGGCTGGAGCCGGGCGGCGGCGCGGGGTTGCCCGCGTCGGCGGAGGCTCCCGGCGCGGAGGCGAGGGCGGCGACCAGGGCGACCGTGGTCAGGGCGGCCGCGGTCAGTGCCGGGGCCGCGGCCGTCCCGCGGGACGGCGGCGTCTTTCGGATCATGGTGGGCTGCTCCTTGTGCGGTGGTGTGGCGTACGGCGGCGGGGCGCGACCGGGGCCGCGCCGCGGCCTCTCACCGAGGACAACACCGCACACCGCCGCCACGTCACGTCCCCGGGCCGCTCGGCGTGTCCGGGCCCCGCCCCGGACCGCCGCAGGAGCGGAGGAAGTCCCGGGTGCGGCGGGCGATCGGGAACGGCCGGTCGGGCGGGCACGGGTACATGTCCTGCTCGACGATGGCGAACAGGTCGACGTCCAGCGCGCGGGCGGCGGCCAGCACGGGTTCCAACGCGGGCACCCCGCCCGGCGGTTCGCACATCACACCGCGCGCCACGGCCGGGCCGAACGGCATCTCGTCCGCCACCACCCGGGCCAGGATCTCCGGGTCGACCTGCTTGAGGTGCAGATAGCCGATCCGCTCGCCGTAGGTCTCGATCAGCTTGACGCTGTCACCGCCGCAGTAGGCGTAGTGCCCGGTGTCGAGGCAGAGCGAGACGAGGTCCGGATCGGTGGCGTCGAGGAAGCGGGCGACGTTCTCCTCGGTGTCGATGTGGGTGTCGGCGTGCGGATGGACGACGATGCGGAGCCCGAAGCGGTCCAGCACCTCGCGGCCCAGCCGCTCCGTCTGGGCGGTGAGATCGCGCCACTGCTCCGCGGTGAGGCTGCGGTCCTCCAGGACCTCGCCCGTCCTGTCGTCGCGCCAGAACGAGGGGATGACCACCAGATGCCCGGCGCCCATCGCCCGGGTGAGTGCCGCGATGTCGGCGACATGCGCCCAGGTCCGGTCCCAGACGCCCGGTCCGTGGTGCAATCCGGTGAAGACGGTCCCGGCCGAGACCGAGAGCCCCCGGCGGCGGGTCTCGTCGGCGAGGCGGACCGGGTCGGTCGGGAGATAGCCGTACGGGCCCAGCTCGATCCACTCGTAACCCGCCGCGGAGACCTCGTCGAGGAAGCGCCGCCAGGGCACTTGGCGCGGATCGTCGGGGAACCACACCCCCCACGAGTCGGGTGCCGAACCGATACGGATACGGGCCGGGGCCACTGCGGAGGAGGTCATGCCGTCCAGGGTTCCGGCCGGGGGAGCGGGTGTCAATCATTCGTCCGTATGTCCGGACAAAGCATTGACAGGGTTCCGGGGGAGGGCTAGACCTGGGGGCAGTCACCCCGGACGGCGGTCGAAGGGATGGTCATGCCTGAGCGGTACGACGTCATCACCATGGGCCGCATCGGTGTGGATCTCTACCCCCTTCAGACCGGTCTGCCACTGGCCCGGGTCGAAAGCTTCGGGAAGTTCCTCGGCGGCTCACCGTCCAACGTCGCCGTCGCGGCGGCCCGGCTCGGCCGGCGGACGGCGGTGGTGACACGCACCGGCCGGGACGCCTTCGGGGAGTATCTCCACCACCAGCTGCGGGAGTTCGGGGTGGACGACCGGTGGGTGACGCCCGTCGACGCGTATCCGACCCCGGTCACCTTCTGCGAGATCTTCCCGCCCGACGACTTCCCCCTCTACTTCTACCGGCAGCCCAAGGCCCCCGATCTGGAGATCCACGTCCCGGAGCTGGACCTCGGAGCGATCCGCTCCGCCCGGGTCTTCTGGATGACCGGCACCGGGCTCTGCGCCGAACCGAGCCGGACCGCGACCCTCGCCGCACTGCGCGCCCGCGACCGCTCCGGCATCACCGTCTTCGACCTCGACTGGCGCCCGATGTTCTGGACCACCCCGCAGGACATCCCCGCCGCCCGCTACCGCGAGGCCCTCGCCCTCGCCACCGTCGCCGTCGGCAACCTCGACGAGTGCGAGATCGCGACCGGCGAACGCGAACCGCACGCGGCCGCCCGCGCCCTGATCGGCGCGGGCGTCGAACTCGCCGTCGTCAAACAGGGCCCCGAGGGCGTGCTCGCCGTCCACCGCGACGGCACGGTGGCCGAGGTGCCGCCACTGCCCGTCGAGGTGGTCAACGGACTCGGCGCCGGAGACGCCTTCGGAGGGGCGCTCTGCCACGGGCTCCTCGCGGGCTGGGGGATCACGCGCGTCATGCGGTACGCCAACGCCGCCGGGGCCATCGTCGCCTCCCGGCTCGCCTGCTCGTCGGCCATGCCGTTCCCGTACGAGGTCGAAGCGGCCCTGACCGAAGGCGCCGTCACCTCCCGCCCCACCGGAGCCACCCCATGACACCCCCGGCCTCCTCCGTCTCCGAACTCGTCCAGCTGCGCATGCGCCACCCCGAGGCCGTCGCCGAAGCCGCCGCGCGACGCCGCAGACGCCCCCTGGTCGGCAGCGGCGGACGGCTGATGATCATCGCGGCCGACCATCCGGCCCGCGGCTCGCTCTCCGTCGGCGACCGCGCACTGGCCATGGCCAACCGCTTCGAGCTGCTGGAACGGCTCCGGCTGGCCCTCTCCCGCCCCGGCGTCGACGGAGTGCTCGCCACCGCCGACATCCTCGACGACCTGCTGCTCCTCGGTGCGCTGGAGAACAAGGTCGTCATCGGCTCGATGAACCGAGGCGGACTCGCGGGCGCGGCCTTCGAACTCGACGACCGGTTCACCGGCCACCGCCCCGAGGACCTCGCCCGGCTCCGCTTCGACGCGGGCAAACTGCTGCTCCGGATCGACTACGACGACCCCGGCTCGCTCGACACCATGCACGCCACCGCCCGCGCCATCGACGCCATGGCCGCGCACCGGCTGCCGGTCTTCGTCGAGCCGTTCCTCTGCCGCCGCACCGACGGCCACGTCCGCAACGACCTCGGCGCCGAGGCGGTCACCACCTCGATCGCCATCGCGTCCGGGCTGGCCGGGACGTCCGCGTACACCTGGCTCAAGGTCCCCGTCACCGAGAACCCCGAGGACATGGCCCGGGTGATGGAGGCGTCGACACTGCCCGCGGTGCTGCTGGGCGGGGAGGTGGGCGACGACCTGGACGGGGCGTTCGAGAAATGGCGCACGGCGCTGCGACTGCCCACCGTCCAGGGGCTTGTGGTGGGGCGTTCGCTGCTCTACCCGGCCGACGGAGAGGTGGCCTCGGCCGTCGACACGGCTGTCTCGCTGCTGGAGCCGAGAGGGTCGGAGCCGGGGGAGACGGGGCCGGGAGAAAAGGAGCCGAGGGCATGACGACGGACGACGGCGGATCGCGGTACCACCTGAAGGCAGGGAGCACGGCGAACGGTTCGTACATCCTGGACATCGACCCGGAGCGGGCCGGCTGGGACCGGTCGAGCCTGCGGGTCCTGGAACTCGCTCCCGGCGGAGTTCACACGCTCGTCACCGGTGGGAGCGAGTGGATCGTTCTGCCGTTGACCGGTGGCTGTACGGTGCACTCCTCAGGTGAGATCTTTGAACTGCTGGGCCGGGAAAGCGTGTTCAGCGGGGTATCCGACTTCGCGTACGTACCGCGTGACGCCCATGCACAGATCGCCTCCGGCGCAGGAGGCCGCTTCGCCCTGGCAGGAGCGAAGTGCGAGCGACGACTCCCCGCTCGCTACGGCCCCGCGCCGGAGGTACCCGTCGAGCTGCGCGGCTCCGGGAACTGCTCCCGCCAGGTCAACAACTTCGCCGCCGCCGACACCTTCGAGTGCGACCGGCTGATCGCCGTCGAGGTACTCACCCCCGGCGGCAACTGGTCGTCCTACCCGCCCCACAAGCACGACGAGCACCGGCCCGGCGCCGAATCCGTGCTGGAGGAGATCTACTACTTCGAGGTGGAGCACGACGGCCTCGGCTACCACCGGGTGTCGCCGTCCCGGGCCGGCGGCACGGACGTCCTCGCCGAGGTCGGCAGCGGCGACGCGGTCCTGATCCCCGACGGCTGGCACGGCCCGTCCATCGCCCCGCCCGGCCGCACCCTCTACTACCTCAATGTGATGGCGGGACCGGGGGAGCAGCGGGAGTGGCTGATCAGCGACCACCCGGACCACGGCTGGATCCGCGAGACCTGGCCCGCGCAGCCGGTGGATCCCAGACTCCCCTTCCACCGGACGGAGACCCGCCCATGAGCACCCGCCGCCTCACCACGGCGCAGGCCCTGATGGCCTTCCTGTCCCGGCAGTACACCGAGCGCGACGGCCGCCGGCAGCGGCTGATCAGCGCCACCTGGGGCATCTTCGGCCATGGCAACGTCGCCGGGATCGGCCAGGCGCTCGTCGAGTCCGGCCGCGCGATGCCCTACCTCCAGGGCCGCAACGAACAGGCCATGGTGCACGCCGCCGTCGGCTACGCCCGCCAGTCGGGCCGGCTCTCCGCGCAGGCCGTCACCACCTCCATCGGCCCCGGCGCCACCAACCTCGTCACCGGTGCCGCCCTCGCCACCGTCAATCACCTCCCGGTCCTCCTGCTGCCCGGGGACACCTTCGCGACCCGGCCCGCCGACCCCGTGCTCCAGCAGCTCGAAGTCCCCTCCGCGGGCGACATCTCCGTCAACGACTGCCTGCGCCCCGTCTCCCGCTACTTCGACCGGATCACCCGCCCCGAGGCCCTGGTCCCGGCCGCTCTCCAGGCGATGCGGACCCTGACGGACCCGGCGGAGACCGGCGCCGTGACGCTGGCGCTGCCCCAGGACGTGCAGGCCCAGGCGTACGACTGGCCGGCGGAGTTCTTCGCCGAACGCGTCTGGTACGTACGCCGCCCCGCCCCCGATCCGTACGAACTCGACCGGGCGGTACGGGCGGTGCGCGGCGCCCGCAGGCCGCTGATCGTGGCGGGCGGCGGGATCCACCACAGCGCCGCCGAGGAGACCCTCGCCGCGTTCGCCGCCGCCACCCGCATCCCCGTCGCCTCCACCCAGGCAGGCAAGGGCTCGCTGCGCCACGACCACCCCGCCGACGTCGGCGGCATCGGCCACACCGGCACCGCGACCGCCGACGAGCTGGCCCGCACCGCCGACCTGGTCATCGGCATCGGCACCCGTTACTCCGACTTCACCACCGCCTCCGGCACGCTCTTCGCCGACCCGGCGGTCCGCTTCCTCAACATCAACATCACCGGCTTCGACGCCCACAAGCTCGGCGCGCTCCCGCTCGTCGCCGACGCCCGCGCCGCCCTCGAAGCCCTCACCGCCGCGCTCGCCGCCCGCAACCACCGCGTCGACCCCGCCCACGAGACGGAGTACACCGACGCCAAGGAGCAGTGGGAGCGGCGCGTCACCGCCGCGTTCACCGCCCCGGACCCGCACGCCCGGCCCACCCAGGCCCAGGTCCTCGGCCTCCTCGACGCCCTGGTCACCGAGGACGACATCCTGATCAACGCGGCCGGTTCGCTCCCCGGCGACCTGCACAAGCTCTGGCGGGCCCGCTCCCCGCACCAGTACCACGTGGAGTACGGCTACTCCTGCATGGGCTACGAGATCCCGGCCGCGATCGGGGTGCAGCTCGCCGCCCCCGGCCGTCCCGTCTGGGCACTGGTCGGCGACGGCACGTATCTGATGAACCCCACCGAGATCGTCACCGCCGTCCAGCTGGAACTCCCGGTGAAGCTGGTCGTCCTCCAGAACCACGGCTACGCCTCCATCGGCGGCCTGTCCGAGCAGGTCGGCGCCGAACGCCTCGGTACCGCCTACCGGCACCGGGGTGCGGACGGCACGTTCACCGGCCCGCCGCTGCCCGTGGATCTCGCGGCCAACGCCGGTTCGCTCGGCATGCGGGTACTGCGCGCCAGGACGGTGCGTGACCTGCGTGAAGCCCTCGCCGAGGCGCGCGGTGCGGACCGTCCCACTTGTGTCTACGTCGAGACCGAAACGGCAGACACTGTGTCGGGCCCCCCTCCGGCGCAGGCGTGGTGGGATGTTCCCGTAGCCGAGACGGCCACCCGGCCCTCGGCTGTGAAAGCCCGGGAAGTGTACGAACGTCACGTCGCCGACCGACGCCCCCACCTCTGAAGGAGTTCTGTCATGAAGACCGTCAACCACTGGATCGGTGGCAAGACCGTCGAGGGCGCGTCGGGCAACTACGGCCCGGTCACCGACCCGGCCACCGGCGCCGTCACCACCCAGGTCGCGCTCGCCTCCCTCGAAGAGGTCGACGCCGCGGTCGCCGCCGCCAAGGACGCCTACGCCACCTGGGGCACGTCCTCGCTGGCCACCCGCACCGCGGTGCTGTTCCGCTACCGGGCGCTGCTCGACGCCCACCGCGACGAGATCGCCGCGCTGATCACCGCCGAGCACGGCAAGGTGCACTCGGACGCGCTCGGCGAGGTCGCCCGTGGTCTGGAGATCGTCGAGCTGGCCTGCGGCATCACCACCCAGCTCAAGGGCGAGCTGTCCACCCAGGTCTCCAGCCGGGTCGACGTCTCCTCGATCCGCCAGTCGCTCGGCGTCGTCGCCGGCATCACCCCGTTCAACTTCCCGGCCATGGTGCCGATGTGGATGTTCCCGCTCGCCATCGCCTGCGGCAACACCTTCGTCCTCAAGCCCAGCGAGAAGGACCCCTCGGCCGCGAACCTGCTGGCCGAGCTGGCCGCCGAGGCCGGTCTGCCGGACGGTGTGCTCAACGTCCTGCACGGTGACAAGGTCGCCGTCGACGGGCTGCTGAACCACCCGGACGTCGCCGCGGTCTCCTTCGTGGGCTCCACCCCGATCGCCCGCCACATCCACGCCACCGCTTCCGCCAACGGCAAGCGCGTCCAGGCGCTCGGCGGCGCGAAGAACCACATGCTGGTGCTGCCCGACGCGGACCTGGACGCCGCGGCCGACGCCGCCGTCTCCGCCGCGTACGGCTCCGCCGGTGAGCGCTGCATGGCCATCTCCGCGGTCGTCGCCGTCGGCTCCATCGCCGACGAGCTCGTCGCGAAGATCAAGGAGCGCGCCGAGAAGATCAAGATCGGCCCCGGCAACGACCCGGCGTCCGAGATGGGCCCGCTGATCACCGCCGCCCACCGCGACAAGGTCGCCTCCTACGTCACGGGCGCCGCCGCCCAGGGCGCCGACGTCGTCCTGGACGGCACCGGCTTCACCGTCGAGGGCTTCGAGGACGGCCACTGGATCGGCCTCTCCCTCCTCGACAACGTGTCCACCGACTCGGACGCGTACAAGGACGAGATCTTCGGCCCGGTCCTGTGCGTGCTGCGCACCGAGACGTACGAGGAGGGCGTCGCCCTCATGAACGCCTCGCCGTTCGGCAACGGCACCGCGATCTTCACCCGCGACGGCGGTGCCGCCCGCCGCTTCCAGCTGGAGATCGAGGCCGGCATGGTCGGCGTCAACGTGCCGATCCCGGTGCCGGTGGGCTACCACTCCTTCGGTGGCTGGAAGGACTCGCTCTTCGGCGACCACCACATCTACGGCAACGACGGCGTGCACTTCTACACCCGCGGCAAGGTCGTCACCACCCGCTGGCCGGACCCGGCCGACGCCCCGGCCGGTGTCGACCTGGGCTTCCCCCGCAACCACTGATCAGCGGCCCGGCCCGACGGCCCGTACGGACGCCCCCGCGTCCGTGCGGGCCGTCGCCGTACGGCTCACAGCCGCCGCAGACCCGCGTACTGCAACGCCCCCATCGCCGCCACCACCACGCCCTGGAAGACGATCCAGCCGTTGCCGGCACCGGTGGCGGTCAGCGCGTCCACGGCGACGGCCAGCACACCGGCGAGCGCCCACGCCGTGTTCAGGGCGATGACGACGGCGACCGCGCCGCGGCCGATGTCCTCCCGGCGGGCGACGGTCAGCAGCCACAGGGCGTACCCCGTGAGGAACACGCCCACCGGGTAGAGCACCGAGCGGTCCACGCCGAGGAACGAGTCCAGGACCGTGGCGAGCGCCAGATAGCCGATGCCGTTGGCGCCGGTGAGGACCACGTCGGCCAGCAGGGCGAACCGGAGCAGGCTGTCGGAACGGGCGGCGTCCGGCGCCGTGACCGTACCCGCGTCGTGGGACGACATCATGGGGTCTTCCTTCCGTTGTCGTGCGGTCGCGCGGGCGGCGGAAAGCCCCCGGCCGGCCCGTACGGGAACGGTAGGGACGGGCGGGGGGCCGCTCAATTACCTCCCAGGTAATCGCCGGAGCCCCGAAGAGACGCGGAAAGGGCCGGTGGGGGAGCCGTTCGCGGCTCTCCCACCGGTCCCTTCGCCGGGCCCGGACCGTCAGCGGGCGGTGTCCGCCGGCTTCCCGGCACCGACCGCCTCGGCGATCATCCGCTGCATCGGGACCGCGCCCACCCGGCCCGAGAGCAGGAACGCGAACACCATCGTCGCCACCATGACCACCGTGCCGAGCCACACCATCGTCTCCACCGGCAGCGTGTACGCGCCCACGGCCCGCACCACGCACTCGCCCAGCAGCGCCGCACCCCACACCGCCGAGAACCGGAGTTCCGCCCGCCGGAACGCCGCCGAGCGGGCCGAGAGCCGTTGCCAGGCGGCGTTCTTGGCCGCGTCACCCTTCACCAGCACGGGCCGCAGCCCAGCGGTCATCATCGGCTGCCCCTTCAGCGCGGTCACCAGGATCACCAGCCCGATGACGCTGCTCACCCCGCTGTCCTTGGCGAGCATCAGCCTCGGGTCGCCGACGATCAGGCTGGTCAGCAGGCTCACCGCGTTGACCGTCACGATCAGCGCGGCCAGCCCGTTGAGTACGCGCTTGCGCGCCACGCCCCACACGGTGCGCACGGCCGGCAGCACACTGCTCCAGGCCAGCGCGGCGAAGGTGCTCAGGCCCGCCGCCTTCAGCGCGTAGTACGAGGCGAGCGGCACCGCCACGTCCACCAGCAGCGGCACCATGCTGTCCAGCAGGGCATTGCGCGGCGCGTGCGCGGCGGTGGCGGCCGGAGCATCTGCGACCGGAGCGGTGACGGTGGCGGCCGGGCTGGTCATGAGGGGTTCCTCTCCCGCGTATCGGCGGTGCCTTCCCGGCCCCGCTCTCGATACGTACAGACTGGCCGTCGGGGCCCGCTGCCCGGCAGAGCCGCGTGTACCGGGCTCCGTATGACGAATGTCAGTCCCCGCGGGTGACAGCCCCGCCCGACGCCCGGCGGAATCCTGGACTCCGGTGCGCCGGTAAACCGTTCGCCGTGCCCGCCGGGCCGGTGTTCTGATGGGGACATGACCGCTTTGACCAGGCCGCAGTACGAGATCCGCGCCCAGCACACGGACACCACCGTCACCGTCTACCAGGCGTATTCCCCCCTCATCGGCGTCCCCGCCGTCCGTGACGGGCGCTTCCCCGAAGCCTGGAAGCGTGATCGCATGACATGGATCAAGCCGAGCTTCCTGTGGATGATGTACCGCTGCGGCTGGGGGCTGAAGGAGGGTCAGGAGACCGTGCTGGCCGTCGAGATCACCCGCGAGGGATTCGACTGGGCGCTGGAGAACGCCGAACTCTCGCACTACGTCAGCAGAGTTCACCCGGACCGCGCCACCTGGCAGCGGGACCTGCGCCGCGCCCCGGCCCGCGTCCAGTGGGATCCCGAGCGCGACCTGCGCCTGGACCGGCTGCCGTACCGCTCCCTCCAGCTCGGGCTCCGCGGCGAGGCGTCACGGCGGTACGCGGACGAGTGGACGGTGTCCATCCGCGACGTCACCCCGCTCGCGCGGCAGATCCATCAACTGGTGCGTGACGGACGGCTCGACGAGGCGGTGGCGCTCCTGCCCCACGAGTCGCCGTACCCGCCGGGCGGCGTCCCGCTCCCGGCGCGGGCGGCGGCCTGACCCCGGAGGCATGCGCGGCAGCGCGCTCCGCGCATGCTCCGGCGCGTCACGGCGCGGGTGGTCAGAGCTCCGGCACGTGGTACGGCGAGACGGTCATCCAGCCGTTGCCCGCGGCGCCGTTGCGCTGGCCGCTGCTGGTCCTGGCGAGGGTGTACCAGGAGTCGACGTAGTCCGGGTCGTCGGTCCACCAGTTGGTGGGGATGGCGTCGAGCAGCGCGTCGACCAGGGGGATGTACGCGCCCTGGTCGGTGATGGTGAGCAGGACCGCGGCGATGGCCTTGGCCAGAGCCTGGTAGTTGGTGTCCCCGTCGTCCTCCATCATGACCGCGTCGGCCATGTCGTACTTGTAGGAGGACCAGTTCACCAGGACCTGGCCCGGGTAGTAGGTCGTGTCCTCGTCGTTCAGATAGGGCATCTCGACGGTGTCGACGCGCGGTTTGCCGTCCTTGCCGAAGCCGGTGACGAGGGTGAAGATCTCGGCGTCGCCCTTGAAGAACGGTTCCTCGACGTCGCCGAGCCGCACCGAGTCGATCCGGGTGGTGTCGATGCCCGAGGCCGCGGACAGGCTGGTTCCGGCGGACGGTGCGGGGAGGCCGAGACCCTTGGCCTCCAGGGTCTTGTCGATGACCTTCAGCCCCTCGGCGACGGCCTTCGCGCCATCGATGTCGACGAGGTAGACCGGCCGGTCGGTGGCGCTGTCCAGGGGCAGTTCATGGGCCGCGCCCCGGCTGTCGTACGCGGTGAACGTCGCGGCGCCGTCGTCGTCGGACGGAGCGGCCGCCACCAGAGGGGCCGCGCCCGAGGCGAGCCGGTCCTTCATCGACGCGTCCGCCAGGCCGAGCCGCAGCAGTGAACCAGCGTCGCTGCCCAGGCCCTTGGCGGCGGCGACGCCCCGGTCGGCGGCGGTGATCCGGGCGGCGAGCTTCCGCCCGGCCGGGGCGGTGGCGTCGTCGGCCAGTGCGCCGAGGCCGACCGAGTCCGCGGCCAGGGCGGCTCTGCGGACCTCTCTGTTCCAGTCCGGATCGGCCAGGGACCGGGCGAGCGCGAGCGCGGTGGCGTCCTCGATTCCGGAGACCGAGGAGGCGGCGGCGGTGGCCGCCGTGGCCGTTCCGGACGGTGCTGCCAGCGCGGTGCCCTGGAGCGGGACCAGGGCGGTCGCGGCCAGGGCGACACCGATCAGTGCCGTGCGCAGCGGTGTGGAAGCAATCAAGGGGATCTCTCCTGCCGGGAGTCGGAGCACTGCGGGGGGCGTCGAAGCGACCACCGGCATCCGGTGAGTGGTGGAGGGGGCGATCGCATCGGTCTATGCGAGTAGAGCGTGACCGAGTGTCCATGACAAGACCGCATGGGTTTCGCCCGGACGTCGCCGATGCGTGACGGACGGCTCGAAGGGGCGGAGGCTCACGCACTCCCGCGACCCGGGTAAGTGAACAAATGCCGCATCAGTTACATATCACTCGATACGCTCCGGGGATGATTCACCATGTCATCCCTCTGGCGGCATCCGGCCTGAAGATCGACTGGGCAAGGATGCCGACGTACAACACGATCATGTCGGTGGCCGCCGGCGCGGGGCTGCTGCTCGTGGTGGCGCTGGGCCGCCAACTCCTCACGCCCGGACGCGCCGTCAACCCCGAAGGCTGGGTCCTCGCGTTCGGGGCCCTCGGCTTCACCCTGGTGACCACGGGCCTCCATATGACCCTGACCTGGCCGCTCGCCGGACAGGGCTTCCCCTTCGACAACATCATCTTCGGTGAACCCGCGCTCGCCTTCGGAGTGTTCCTCTTCGCCGCGTCCTTCTACCTCTGGAGACGCGGAGCCGAACTCAACAGCGCGGACCGCATCGACCGGTCGGCCCGTGTCGCCATGCCCATCTCCGTCTTCGTGTTCGGGATCGGGCTCGCCTGCTTCGGAATCGCCGCCGCGGGCTGGAAGTACACCCTCTTCGCCGCACCGCCCGAGGAACCCATCTCCGGGGAGTTCGCCCGGTGGCCGATCCTGGAGGCGAGCTTCATGTCCGGGCTGTACGTCCTGGTGGGCATCGGCGCGCTGCTGTTCCCGTTCGTGCTGCGGCGGCCGTCGAGCCGGCTGGCCCCGGTGACCGGCGTCGTCTGGGCACTGGCCGGCCTGGCGTTCCTGCTCTTCGGCGGGCTCAACTACTTCACCCACATCGGCCTCATCGTCAACACCATGTGAGCCACCCGGCATCCGGCGGGCCTCCGCACGCGAACGGCCCGGCATACCGCGCCTGGAGTACGGCGGGGAACGCCGTACGCCGCAAGGAGGCCGGAGACCTCCCCCCGGTGGACGGCCGCACACCGCGGCGGCCCGCTTAGGGTCGCACCATGGAGACTTCCGAAGCGAGCAGGTCCAGGTGGCGGCTGCCGCTGCCCCGCAGACGCGGCCGGTGGGTCGCGGGCCTCGCGGCGCTCGCCCTGCTGGCCGGCGCCGGCACCTGGAACGCCGCGGCCGACGGCGGCGGGCCCGCCGTGCACCGCCAGGACCGGATGATGAAGGCCGACGGGGTGTCCATCGACACCTCGTACTTCACCGCCGGCTCCACCGGGCGCCGGCCCGCCGTGCTGATCGGTCACGGCTTCGGCGGCAGCAAGGACGATGTGCGGGCGCAGGCCGAGCAGTTGGCCCGCTCCGGGTACGCCGTGCTGACCTGGTCCGCCCGCGGGTTCGGGAAGTCGGGCGGGGACATCGCGCTCAACGCCCCCGACCGGGAGGTCGCGGACGTGTCCCGGCTGATCGACTGGCTCGCGGACCGGCCCGAGGTGGAACTCGACGCGAAGGGCGACCCCCGCGTAGGGGTCACCGGCGCCTCCTACGGCGGAGCCGTATCCCTGCTCGCCGCCGGGTACGACAAGCGGGTCGACGCCATCGCCCCGCAGATCACCTACTGGAACCTCGCCGACGCGCTGTTCCCGGGCGGGGTCTTCAAGAAGCTCTGGGCCGGGATCTTCGTCACCACCGGCGGCGGCTGCCAGAAGTTCGAGAAGCGGCTCTGCGAGATGTACGAACGCGTCGCCGTCAGCGGAAAACCCGACGCGGCCGCGCGCGCCCTGCTCACCGAGCGTTCGCCGAGCGCCGTCGCCGACCGGATCAAGGTGCCCGCGCTCATCGTGCAGGGCCAGTCCGACTCCCTCTTCCCGCTCGGCCAGGCCGACGCCATGGCCGAGGCCATCAGCGGCAACGGCGCACCGGTCGCCGTCGACTGGATCGCCGGCGGACACGACGGCGGCGACCCGGAGACCGGCCGGGTCCAGCAGCGGATCGGCAACTGGTTCGACCGCTACCTGAAGGACGACAAGGGCGCCGGCACCGGTCCCGGCTTCCGCGTCACCCGCACCGGAGGCATCGACTCCACCGACGGGGCCGCCCTCACCCGGGGGGCGACCAGCGCCACCTACCCGGGGCTGAACAGCGGCGCGCGCAGCGTCGGCCTGGGCGGGCGCACGAAGACGTTCCGCAACCCCGCCGGGGCCAATCCGCCCGCCATCTCCGCCGTTCCCGGAGTCGGCGGCGGCCTCGCCCAGCTGTCCTCCCTCGGCGTCGGCCTCTCGATCGACTTCCCCGGCCAGTACGCCCGCTTCGACTCCGCCCCGCTGGACGAGCCGCTGAGCGTCACCGGCTCGCCGACCGTCCAGGTCGGCGTCAAGGCCGAGCACGGCGACGCGGTGCTGTTCGGCAAGGTGTACGACGTGTCGCCGGACGGCAAGCAGCAGGTGCTGCCCGCACAGCTCGTCGCCCCCTTCCGGATCACCCCGGACCAGCAGGCCGGACCGGTCCGGCTGACCCTCCCCGCCATCGACCACCGGTTCGACGCCGGACACCGGCTCCGGCTCGTCCTCTCCGCCACCGACCTCGGCTACGCCTCACCGGCCGAGCCGACGACGTACACCGTCACCCCCGCGGGACCGCTGAGCCTGCCCACGGCACCCGCCCTGAAGACCGCCGCGGCCGGCCTGCCCCGGTGGACCTGGGCACTCCCGGCCGCCGCCGCGGTGATCGCCGCCCTGTTGCTGCTCACCGCCCGCCGCCGCACCGCGACGCCCGCACCCGATCCGGCCCTGGCCGACGTACCGCTCCGGATCACCGGCCTGTCGAAGAAGTACGCCCGCTCCGCCGACCGGTACGCCGTGCGGGAGCTGTCCTTCCGGGTCGAGAAGGGCCAGGTGCTCGGTCTCCTCGGGCCCAACGGCGCGGGCAAGACCACGACCCTGCGGATGCTGATGGGGCTCATCACCCCCGACGACGGCGAGATCCGGGTCTTCGGCCAGGCCATTCGGCCGGGGGCGCCCGTGCTGTCCCGGGTCGGCTCGTTCGTCGAGGGCGCCGGCTTCCTGCCGCACCTGTCCGGGCGCGCCAACCTGGAGCTGTACTGGCAGGCCACCGGGCGCCCCGCCGAGGACGCGCACCTGGAGGAGGCACTGGAGATCGCCGGGCTCGGCGACGCCCTGGCCCGCGCCGTCCGCACCTACTCGCAGGGCATGCGGCAGCGGCTCGCCATCGCCCAGGCCATGCTCGGCATGCCGGACCTGCTGATCCTCGACGAACCGACCAACGGACTCGACCCGCCCCAGATCCGCGAGATGCGTGACGTGATGATCCGCTACGCGGCCGGGGGCCGGACCGTCATCGTCTCCAGCCATCTGCTCTCCGAGGTCGAACAGTCCTGCACCCACCTCGTGGTCATGGACCGCGGCCGGCTCGTCCAGGCGGGCCCGGTCGCCGAGATCACCGGCTCCGGGGACATGCTGCTCGTCACCACCGCGCGGGAGGTCCCCGAACCGCTGGTGGAGAAGATCGCCGCGCTCGCGGGGATCGGCTCGGCGGTCCGCACCGACGACGGACTCGGAGTGCTGGTACGGCTCGACGGCGCCACCGCGTCCGGGCTGATCACCGAACTGGTCAGGCTGGACGTGCCGTTGACCGGTGTCGGACCGCACCGCCGCCTGGAGGACGCGTTCCTCACCCTGATCTCCGGAGGCTCCGCATGAGTGCCGCAGTCGATCTCACCGGGGGCGCCGAGGCTCCCGGCTACCGGGCCCGGCACACCCTGCCGCTGCGCGTCGAGGCGATGCGCCAGCTGCGCAGGCGCCGCACCCTGCTCATGGGCGGGGTGCTGGCCGCGCTGCCGTTCGTCCTGATCGCCGCGTTCGCGATCGGCGGCACCCCGGACTCGCGGGGCGGCGGCGACCGGATCACCCTGATGGACACCGCGACCGCGTCCGCCGCTAACTTCGCCGCGACCTGCCTGTTCGTCTCCGCCGGATTCCTGCTCGTCATCCCGGTCGCGCTGTTCTGCGGGGACACCGTCGCCTCCGAGGCCGGCTGGTCGTCGCTGCGCTATCTGCTGGCGGCGCCGGTGCCACGGGCCAGGCTGCTGTGGAGCAAGCTCGTCGTGGCGCTCGGCTTCAGTCTGGCCGCGATGGTGCTGCTGCCGCTCGTCGCACTGGCCGCGGGAGCCGCCGCGTACGGCTGGGGGCCGCTCGAACTGCCCACCGGGGGCGCGCTCGCCGCCCCGGCGACCGTCCCCCGGCTCGCGCTCGTCGTCGCGTTCGTCTTCGTGTCCCAACTGGTCACCGCCGGACTGGCGTTCTGGCTGTCCACGAAGACCGACGCACCGCTCGGCGCGGTCGGCGGCGCGGTCGGGCTGACCATCGTCGGCAATGTGCTGGACGCCGTCACCGCGCTGGGTTCCTGGCGCGAATTCCTGCCCGCACACTGGCAGTTCGCCTGGGCGGACGCCCTCCAGCCGGACCTGGAATGGGGCGGCATGGCCAAGGGGGCGGCGATCTCGGTGACCTATGCCCTGATCCTGTTCGCGCTCGCCTTCCGGGGCTTCGGCCGCAAGGACATCGTGTCCTGACCCGGGGTCTGCCGTTCGGACCGGGCCGGGTCCGGCCCGATCGAGCGGGAGACCCCGGCGCTCCGCCGGATTCCCGGCCTTCGTTGCCGCATCGAGACGGATCCGCAACGTCTTCGTCTGCTCCCCGGCGCCGCCCCGCACGTCACATTCACAAGTGCTGGCACGACGACGTTGGGGGCAGGCGATGGAACGCCGGACGGACAAACACACAGGGCGGCACGTACGGACATGGCGGGGAGCGCTCGGGGTGCTGCTGGCGGGCGGGGTGCTGCTCACCGGGTGCTCGGGTACGTCGAGCGGCACCAAGGCGGCCACCGACAGCAGGGGCGGCGCACGTCCGGGCCCCGGGCCCGCCGCCTCGGCCGGCGCCGCCGAGAGCGACAGCGCCGGGAAGCAGGACGGGCTGCGGGAGTCCGCACCCCCCGACTACCTGTCGACCTTCGCCCTGGACGTCGACACCGCCTCGTACGGCTACGCCCGCCGCACCCTCGCCGACGGCGGGCTGCCGGAGCCGTCGACCGTACGGCCCGAGGAGTTCGTCAACAGCTTCCGCCAGGGCTACCGGCGCCCGGACGGCAACGGTTTCACCGTGAACGTCGACGGGGCCCGCGCCGGGGACAAGGGCGAGGACTGGTCGCTGGTGCGGGTGGGGCTGGCCACCCGGGCCGCCCCCGCCCGTGACGAACGCCCGCCCGCCGCGCTCACCTTCGTCGTCGACATCTCCGGCTCGATGGCCGAGGCGGGCCGCCTCGACCTGGTGAAGAAGTCCCTGGACATCCTCACCGACGAGCTCCGCGACGACGACTCCGTCTCCCTGGTCACCTTCAGCGACGAGGCGAAGACCCTGCTGCCGATGACCCGGCTGCGGGACCACCGGGGCAGGATCCGCGACCGGGTCGACTCCATGGAACCCACCGACTCCACCAATGTGGAGGCCGGTATCCGCCGCGGGTACGACGAGGCGGTCGACGGTCACGTCGAGGGCGCCAACAACCGGGTCGTGCTGCTCTCCGACGCCCTCGCCAACACCGGCGAGACCGACGCCGCGGCCATCCTGGAACGCATCGGCTCCGCCCGCCGCGACCACGGCATCACCCTCTTCGGGGTCGGCGTCGGCAGCGACTACGGCGACGCGTTCATGGAGCAGCTCACCAACAAGGGCGACGGCCACACCACCTACATCGCCGACGAGGAGCAGGCCCGGAAGGTCTTCGTCGACCAGCTGCCCGCCCACCTCGAACTGACGGCGCGCGACGCCAAGGCGCAGGTCGCCTTCGACCCGAAGACCGTCAAGCAGTTCAAACTCATCGGGTACGAGGACCGCAAGGTCGCCGACGAGGACTTCCGTGACGACCGCGTCGACGGCGGCGAGGTCGGCCCCGGCCACACGGTGACCGCGCTCTACGCCGTACGCCTCAGGGCAGGAGCCTCGGGGCACGTGGCGACGGCCACCGTGCGCTGGCTGGACCCCAGGACCCGGGCACCGCACGAGGAGAAGGGCACGGTCGCGACGGGCGCGATCGACGGACCGCTGTGGGGCGGCGACAGCAAGCGCCTCCAAGTGACCGCGGTCGCCGCCTACTTCGCCGGGTCACTGCGCGGCGAACAGCTGCCCGGAACACCCGGACTCGGTGAACTCGCCTCGCGTGCGGGCAAGCTGGCGTCCGCCACCGAGGACGAGTCCGTACGGAAGCTGGCGACCGCGATCGGGCAGGCCGACCGGCTCAAGGGCGGCTCGGGCGACGGCGGTTCCGGGGGAGCGCCGGAGGGCGAACTGGACTGAACGGGGAACAGGGGGTATCCGCCGACGACATGATGTCCCTCATGCCGTCCTCCCTGTCCTCCCTGTTCCTGGCGCTCGCCGTGATCACGACGGGCCTCTACGCCGGATTCATGCTGACGTTCCGGATCGCGGTCATGCCCGGCATCGCGGCACTGCCCGACGAGCGGTTCACCGACGCCATGCGCCGCTTCAACGAGAAGGTGCCGGGGCCGGCCTTCCTGGTCCTCTTCCTCGGTGTGATCGCCCTTCCGGCCGTCGTGGCGTTCGGCGGCGACGGCGGCACGGACCGGGTGCTCGCCGTCGCGGCACTGGTCTGCGCGATCGCCGGGCACCTGATCACGATCGCCGGCAACATCCCGCTGAACAAGGCGCTCGCGGAGTCCGAGGGCGGCGACGACAGCGCCGCCCGCGCGGCCTTCGAGGCCCCCTGGAACAGGCTCCACCTGGTCCGGACGGTGCTCTCCCTCGCCGCGTTCGTCCTGCTGGCGGTGGTCGGGACGGATCTCTGAGCCGGGCAGCGGTCCCGCTCACGCGAGGTGGAGGACCTCGGTGAGCGGGACCATCGCCGCGTCGGATTCCGTGTCCGGTCAGAAGTCGAACTTGTCGATGTTCCTGCGGTCGAAGACGGTCGGCTCGCCGAGGATGACCTCGCCGTCCTTGCCGACCGTGTACTCGCCGAGTTCGCCCGCCTTGAACTTCTCCCCCTGCGCACCGGTGATCTGCCCCGAGGCCAGCGCGGCGGCGGCGTACGAACCGAGGTGGCCCAGCTTCTCCGGGTTCCACAGCGAGAACTGCTCGACGGTGCCGTCCTTGACGTACTTGCGCATCTGGTTCGGTGTGCCCAGACCGTTCAGTACGACCTTGCCCTTGTACGAGGAGTCGCTCAGGTAGCGGGCGGCGGCGGCGATGCCGACGGTGGTGGGCGAGATGATGCCCTTCAGGTCCGGGTACGCCTGCATCAGGCCCTGCGTCTGCTGGAACGACTTCTGGTCGGCGTCGTCCCCGTACGCCACCTTCACCAGCTTCATGCCCTTGTACTTCGGCAGCTTCAACTCGTCCTGCATGAAGCCGATCCAGGTGTTCTGGTTGGTGGCGTTCTGGGTGGCCGAGAGGATCGCGATCTTCCCCTTGTGGCCGATCTGCTCGCCGAGGTGCTGGACCAGGCTGCGGCCGATCTGCTCGGAGCTCGCCTGGTTGATGAAGAGCTGGCGGCAGTCCTTCGCGGTGTCGGAGTCGTACGCGACGACCTTGATGCCCTTCTTCATGGCCTGCTTCAGCGGGCCGCACACCGCGTTGGGGTCGTTGGCCGCGACCAGGATCGCGTCCTGGCGCTGCTGGATCAGCGTGTTGATGTAGCTGACCTGCGAGGAGGCGCCGGCGTCGGAGGGGCCGACCTCCTTGCCCGTGCCGCCGTACTCCAGGGCCGCCGCGATGCCCGCGTCGTCCACGATCTTCTCGTACGGGTTGTTGATCTGCTTGGGCAGGAAGGCAAGCTTCAGGCCCTTCTTCAGCGGCGCGTCCGGATCGGCCTTCGCCGTGGCCCCGGACTCCGCGGAGTCCTTGCCCACGCTGTCCTTCGTGGTGCCGGAACAGGCGGCCAGGGCGAGGGCGAGAGACACGGCGGCCGCGGCGGTCGCGACGGCGCGGCGCCCGGCGGTGCTGCGGAGCATCATGGCGGCGATCTGCCTTTCGACGAGGTACGGGGGAGTGCTCAGGACGGGGTGTCGGCGGCGCGCCGGTGCCGTCGTTCGACGACGGTGGCGATCACCCGGGGGGTGAGTACGGACGCCACGAGCAGCAGGCCGGTCACGATCACCTGCACCTCGTTGGCGATGTCGTTGAGCGTCAGGAGGTTCTTCAGCACCCCGATCAGCAGCACCCCGGCGACCGCGCCGAAGAGGGTGCCCTTCCCGCCGTCGAAGTCGATCCCGCCGAGCAGCACGGAGGCGATCACGAGCATCTCGAAGCCGAGGCCGTTGTCGGCGCGGGCACTGCCGTACCGCAGCGTGAACAGGACACCGGTGAACGAGGCGAACAGCCCCGTGACGACGAACAGCAGCAGCTTGATCCGCTTGACCCGGATGCCCGCGAAGTACGCCGCCTCCTCCTGGGAGCCGATGGCGAACAGCGAACGGCCGAAACCGGTGGCGTGCAGCACGACCGCGGTGATCACCGCGAGAACGGCGAAGAGCAGGACCGGGTACGTGAGGAAGGTGCCGGGCACCGTGGTCGTGTCGACGGTCCACCGCGCGTACGTGCCGGGGAAGCCGGTCACCGCGTCGCTGCCCAGCACCACCGAGGCCAGGCCCCGGTACAGGGCCAGGGTGCCGATGGTGACGGCCAGCGACGGCAGCCCCACCCGGGTGACCAGCCAGCCGTTGAGCAGCCCGCCCGCCACACCGGCCAGCAGCACCACCGGCACGATCGCCTCGAAGGCCCAGCCGGCGTTCCACAGCGCACCGGTCAGCGCACTGCCCAGGCCCAGCATCGAGGCGACCGACAGATCGACCTGACCGGCGACGACGAGCAGCGTCATCGGCAGCGCGATGATGGCGACCTCGACGATGTCGTTGAACGCGAAGGCGAGATTCCCGCCGGAGCCGAAACCGTCCGTGGAACCGAGGCCCACGACGAGGACCGCCACCAGGAGCACCCCGACCGCGGTGTCCCAGCGCAGCGCCAGGCTCCGTACCCGGCCGGCCCGGTCCTTCCCGGTCCGCGCGGCGTCCGCCGCCTCCCGCGTCTCAGCCGCCGTTCCCATGCCGGGCACTCCTCTTCCTCAGTGCGGCGGTCATCCGCAGGTTCACGATCCGGTCGACACTGATGGCGAGCAGCAGCAGCGCACCGGTGATGGCGCCCTGCCAGAAGGAGTCGACCTTCAGCACGACCAGGACGCTGCCGATGGTGGTGAGCAGCAGGGCGCCCAGCGCCGCGCCCCAGACCGTCCCCGTACCGCCGGTGATGGCGACGCCCCCGACGACCACGGCGCTGACCACGGTCAGTTCCCAGCCGTGCGCGTTGTCCGCGACGACCGTGCCGAAGCGGGCCAGCCACAGGGCCCCGGCGAATCCGGCGACGGCCCCGGAGAAGACGTACGCGGCCAGGATCCGGCGGCGGATCGGGATCCCGGCGAGCAGGGCGGCCTCGGGGCTCGAACCGATCGCGTACAGCTCCCGGCCCGAGCGGTGGCAGCGCAGGAAGTACGCGGTCGCGGCGAGCAGCAGCAGGGCGATCAGCGGCAGGCAGGGCACCCCGAGAACGCTGCCGCTGCCGAGTCCCAGGACCGGGTCCGGCACCTCGGCGGCGCTGATCTGGTCGCCCTGTGCCCACCAGTAGTCGACGCCCTGGATGATGTAGAGCATGCCCAGCGTCACGACGAGCGCCGGGACCTTGCCGAAGCTGACCAGGGCGCCGGAGACGAGCCCGCAGACCACCCCGACGGCGGCGCCGAGCAGCATCACGGCGAGCACCCCGTGGTCCGTCCCGGCGACGAACCTGCCGCAGGCGAAGGCGGAGAGACCGACGACGGACCCGACCGACAGATCGATGTTGCGGGTGATGACGACGGCCGACTGGCCGACCGCGAGCAGCACCAGGATCGACGCGTTGAGCAGCAGGTCCTTGATGCCCTGGCCGGACAGGAACCGCGGGTTGGCGACGGAGGTGGCGAGGACCAGCAGGAGGAGCGCCCCGGCGATGGAGACCTCCCGGGCCCGGAACACGGCGTCCACGAGCGCGGAGGCGCTGCGGGCCGGGGCTCCGGCGCCGATGTCCGGCGGCCCTTCGACGGTGGTGGTCATGGAGCCGCCCTTCCGGCCAGTCCGGTCGCCGCGGCCATGACGGTCTCCTCGGTGGCACTGCGGCGCGGGAGTTCGGCGACGAGCCGGCCCTCGTGCATGACCAGCACCCGGTCGGCCATCCCGATCACCTCGGGCAGATCGGAGGAGATCATCAGCACCGCGAGTCCGTCCGCCGCCGATGAGGAGAGCAGCCGGTGGACCTCGGCCTTGGTGCCGACGTCGATGCCACGGGTCGGCTCGTCGACGATGAGCACGGACGGTTCGGTCGCCAGCCACTTGGCGAGCACGACCTTCTGCTGGTTGCCGCCGGACAGCACGCCGACGGCGTCGCCGAGCCGGTTGTACTTGAGCCGGAGGCGCACCGCCCAGTCGGCGGCCCGGTCGTGCTCCAGGGCGCGGCGGACCAGCCCGCGTCTGCGGATGTCGCCGAGGCCGGTGAGGCCGATGTTGCGCTCGATGGACATCGCCATGACGAGCCCGCGCTGACGGCGGTCCTCCGGTACGAGCGCCAGCCCGGCGGCCATCGCGGCGGTCGGCGACCCGGGGCGCAGCACGGTGCCGTTCACCCGTACCTCCCCGGCGTCCGCGCGGTCGACGCCGAAGACCGCCTGGGCGACCTCGGTCCGGCCGGCGCCGACGAGCCCGGCGAGCGCGACGATCTCCCCGCGCCGGACCTCGAACGACACATCGCGGAAGACGCCCTCACGGGTCAACCGGCTCACGGACAGGGCGACTTCGCCGACCGTCGCCCGCTGCTTCGGGTAGAGCCCGTCCAGCTCGCGGCCGATCATCCGGCGCACCAGGTCGTCGTCGGTCAGCCCGGCCAGCGGTTCGCAGGAGATCAGGCGGCCGTCGCGCAGCGTCGTGACCCGCCCGCACAGCTCGAAGATCTCGTCGAGCCGGTGCGAGATGAACAGCACGGCCGCGCCCTCGTCGCGCAGCGTCCGCACCACGGAGAAGAGCCGGGCCGTCTCACCGCCGGTGAGCGCGGCCGTCGGCTCGTCCATGATCAGGACCCGGGCGTCGAAGGAGAGCGCCTTGGCGATCTCGACGATCTGCTGGTCCGCGATGGAGAGCCCGCGGGCCGGCCGCTCGGGCGCCAGGTCCACGCCGAGCCGGCGCATCAGCCCCGCGGTGGCCCCGTGCACGGCACGGCGGTCGATCCGGCCGAGGCCGCGCCGGGGCTGACGGCCCATGAAGATGTTTTCGGCGACGGACAGATCGGGAAAGAGATTCGGCTCCTGGTAGATGACGGCGATCCCGGCGTCCCGGGCATCGGCGGGCCCGTGGAAGACGACCGGCCGGCCGTCGAGCAGCACCTGCCCGCCGTCCGGCCGGTGCACCCCGGCGAGCGTCTTGATGAGGGTGGACTTCCCCGCGCCGTTCTCCCCGGCGAGCGCGTGGACCTCGCCGGGGCGCAGGGACAGCGAAACACCGTGCAGGGCGCGTACGGCGCCGAAGGACTTGCTCACGTCTTTCAGTGCCAGGACCGGGCCGGCGGGAGCCGGGGCCGGGCCCTTGGCGGGCTGGTTCATGAGGGCTCCTCAGCGGAGGCACGCACCGGTGGGACGCGGTGCCCCACACACCGTGAAAGGATTCAATGAGGTAGCTGGGAAGCTAGACGGGGAGTGCGGGCACAGTCAACGGTGCGGTGCCGCATCCCTGTTCCGCACCCACCGGTCCGGGGCCCGCAGTCCCCGGCTGCCACCGCCCGCGCGAGTGGAGGAGCTGTGACGGTTGCCGTGTGAACGCAACCGACACGCGCCCCAGCCGGTCTGACTCTGCACAGCAACGGTGCCGTACCGGCACAGCGAACTGTCGATGAACTTCCGCTTGCACAAACCTCCCGCACCCGAACGAAGGAGTCCACGTGGCATCCCGTGCCCTAGGAACCACCGTGGTCCTCGCCATCACCGTGGCGACCGCCGTGACCACCTTCCCCACCGCCCAGGCAGCGACGCCCGACCGCGCCCCGACCACGGTCTCGGCGTCCGCGAACGGGGCGGTGCCCGCACCGGCCCCGCGCCGCGACGACTTCAACGGGGACGGCTACCCGGACCTCGCGTTCACCGCGCCGGGTGCCACGGTCGACGGCAGGACCAAGGCCGGATACGTGGGTGTGGTGTACGGCTCCAAGAACGGACCGCAGACCTCCACCAAGCAGGTCTTCACCCAGAACTCGCCCGGCATACCGGACTCCGCCGAGGCCGGCGACGGGTTCGGCGGCTCGATGGTCTCCGCCGACCTCGACAAGGACGGCTACAGCGACCTCGTGGTCGGTGCGAGCAACGAGAAGATCGGCACGGCCGGGTCCGCCGGTACGCTCACCGTGATCTGGGGCGGCGCACAGGGCCTGTCCGGCGGCGCGACCCTCCTGAACGGCGACGAACCGTACGACGAGGTCGGCGCCCTGACAGCGGCCGGTGACTTCGACGGCGACGGCGCCATGGACATCGCCACCGTCGGTATGCACAACACCTATGTCCTGTCGGGCCCGTTCAAGCGCGACGGCAGCACCGCGGCCCCCGCCCGGGAGATCCGCGACATGGACGACCTGCGCTACATGGACGTCACCGCGGGCGACTTCGACGGCGACGGCCGCGACGACCTGGCCGGTGTCGTCCACGACGGCGACGAGTACGACGCCCGCCGCATCCTCGTCCGCGACGGCGGCGCCACCGGCCTCGCCGAGGACTACACCGTCGTCGACAAGGCCGACGGCGACCGCCTCCAGGCCGGCGAGACCATCACGGCCGGCCAGGTCGACGGCGACAAGTACGCCGACCTCGTCGTGGGCCGCCCGGTCGACGGCTACGACAGCGACCTCGGCCTCCCGCTCGCCAAGGGCGGCATGATCACCTACGTGCCGGGCGGCGCGAACGGCCCGCGGGGCGACCGGGCCAAGGTCTTCAACCAGGACAGCGCCGGTGTCCCGGGCGCCGCCGAGAAGGGCGACGGTTTCGGGGCCTCGGTGTCGATCGGTGACGTGAACGGCGACGGCTACGGTGACATCGCCGTCGGCGTCCCCTACGAGGACCTCGGCACGACGAAGGACGCGGGCTCCGTCCTGGTCCTCCCCGGCACCGCGTCCGGCCCGACCGGGACCGGCACCTTCGGCTTCAACCAGGACACGGCGGACGTGCCCGGAGCCGCCGAGGCGAAGGACCGGTTCGGCGGCGCCGCCAAGCTGGTCGACGCCAACCGTGACGGCCGCAGCGAACTGGCCGTCGGCGCCCCCGGCGAGAACACCGACGCCGGCTCCCTGTGGATCTTCCCGACCACGGCGGCCGGCCCGACGGCCAAGGGCTCGTTCACCTTCGGCCACGGAACGCTCGGCACCGTGGGCACGAACGCGACGCTGGGATCGTCCTTCAACCGCTGACCCCGCGAACCCGCCCCGGGGGTATGGCAGGCCCCACCCCCGGGAGTCGGGCAGCACGGATGTACCGGCCCGGGGACGCCTTCTACGGTGAGGCCATGAGCCTCAGGGTCTTTCGTTCGGATCGGGCCGGGTCGGGGAGCGGGGGCCGGTGTCGTGCATCGCAGGGCAAAGGAGGGAGCCGGATGGGGTCTCCCCTGCTCCTGGTCGAGCGGTGCCGAGAGATCGGGGAAGGAGCCCTGGCGAGTGACGACAACGCGGCGAGGTGCGGCACCGGGGCACACGAGCCCGGCCTGATCCGAACGAAAGACCCCAGCACTGTCTGGCAGGCCCTGCCGGCGCGCCGCTATCCGCTGTCCTGCTGGCCCTGGCGGTCGGCGGGCTACCTGATCAGCGGCGCCCTGGCCGGTGCGGTCCTCCTGGTGGTGACGGTGACCGGCGTGATCGTGGGCGGTCTGCTCTCCGTCGTACTGATCGGGCTGCCGCTGCTCGCCCTCCTGGCCCTGACCGGCATCCCGGTGGCGGCCCTGGAGCGCCGCAGGCTCGCCCTGATGGGCCCTGCCCCGGCCCCGGACCCGCACCGCAGCCCGGCCGAACCGGGGCTGCGGAGCTGGGCGGTGTGCCGGTTCCGGGAGCGGGCGACCTGGTGGGAGCTCGGGTACGCGGTGCTGTTCGCCGTGGTCCTGTGGCCGCTCGACGCCCTCGCGGTGGGCTTCTGCGCGGTCGTGCCCCTCGTGGTGATGGGCACCCCCGTGGTGATGGAGGTCTACGGGGACGGCGCGGAGGCCCGGGTGGCGAAGCTGTGGACGGTCACGACCTGGCCCGAGGCCTTCGCGACGGCGGCGGGCGGGCTGGTGCTCCTGCTGCTCGGCTGCTACGCCCTGGGCGCGCTGGCCGGGGCGCGCGCGGAACTGACCCGCCTCCTGCTCACCCCCGGGCCGACGGGGCCGGACGAACGCGTCATGGAGCTGACCCGCTCCCGGGTCCGGCTGGTCGACGCCTTCGAGGCCGAGCGCCGCCGTATCGAACGCGATCTGCACGACGGCGCCCAACAGCGCATCGTCGCCCTCACCATGATGCTCGGCCTGGCCCGGCTGGACGCCCCGCCCGGTCCCCTCGCCGACCAACTGGCCAGGGCCCACGAGGAAGCGGGCAGAACCCTCGCGGAGCTGCGCGAACTGATCCACGGCATCCACCCCCAGGTGCTGGCCGACTACGGCCTCCAGGCCGCGGTCGCCGACGCCGCCGAGCGCTCCGTGATCCCCGTCGAGCTGGACGTCGAACTCCCCGGCAGACTTCCCGAAGCCGTCGAGGCCGCCGCCTACTTCGTGGTCTGCGAGGCCCTGGCCAACGTCGCCCGGCACAGCGGCGCCCGCCGCGCCGGGGTCAGCGGCGGCCACCGCGGGGGCCGGCTGTTCCTGGAGATCCACGACGACGGACGGGGTGGCGCGAGCACGTCCGCGGGCGGCAGCGGACTGACCGGCCTGGCCGACCGGGTGTCCGTGCTCGATGGCAGACTTGCGCTGACCAGTCCGGCCGGGGGCCCGACCCGATTGCGTGTGGAGATTCCTTGCGAGTGGACCGATCGCTCCGTGTAGTCCTGGCCGAGGACAGCGTGCTGCTGCGCGAGGGACTGACGGGCCTGCTCGGCCGCTTCGGCCACGAGGTGGTCGCCGCCGTGGGCGACGCGGAAGCGCTCCGGGCGGCCGTCGCCGAACACGGACCGGACATCGTCGTGACCGACGTCCGGATGCCACCCGGCTTCCAGGACGAGGGCCTGCACGCGGCGGTCCGGCTCCGCGAGCGGCAGCCCGCCCTCCCGGTCCTGGTCCTGAGCCAGTACGTGCAACGCGCCTACGCCGCCGACCTCCTGGACTCCGGCGACGGCTCGGGCGTCGGCTATCTGCTCAAGGACCGGGTCGGCCAGATCGAGGAGTTCATCGACGCGCTGCGCGAGGTCGCCGACGGTGGCACGGTCGTCGACCCGGAGGTCGTACGCCAGCTCCTGCGCCGCCGCCGCGACCCGCTGGAACGCCTCACCGCCAGGGAGCGAGAGGTGCTCACGCTGGTGGCCCAGGGCCGGTCGAACGGCGCGATCGCCCGCGAACTGGTCGTCTCCGAGGCGGCGGTTGGCAAGCACATCGGCAACATCCTCGCGAAGCTGGACCTCCCGCCGGCCGACGAGACACACCGCAGGGTGCTGGCGGTCCTGACCTTCCTGCGCGCCTGACGGCCCCGGATCAGAACCCCGGAGCACCCCCCCGCCGCCCTGCATCAGAACCCCGGAGCAAACCCCCTGCCGCCCCGGATCAGAACCCCGGAGCAACCCCCGCCGGCCCGGCACAGACCCCGGCCCACACCTGAGTGACCCCACTGACGTACCGCGCCCCGCACCGGTCCGACGGCACCACCAGCTGACTGCCCGCCCGGTCGAGCCCCTGCCCGTCCATCGCGGTGGCCAACAGCACCGGTACGTTGCCGAAGTCGGCGTCGATCTCCGCCCAGGAGAGCACGGTGTGATGGCTGTCCTCCCCGGCGACGGCGAGCAGGAAGCGGGACCGGTCCTTGCGCCGCCGCCCATCGAAGGGGGGCCCGGCGTCCGCGACCACCTCCCGCAGCAGCGGCCCCTCGAAGACATGGCGCCGGGGCCCCTCGGTCGCACAGTCGAAGGTGACCTCCGCGCGGTGCTGCTCCCATCCGGCGCGCAGCTCCGGGACGGTGAGGGTCACCGGACGGTCCAGATCGCCCCACAGGGTGAACGCCCTGGTGCGGGTACCGCGCTGATCCATCCGGCTGCCCCCTGAACGCGGTCCGCCATGACAGGTGCGTACAGCTCATGCCCGATCGGCCGGACCCGCAACCTCAGAGGCGAGGCAGAACCCCGATCCGCCTGGCATTCAGGAGGCAACTGGCGGACATCCCGCCGCAGGCGCGCCCACGACCGCCCTCCTTCCCCCTCTCGCCCACTCCGGCTCCCCGGCTCCCCGGCAGCTCGGCCGACGATGCCGCCCCCCGTACCCGCGTGCCCGAGCGATCGGCGCCCAGGCCCGGTGCACTGTCGGACACCTGCCGGATCCTCCCGGGCCGCGCCCCGGGGCCGGTCCGGCGTTTACGCCTTCGCTACGCGGCCCTCGCTACGGTGCGGTGACCCGCAGAAAAGGCCCTCCCGAGGGAGGGCCTGATGTCGTACGGGCAGAGCGCCCCCGGCAGGACTCGAACCTGCGGCCAAGCGCTTAGAAGGCGCCTGCTCTATCCACTGAGCTACGGGGGCCGGGTGTTGGCCTCGGCGGCCTGGAGCCCTGGGGCCGGGCCGGTCGGTGACCTGCCGGGACAAGGATAGGGCTCCGATCGCCTCGTCCTGGTTGCTTCACCTGCGTGGCACGATGTGGAGGTTCGGTGAAGCGAACCGATAATCGCAGGTGGGTGGGATTCGTGCACCGCTTTTGACGCCTCGCGCCCCGGGTGTTGTGCACTCGTTATGCCTGCGCCCCACTCGTCCCCTCTGTCCCGACTTCATCCCTGGGAGAGAACCGGCGCGCAGAGGTGGCTATACGCTTCAAAAAGGCGCCAAAATTGGGCATTCTTCGCATGTGGTGACCTTGGACGTACGGCCTCAGCTCATCGACGCACTTTCCGCCCTGCGCGACCGTGTCGCTGCCGTGCGTCTTCCACTTCCGCTACCGGGGGCCGCGCGCGCCCGGCAGACCCGGAGCGAGCTGCTCGCCCAGCTCGACGACTATCTGCTTCCCCGGCTCAGGGATCCCGAAGCGCCGCTGCTCGCCGTCATCGGCGGGTCCACCGGGGCGGGGAAGTCGACGCTGGTCAATTCCCTGGTGGGGCGGCCGGTCAGCGAGGCCGGGGTGCTGCGGCCGACCACCCGGACACCCGTGCTCGTCTGTCACCCGGACGATCACCACTGGTTCGCGGGGGCGCGTGTACTGCCGCGGCTGACCCGGGTCTGGCTGCCGCCGGAGGAGTCGGAGGAGCCCGGCCGGTGCGACGAGCTCGACGCACTCGACGGACTCGACGGGGACGACGAGCAGGGCGGGACCTGTCTGCGGGTCGAGACCTCGCCGGGGCTGCCGCGCGGGCTCGCCCTGCTCGACGCGCCCGACATCGACTCGCTCGTGGTGCGCAACCGGAGGCTGGCCGCCGAGCTGATCTGCGCCGCGGACGTGTGGGTGATGGTGACCACGGCCTCCCGGTACGCGGACGCGGTGCCCTGGCATCTGCTGCGTACCGCCAAGCAGTACGACGCCTCGCTCGTCACCGTCCTCGACCGGGTGCCGCACCAGGTGATCCCCGAGGTGTCCCGGCAGTACGGGGCGCTGCTCACGCGGGCCGGGCTCGGCGAGGTGCCGCGCTTCACCATTCCCGAACTGCCCGAATCGGCCGGTGGCGGCAGCGGGCTGCTGCCCACGACAGCCGTCGCCCCGCTGCGGGCCTGGCTCTGCCACCGCGCCCAGGACCCGGCGGCCCGCCAGCAGGCGGTCGGACGTACGGCGGCCGGGGTCATCGACTCGCTGGACGTACGGATGCCCGAGCTGGCCGGGGCCGTCGCGGCGCAGTACGCGGCGGCCGTGCGGCTGACCGGTGTGGTCGAGGACGCGTACCGGGCGGAGGGTGCCCGGGTCCGGCGCAGGCTGCGCAACGGCGGCGTGCTCGCCGGGGACGCCCGGACCAGGTGGCGCGGCTACCCGCAGTACAGCACCTCGGGGGAACTCCTCGAAGCGCTGGTCGAGAGCCTTGCCGCGCTCCTGCGGTGCGCCGTGGCCGCCGCCGACGAACAGATCCGCACGACCTGGCAGCGCGAACCCGCGGCCCGGGAGTTCGGCTTCGAGGACGTCGGCCGGGAGGCCGGGGGATGGGGGCCGGCCGAGGACATCCGGGGCCGGATCACCATGGCCGTACGGCGGTGGTGGCGGGTCCTGGAGGAACTGGCCGAGGAAGAGGTGCGCCGGCTGGAACGCAATGCCGCACCCGACGCCGAGACCGTGGCGGCGCTGCTGGCCGCCGCACTGCTCGGCGGCCGCCGCACCCGGGGCGCCGGAGAGCAGCTCGCCGAACGGATCGGCGCCCAGGGCGCGCTGCGGCTGCGCGACAAGGGAGGGGCACTGCTCACCGAATGCCTCGACCGGGTGCTGAACGGCGAGCGCGACCGGCGGCTCGCTCCGCTCGACGCGCTCGACGTGGCCCCGGAGCCGCAGGCCGAACTGATCGCCGCGCTGTCCGTACTGCAGAAGGAGAGGTGGCAGCGATGACTGCCGTCACTGACGAGGGGACCGGCCCGGCCGGGAGCCCCGCTTCCCACGAGGACCAGGACGCGGACGGGGCGGTCCTGGTGCCGGTACCCGGCCGGGCACCGGAGCCGGACCGGGACTGGAACGACGGGCTCATCGCCCGGCGGGCGGCGGCCAAGGCGGTGGACCCCGAGCCCGAGACCGCCCGGGACGACGACGTACGGCCGCCCCAGGTCGAGGCCTACGTGCCCTCCGGCGGCCCGCTCCGGCCGAGGCTCGACGCGCTGCGCGAACTCGTCGGGCTGTCCCGGGCCCGGCTCGACGGGGACACCCTCGCCGAAGCGGGACGGGTGCTCGACGAGGCGGCGGCCCGGCAGCGGCTCTCCTCCCGGCACACCGTCGTCGCCATCGCCGGGGCCACCGGCAGCGGCAAGTCGATGCTCTTCAACACCCTCGCGGGCGCCCAGATCTCCGAAACCGGACTGCGCAGGCCGACCACCGCAGCCCCCATCGCCTGCTCCTGGACCGACGGGGCCGCCGGACTGCTCGACCGGCTCGCCATTCCGGGACGGCTCAGGCGCAGGCCGCAGCAGGGCGGCGCGGACACCGACGAGGCCCTCCAGGGACTCGTGCTCGTCGACCTGCCCGACCACGACTCGGCCTCGACCGAACACCGGGAACAGGTCGACCGGGTACTGGCGCTGGTCGACGCCGTGATCTGGGTCGTCGACCCGGAGAAGTACGCGGACGCGGCCCTGCACGAGCGCTATCTGCGGCCGCTCGCCGGGCACGCCGAGATCACCTTCGTCGTGCTCAACCAGATCGACCGGCTGCCCGGCGACGCCGCCGACCAGGTCCTCGACGATCTGCGCCGGCTGCTCGACGAGGACGGCATGGCACTCGGCGAACACGGCGAACCGGGCGCCACCGTCATGTCCCTGTCCGCGCTCACCGGCGAGGGCGTCGGCGAACTGCGCGAGGTGCTCGGCCGGTTCGTCCAGGAGCGCACCGCGGCGGCGCGCCGGCTCTCCGCCGATGTGGACGCAGCCGCGGCCAGGCTCCGCCCGGTGTATGTGGCCGAGGGGCGGCCCGGCCTCGGCGAACAGAGCCGGGAGGAGTTCGCCGACCGGCTGGCGGAGGCCGTCGGGGCGGCCGCGGCGGGCCAGGCGGCCGAGCGCGAGTGGCGCAGGAACGCCGGACGGGCGTGCGGCACGCCATGGCTGCGTCTGTGGCGCTGGTACGAGTCGACCCGGCGGCCCGGAACCCTGGAGCGCCCGGCGCAGCCCGAGCCCCCCGAGGAGGAGCTCACCGCCCGGCAGCGCGTCGAGCAGGCGGTACGGACGGTGGCGGACGAGGCCGCCGGCGGGCTGCCGGGCCCCTGGGCGCAGGCGGTCCGCGAGGCGGCGGTGCACGGCGCGGACGGGCTGCCGGAGGCGCTGGACGCGCTGGTGGAACGGGCCGGCTCGGAGCACGTCTCGGGCGGTCCGGCGGTGGTGGCGACGGGTGTGGCCGGGGCCTCCGGGGTGGCGCACAGCGGCCGGGTGGGCGGGAAGCCGCCGCGGCCGAAGTGGTGGCCCGCCGCGGTGCTGGCGCAGGCCGCGATGACGCTGCTGCAGATCTTCGGCGGGCTCTGGCTGGTCGGGCAGATCGTCGGCGTGCTCGAACCGGGCTACCTCACGCCCGCGATGGTGATGCTGATCGGGGTGATCGGCGGGCCCCTCGTGGAGTGGTCGTGCGCGGCGGCGGCGCGTGGGCCGGCGCGGCGGTACGGGCAGGAGGCCGAGCGGCAGCTGCGCGAGGCGGCGGCGGCCTGCGGGCGGGCACGGGTGCTCGATCCGGTGGCCGCGGAGCTGGTGCGGTATCGCGAGGTGCGCGAGAGGTACGCGACGGTGACGGAGATTTCCACAACCGGCCGGTAGTCCACAGGCCCCGGCAGGATTTCCGCCTCCCCTTCAATCTGGGATCAGTGACCGCGCGGACGCGATCGCTGTTCCGAAGGCCGAAGGGGAGGCGGAGTCATGAACGACACCTTGGTGACACTGGTGGGCAACGCGGCTACGGGCGTGGAGTTCCGGGAGACCGCGACCGGTGGAATGGCGCGATTCCGGTTCGCGGTGACACCGCGCCGCTGGGACCGCGAGAAACAGCTCTGGACGGACGGGCACACCAGCTTTTACACGGTGTGGGCCTGGCGGACTCTGGCATTGAATCTGTCCGGTTCCGTTTCCGTCGGGGAACCACTGGTCGTGCACGGCAGGCTGAAAGTGCGCGAAGAGGAACGGGAGGGGCAGCGCCGGACGTTCGTGGACATCGAGGCGGTGGCGGTGGGCCACGATCTGACACGGGGGACGGCCGCGTTCCGGCGGGTGCTGCGGGGTGAACCCGGGCTGACGGCCCGGGTGGGCAGCCCGCAGAGGGCGGGCACATCGGCACGACCGGAGGGGTTCACCGGGCCGGACGAGCCGGACGGCCCGGGTGATCCGGGCGATTCAGGGAAACCGGGCAGTTCCGGAGCCAGGCACTCGACGGACCGTCAGAAGGCCGGTCAGGAACTCGTGTCGGTGCCGTGACGGACCGGGAGCGAGCCGGCGGAGACCCGGGAACGATGCCGGGGAAGACCGTGGGAACGGGCCGGGGCGTGCCGGAATCGGGCTTGGGAAGCGAACGCGAGTGATACCGGCGATAACGATTCCGATTCGGAATGGTTGTACGACGGTATGACGGGGGACTGTTCATCGCTTCGTCCTTAGGATTCCCCCGTACTCACGGGGCACTTGAGTCGACTGGCGGGGCAATCCCCACACGCGCATCAGGCGCGGAGGGCCCCGCCCGGAGGGGAATTCTGTGTTTTCTGCTTCTTCAGCGACCGCTTCGCCGTCCTCGGCGGCGACGGCCAATTCTCCACGGCGGCGCGGCATAGCCCGACTGGCCGCGTCGGTGGTGGCATCCGGTCTGGTCATGGCAGGCGCCCTCGTCGGCGCGGGCGGCGCGGTCGCCGACGAGGCACCGCAGCACCAGGGCGGCGCGGCCGCGGTGCTGGACGGGTTGAAGACCTTCGACCGCGCCGTGCTGCACACCGACGGCCGGGACCAGCAACTGCCCGCCGGCCTCTTCGAGATGACCGTCGACGGCGGCGGCCAGCTCAAGACGTACTGCATCGACATCCACAACCCCACCCAGGACCAGGCGAAGTACCTGGAGACCCCCTGGAACCAGACCTCGCTCGGCGCCAACAAGAACGCCGGCAAGATCCGCTGGATCCTGGAGCACTCCTACCCGCAGGTCGACGACCTCGCGGCGCTCGCCAAGGAGGCCGGCACCGGCCCGCTCACCGAGAAGACCGCGGCGGCGGGCACCCAGGTCGCCATCTGGCGCTACTCGGACAACGTCGACGTCGAGGCCACCGACGGCCAGGCCGAGAAGCTCGCGGACTGGCTGGAGCACAGCGCCGTCGACCAGGCCGAGCCGAAGGCGTCCCTCGCCCTGGACCCGGCCGCGGTCTCCGGCAAGTCCGGTGAGCGGCTCGGCCCGGTCACCGTCCGCACCAACGCCGGCCAGGTCTCCGTGACCCCGCCCGCCGACGCCGCCAGCGGCGTCAAGGTCACCGACAAGGCCGGCAAGCCCGTCACCGCCGCCGCCAACGGCGCCGAGCTCTACTTCGACGTGCCCGAGGGCGCCGCCGACGGCTCCGCCTCGCTGACGGTCCAGGCCACCACCTCGGTGCCGGTCGGCCGGGCGTTCGCCGGTGTCACCAAGAGCCAGACCATGATCCTGGCCGGCTCCAGCGAGACCACGGTCTCCGCGACCGCCACCGGCACCTGGGCCAAGAAGGGCGCGATCCCGGCCGTCACGGCCAAGAAGAACTGCGCCAAGGGCGGCGTGGACGTCACCGCCGCCAACACGGGCGACGAGGCCTTCACCTTCGAGCTGGCCGGTGTGAAGCACACCATCGAGGCCGGCAAGTCCGAGACGGTCACCGTCCCGGTCGCCGAGGACCAGGCGTACGACTTCACGATCACCGGCCCCGGCGGCTTCACCAAGACGTTCAAGGGCGTCCTGGACTGCAAGACCAGCGGCAGCGCCACCGGCGGCACCGACACCCAGACCGGCGGTGACAAGCCTGCCCCGGCCACCTCCGGCGGCAGCACCTCCGGCGGCTCGGGCGACCTCGCCGAGACCGGTGGCTCCAGCGCCACCCCGGTCATCGCGGGCGTCGCGATCGCCCTCGTCGTGGTCGGCGGCGGCGCGGTCTTCCTCCTCCGCAAGCGCAAGGCCCAGCCCTCCGCGCAGTAACCCCGCACCACCCCTCCGCACACTGACCGCGGAGTGACGAACGACGGGCGGACGGTCACGTCCACCCGATGACGGCCCCGGCACGCAGACGCGTACCGGGGCCGTCGCATGCCACAGGGCAGGTTCAACCCCCAAAAAAACAAAAGGCGGTTGAGGCATACGCAGGGGATCATCCGGCCCGAAGCGGGCCACCGGATCCGGTGGCCGGTCCGCCCTGTGCGCATCGCCACGGCGATGCCGGACGATGGGGGATGCCCGAGTGAATCTTCGAAGAACCATCGCCGTCGCCGGTCCACCGACGTCGGTGCGCCGATCGACGGGCCCGACGAGCAGAACGTGTCCGAGCCCCTGACCGGCCTCGGCGTGGACGGCGGACTCGCGGTGGTCCCGGCCCCCCACCTGCTGGTCGCCTACGCACAGTGAGGAACGGGTGTGGCCGCCGCCCCGGTGACCACACCCCGGCCCGGCCGCCGGTGGCCCGTCAGTGATCGGCAGCGACGACCGGTGACCGATCGGCTACGGGCGGGGACGGCTAAGGGGCAGGTCACGGGCTCCGGGTGATACGGGTTTTCATCCTGGGATGGACGTCAGGCAAGATGGGGTGTTTCTCTCCGGGCGAGGGCGCAAAACAGCCCCTCACCAGCGGGTTTCCCGTCGATGAGGGGCCGTGTCAGGCGGCTTGGGCCGCCTCTGGGTCGTCATGGGCGTGACCGGAGGCCCGGTACATCGCACTGATGGCTTTCCGGGTGCGGGTCTCGCTGCTCGGCATCAGGTGCGTGTACACCCGGAGCGTGAAGCCCGGATCGCTGTGCCCGAGATAGAGACTCAGCGCCTTGATGTTCTCGCCAGCGTCCAGGAGGACCGAGGCGTAGAAGTGCCGCAAGGCGTGCATGCCGTGTTCACGGGCCGCTGCGTAGCGCTGGCCCTTGTCCGGCACCGGGATGATGCCGGCGGCGGCGAGTGCGGGCTTCCACCGTTCGTCGTTGAAGCCGTTGCTCCACAGGGCCGTGCCGACGCTGCTTGTGAAGGCAAGCCGGTGGGTGACCTTGGGCCCGGTGGGCGTCACCCAGGGCAAGGTCACGTCGACCGGCGGGAAGCGCTTCATATGCTCGGTCAGGGCCACTGACACCTCGGGGTCCAGCGGAACATCCCGGAGCTTGCCTCGCTTCGGCGGCGCGAAGACGAGAGAGCCGCGGACCTTCTTCACCTGCTGCCGGACGTAGAGCCAGCCGAGGTCCCCAATGTTGTCGACCGCGAGACCGAAGATCTCGCCCTGGCGCAGGCCACAGCCGCCGCCGACGTCGGCCATCGCCTGGTAGCGCTCGGGGAGGCCGGCCCGCACGGCGAAGACTTGCGAGGCCGACCACGGATGGACGCGAGAGGGTGCGGGGCGAGGCGCCTTGACCGAACGGGCACGGCAGGGATTCGAGGCCAGCAGGCGGTCATCCACGGCCGCGGTGAGCACGGAGGAGACCGCATCGAAGATCAGACGCCGATAGGAGGCTGTCGCCACGGCATTTTCGAGCTGACGGTTCCAGTCGCGGATGTGTTCCGGCTGGAACGAGCCGATCGGACGCGTTCCAAGGTAAGGCAGGGCATGAAGACGTAGCCGCCCCTCCACCGCGGCCCGGCTCGCGAGGTCCGTGGTCAGTGCCGCGATCCAGCGCTCGGTGTACTCACGGAAGGTGGTCCGTGCTGCTCGCGGGTCGATGTACTGGCCGCGCGCCATGTCGGCTTCGATGTTGGTCAGCCACACGTCGGCCAGGCGCTTCTGCTTGTCCGGGAAGCTCTTGGACTTCTCGGTGCCGTCCGGGCCGATGTAGCGGGCGCGGTAGCGGAGACCGACGCCGTACCGATCGCTCTTCATCCTGCGGGGCTTGCCGTCCGTGCCGATTTCGACCTTGTACCAGCGGTCTTGGATATGTCCGGCCATCAGGCGGCAGCCCCTTTCTGGAGGCACTCGACCCAGGCACGCACGTCATCCGGGTCATAGCGCAGGTGCCGGCCGACACGGAATCCGCGAGGACCAACCCGCTTGCGACGCCATTGGTAGACCGTTTCGACGCTGGGGAGGTCGAACATCTCCACCAGGTCGTCCGGCGTCAGGTAGCGGACCGGGAGCCGCGTTGCCATGGTCACCACTCCCTCTCGTCAGAGGCTGACCGAAGTTCCTCGCGTGCGGTTTCTCGGTTGAGCCGGAGGTCGCGGGCGATGGTGGCGGCGAGGGCCGATTCACCCGGTGTGTGGCCGTGCCCGGCGTACTGCCAGTCGGCGAGGACGAGGACGGTGTCCGGCTCGCGCTCCTCCAGGCCGAGGGCGTCACGTTCCTGTGCGGCGCGGAAATCGGCGCGGGCCTGGCGGAGTTCGCGGAGGGTGGTCGAGTACCGGCGCGACTTGGAGGAGAAGTGGCCGCGGAAGCCGAGCATGTGCGCCCAGGCCCAGAGACGACGTTCGGGGTAGAGCGGATCGAGCTGCTTGCAGGTCGCGATGAGGCGGCGGGTGTGGTCGGGGACCTGATGGCTGTCGAGTTCGGAGAGTTCACCGATCCGTCGATCGATGGTGCCGGTGCTCTCGGCAGCCTTGGTGGCGTACTTGGCGACGTAGGAGGCGACTGCCTGTTCAGTGATGTCGGAGCCGTCGCCGAACGCCTTCACGGGTCGGACATCAAGCTGTGTGCCCCAGCGGAAGGTACGGGCAGGCTGCTCCGCGGAGGCCGGGACGGAGACCGAGGTGTACGAGTGCGAGGCTGCGGCGCGGATCGCGTCCGTGAGTAGGCCGGAACTCGCCCAGGACGGGGGCGGAGTATCGGGCCCGTCCGGTCCGTCGAGGCGGATCACAGCATGGAAGTGCAGGGCGCCGCGCTTCTGGAACTCGGCGACCTTGCCGTAGGAAAGCCGGGCTGACTCCTTCAGTTCCCGCTGGCTGAGCCCGGCGCGGGCGGCGATCTCGCGGCGGAGTCGGTTGGTGAAGCGCTGCCAGAGGTCGCCCGCGTGGTTGTTGAAGAGGACGGCGCCCGCGTAGTCGTAGGTGGCCGGGTCGAGCGCCGTGCCGAGCGCCGGATCATCGGAGGCATGGCGAATGCCGCAGCGGCAGACGGCGCGCTCGGGCCGGTTGTGGACGGGGCCGAAGGACGGGGCGGTGAGGGTGGCGAAGACTCGGGGGTGTTCGCGGACCGTGGACGGGATGTCGCGGCGGTCGTCTCCGGCCAGGCCCGCGCGGATGAGGTGGTAGGTGTCGCCCGCGTAGGTCCAGGCGCAGGAAGGGCAACGGGAGGCCCGCCGGTTGCCGCACGCGACCCGGAGCCGTCCGCCCGGCTCGTTCTCGGTCGAGTAGTGGTGGAGGGTCTCGCCGGTTGTCTTGTCCTTGGCGAGGGTCCAGCCGGTCAGGTGAATCGGATCGGCGCAGCCGCCGGTGCGGCGGATCTGCTCGTGCCAGCGGTCGAAGTCGTCGGCCGAAGCCACCCTCAGCAGGTCTCCGAGGGTGGTCGGGTCGAGGAGCGTGTCAGGCACGGGCGTCCTCCCGCAGACGAGCGAGGCGGTGGGCGGTGCCTGTGCCGTGGCAGGCCGGGCAGTGCGCGCTGATGGTGCGGAGGTGGCCATGCCGGTCGCGACCGCCAAGAGTGACGGCAGCAGAGGCGACGCCGTCGCAGTTCGGGCAGCTGCGGGACGGCGGGCGGGTGCGGTGGGTCATGCTGGGGTTTCCTTCTGGTTGCGAGATCGGACAGGGGACGGCTCCCGGGCGGCGGAGACTTGGCGGTTGAGGCCGCCCGGGGCCGGTCAGCGGCCCTTGTGCTCGGCGCTGATGAGCGAGCGGATGACCAGGGCGCAGATGGCCACGGATGCGCCGGTGATGGCGACCGCGAGCAGCATCGAGACCAGGACGGCGCCGACGACCAGCACCACGGCCGTCCCGCCACCCACGAGCGCGATGACGCCGCCTGGGGTGAGCCGCACGGTCGGCCGGACCGGAGCCGTCATGGGGGCGAGGGTTTCCGGGGCGTGGTGGATGACGGCGGTCGGCTCGACAACCACGGCGGGCGGGGCGAGGTGGCCGGTGGGCTGAGGCATGGTCGGGATCTTTGGGCGGAGCATGATGGATCTCCCTTCAGCGGTGGCTACTTGACGGCGGTGTCGATGGCGGGGGAGAGCAGGCTGTCGGCGAGGAGGTAGCCGCCGAGGAGGAGGACGGCGACGAGCCACCAGGGCGGGCGGATGAGCTTGACGCCGAGCCAGCCGACGATGATCAGGGCGAGCCAGAGCGGGACATCCATGGACGGTTCTCCTATCGAGCGGTGCAGCGGTGGGTGCGGGCTGCGAGCTGCGCGGCGGTCTGGCTGGAGTAGCCGGCGGACCAGCCGCAGCCGTCCTTGGTGCACACGGCTGCGTGTTCGGTGCGGCCGTGGCGGTCGCGATGGGTGCCGACCTGCACCGGTCCGATCCGCATCAAGGAGTGGAAGTGGTCGCGGGCAGGCACGAGGGTGGTTCTCCCTTCAGGTCAGGTGAGTTGGGCGGCGATGGTGTCGGCCAGGTGAGGCGGGACGCCGAGGCGGGCGCGCAGGGTGTCGGTGTCGATCCGGGCGCCGGTGCGGGCCCGGTGGTCGGCGGCGACCTTTCGCGCGTGGTCGACCAGCGCGGCCGGAACCGGCGGACCGGTCGGCGTCGAGGCAGTGGAGGCGATAGTCGGGGTGTCTTCGGCCACGGGCAGCGGAGCCGGTACGGGCAGCGGCTCGGGAGCGATGCCCGGCTCGGCTTCTGGCGCCGGCAGAACCGGTTCCTGGTCCTTGGAGACGTGCGAGTGGGCGAGGAGCGTGCCGCCGAGGAAGGCGAGGGCAGGCCATCCCGCGATGCCGAAGCGCAGCCAGGCCGGGGGGTGGGCGAGGTCGAGGAACCCCGCGGTGGCCACGTTGGCTCCGAGCGAGGCGAACAGGGCGATCAGGAACCAGCACCACGCCAGCCGGGACGGCCCCTCACTGCGCAGCCGTCGCCAGGCAGCGACCAGAAGCAGGTCCACCGAGATCGGGTAGGCCCAGGCTTTCCAGCCGTCCTGTCCGGCGGCGTCGGCGAGGTCGTGCAGGTGGGCGAAGGACAGAGCCCCGGCGATGATGGCTTGGACGAGGACGGCGTCCACGCGGAACGCGGGGCGGGCCATCACGAGCCGCCTGGGTAGTCGGGGCCGTCAACGGGGTCGTGGCCGGGCGGGAACGTACCGTGCGGTGGCTCCGGCAGGGACGCGGTGAGGGACGGGCCCACAGCCTCGATGAAGCTTTGGTCGGCGTCGAGTCCGTCGGCGTAGAGGGCGAGGTGGCCCAGCATGAGCACGGTGCGGGCGACGTCCTCGCAGTCGGGGCACATGACGTGTTCTCCCTTCGGCAGGCATGGAGCGGGTAGGGACCTGGCACGAGACGGTCGCGCCAACCGGGAAGCGAAAGGGTCAGACGGTCGCGGGGGCCGACTTGGACAGCCGCACACGTTCCGAAGGCAGCGCGGCGGTGGCAGGCCGGAAGGGCGCGAGGGCCGGCAGTTCCGGGGTGCGGTCCGCGTACCTGTTGCAGAGGTTCACGGCCTGCCGCAGCGAGGTATGCGGGGCGCGAATGCGGGCCCAGCCACCGGACGAGTCGCCGGTGACGGCAATACCGGGGGTGTCGGTCGGAATCTGGATCGCAGCCAGGACCGCGTCCGGGGCGATGTCCCCGAAGGCCATGTTGGCGGAGGATTCGTCGTTGACGCGATGGGCGGTGCGGCCGGTGAGCTGGGCGCGGAGCATGGTGATGCCCTTGCCGAGTTCGGAGCCGAAGCGCTGCCCGCAGATCTCCAGATGGATGCCGGCGGCCCGGCCGAGCTGGGCCAGCCGCACGAGGGCGGTGATGATTCTGTCGCGCCGCTTCTCCTCGTCCTTGGAGGCGAACAGGGCGAGTTCGGCGACCTCGTCCACCAGGACAACGATCGGCACCGGTCGCAGGTGCTCAGGCAGGTCCCAGATGTCGGCAGCGATCTCCGCGTCCGGCACGTTGACCGTCATCCGTTGCTCGGCGCGGATCAGTTGGTAGACGTCCGCCATGTAGGAGACGAGAGCTTCGAGTAGGTCGAGGGCGCTGTCCGGGTTGTCGGCGAGCGCGGAGAACCGGCGTGCCAGCGGGAAGAGTTCGACCCCTTGCTTGCAGTCGATGCCGACCAGCGCAACATCCATGGGCGCGAGGCCGGCGACCAGGTTGCGCTGATAGACGGATTTCCCTGACTCCGTGGCGCCGAGGGTGAGGCCGTGGGGCACGGCACGGTAGTCGCGGTAGTGAACTGCTCCGTCCTCCCGCAACGCGACCGGAACGCGCATCGGGGCCGGGTCGGTCCTTGCGGGTATGTGGACCCGCTTGAGAACGTCGTATCCGGTCATCCGGACTTCGACGACCCCCGAGCGGAGCTCCCGCGAAGTGACGCCGTACATCGCGAAGGAGTGCCGCAGCCTGTCGGAGGCAGCGGAGACGTCGAAGGCGTCCTGTCCGGGGCGGAGTTTGAGGCGGAGCAGCAGGCCGGTGCGGGTGGGATGAACGCGCAGGATGCGCGGAGCGCGGGACTCAGGGACGGGGCGGTTGGCGATGCGGGCGAGGGCCAGGCGCCAGCGGGAGGGCGGGACGGTCAGCCCGCAGGCATCCATCACGGAGGCGTAGCGGATCAGGACTCGCAGGGTGGCGACTGCGGCGCCGAAGGCCAGCCAGTACCAGGCGGGGCGCCGCCACCGCAGGACCACTGCGGCAGCGACGACCAGCACCAGGGCGACCGTTAACCCGGTCATGATCAGGCCGCCTTCGAAGTGGCGCCGGCGAGCGAGGTGACGGCGACCGCGCGGAACGCGATCCCGTGCCGCTTCTGGCCGTTGAACTCGTTCTCCCACGCCGAGGCGACCAGCCCCGTCAGCGCGACCGGGGCACCCATGGCCAGGTCCTCGGAGACACCCGGCTGCGGAACGGTGAGCTTGAGGATCTCCACCTCGTCCGGCGTGGAGAACATGACCTCCACCGTCATCAGCGTGACGCCGTCCTTGTCGAGGGCGATCTCGCCGGTCCGACGGTCCTTGACCTTGGGCTGGGGAGCCTTGGCGACCATCACGGTGGCGTTGGTGGTGTCGACGGGAATCTGACGCACAACGATCACTCCTCTATAGGTATTGAACTCCCTCACTCATGTATATGAGTGACATGAAGAAGAGTGCATCACTCCTGTACATGAGTCAACCCGCCGCGGAGAAGAACTCGCGACGGGCTGAATGGAGTTGAGGTGGCGTCAGTCGGCGGCAGGGATCCGATACTCGAAGACGAACTGGTCAGCGGCCATGAGGGTGTCGCAGACCTCGACCACGCGGCCCTGCGTCGTACGGGCCTCGCGAATCAGGTGGATGACCGGAGCACCGGGGCTGAGAGCCAGTTCCGAGGACTCAGCCTTGGTGGCCGGACGCCCTTGGAGCGTCTCGACGAACTCGGCGAACTCGTGCCCGTGGTCTTCGAGTCGGGCGTAGATGCCGCCACCGCCGGGGTTCTCGGCGAACAGCTCGGGGATGTCCTTCACGACGTCCCATGGGAGATACGACGTCGCCGTCTCGACGGGCGTGCCGTTGCGGAAGTACAGGCGTCGCCTGGCGAGCACCTGAGTGCCGGCGGAGATCCCCAATCGCCGAGCGGCATCCTCAGAGGCTTCCATGGGGCCGATGTAGAGGACGCTCACCTTCGCCGCAGCGCCAGATTGCGCGGACTCGGCGAGATAGGCGGCCTTGCCGCCCTGCCGAAGCGAGCGCCGGAAGCGGTCCGACGACCGGTGCCGCACGGGCGGACGATCCTTGACGATCGAGCCCTTGCCGTGCCGAGTCTCGACCAGCCCACTCGCGCGCACCTCGACCATCGCCTTGCGGATCGTCCCGCCCGCGACGCCGTAGCGCTCGACGAGTTCCGACTCGCTGGGCACCATGTCCCCAGGACCTAGGACCCCTGCCCGGATCTGCTGCACGATCTCGTCGGCGATCTGTACGTACCGAGGCACAGACCGTTCTCCACCTACCGCGGTTCCCATAGTCCCTCTCTGCCTCCTATGCTCCTGTATATGAGTCAATCACAGGGGGCAACCTCGACGCCGCTGCACTCCGTATCTGTAGCCGGGGTAGTGGTGCGCGAGGACGGACGTCTTCTGGCGATCAGGCGCGCCGACAACGGCACTTGGGAGCTACCCGGCGGCGTGCTCGAACTCGACGAGACCCCGGAGGCGGGCGTCGTGCGCGAGGTCCTGGAAGAGACGGGTATCCACGTCGAGGTGGACGAACTCACCGGGGTCTACAAGAACACGACCCGGGGCATCGTCGCCTTGGTCTTCCGGTGCAAGCCTTCTGGAGGCACTGAGCGCACGTCCGCGGAATCAACGGCAGTCGACTGGCTCACCCAGGAGCAGATCAGCGAGCGCATGTCCGAGGTCTACGCGATCCGCCTGCTGGACGCCCTCGACGGAGCCGGCCCCCACGTGCGAAGCCACGACGGCAAGCACCTGATCCCAGCGCGGTAGAACTTTCCCTACTTCATCAAGACCCGCGCACGGCGCGGGCGCGCGCCGCCTCAGCGGCGCGGCCTGCCTCTGTCTTCGCCCCGGCTGGCCGCGCCAGGCGGCGCGCTACGGGCTGCGGGCTGAAGGTGGGGAGACCCGCTGTGGCTGGGGCGGTCGGCTCCACGGCTTTAGCCACCTCCCCGGTTCGGGTCCCGCGTCGAGCAAGACCAGGGGGCCACTCGTTCAAATTCCGGGCAGGATCACAGCCTGCCCGAGTTGCCGGCCAGCGTACGGCCCCCTGATCATGCTCGACCCCAAACCGGGCAGGACACCGGCCAAACCCGCTCCACCGACCTTCATGCTGCGCGTACTCTGTGAGGTTATGAGGGGGAGCCAGCTACGCAGCAGTTTCTTGGATCGCGCCGCCAATCGTCTATGGGCCGTCGAAGGGAGACTTGATCTTCCCGATGTGATTAATTTCCGTGACTTGAAGCCGTTCTGGAAAGACTATCGATCCGAAGTGCTGGATCATCTTGCCAACGTCCACTACACCCCAAACCATATTGAGCTTGTTGAGCATCCCAAGAATTACATAAATACGCGCCCGCTCGCAAGGCTCTCTGTTCAAGATCGCCTCATATATGAGGCATTGGCGTTTGAAGCCGCAGAATCCATAGATCCGCTTTTGTCGGAATCGGTATTCAATCATCGATCCCGGCGCCTATCAGTGCATTCGGTCGCAGACTGGAAGGCGATGCGCAAAAAAGCGCGCGGATTCCTGAATGATGACAAGAGTATGTTGATGGCAAAGACTGATATTGCTTCTTTCTATGAGCATATTGAAATCGACGTACTTACGATGGATCTGTCGGCAGTTGGCGTCGATAACGCAGTCATAGTGCAGCTCCAGAGTTTTCTCGAAGGATTCGAGCGGCAGTGTCACACATGGGGCCTCCCGCAAGGATCTGCCGCTTCCGGGATATTGGCCAATGCCTACCTACTTCCGATTGATAATTTCATTCAGCAGTTTGATATAAAGTTCATCCGCTACTCGGATGACATGTACCTATTTGACTCAGATGAGGAAAAGCTGCGCTCGATCCTGCAGCAAGTCAATCGAGCATTCAGGGCAAGACGACTGAATATGTCGGCACCAAAGACTGGGATACTCGCGCGCAATAGCGCAGAGGAGTATTTAGATGACATGCGAAAGGACTTGATTATCTACTTCCTTGGGCTAGGCGAGCCTTGGGCGGTAAAGGATCTGCGAGACCTATTCATTTCTGCCATTAACGAAACGCCCGCGAATGAAAGGGATATCAAATTCTCACTGCCCACGCTGGGCATCAGGAAGGATGATTTCGCATTTTCGTGGGCCGTGGAAAGCATTAAGACTTGGCATCACCTGTCCGCCCGCATCCTCAGGTATCTGGAAAGACTTCCCCATAAGCGTAAAGATCTGCGGGTCATGCTGGAGGGGGTACTCGATCGGGTGCCGATCGTTGACTACCCCTTTCTGGAGCGCAATGTATTTGAGACGGCGATTCGGTGCGGGATCCGTTCAGAGGTGATACGAAGCAGAGCCTGGACGGCAGTTCGTGATCGCAACAGGAGTAGCTATCCTCGTGAATTCGCAGCTAGGTACATAGGGAGACTCGGGACTCCAAATGACGGGCAGCTTCTTAAAATGGAGTACGAAGGAGAGTCTCATATTGACGTACGTCGAGCTCTCCTGGTGGCAATGTATGAGGCCGATTACATACCCCCTGGTCTACTCAGAAATCTCGAGAACTCATCCACGATGCTTAAGTGGACCGCTAAATATTTGCTCACAGCACCCGACGAAGTCCCTATTCCTAAATTCTAGGAATCCACGATCAAGAGGATTCGGCAATGGCGAGATTTTCTCTCTACTTCACCCTTTTCCTAACTTCTTTGGCCCTCTCATTCATGGCCCACGATTCGACTGTGGGCGATCTGGCCAGTGGTGCCGTTATAACTCTCGTTATTCCTGTAGCTGATGCTTTGATTGCAAATCGCACTAACATGCGCCACCTATGGTATTCCGTTCGTTTTGCATCCCGGGACGTGAGGATATCTGCGGCTTACCTCTTCAGGGTTAAAATAGACGACAAGTATCTACTGGTCCAAGGACGTCGTTTTCCGCAACTCCAACCTGTAGGCGGCGTTTATAAAATTTCAACCTCCGGAAGGTCATTTCTTTCAAGCATCGATGCACAAGATGATTCATTGATACCTTTCGATAGCCAAAGCAGCAATGACCTACGGATACGTATAAAAGGGTCGCAGATTCCCAAATTTTATGCGTGGTTTGATTCGCGTTCCGGGCGTGAAGATTCTCCATGGCGTGAATTTCACGAGGAGCTCGTTAGTACAGGGATATTACCTGCTGACGCATTCCCCTTCACTTTCCAGGATTACGTCAAGCGAGAGGTCGACCGAATCAGGTACAGCGAGCACGCTCAATCGTGGGAAATTTTGATTGCAGATGTCTACGAGCTGCTACCCAGCCCTGATCAAGAATCGGCACTGAGGCGGCTCGCAATGACGGATACGCCAAACGTGGCCTGGGTCACCGAAGAGGCAATCCGGCGTCGTGGAGTACTGCCAAATGGAACAGCCTTGAACATTGCCCAGCATGCCCGTCGCATCGTGTGACAGGCTCTTCTGATGTGCTGTCGGACTTTTCGATTCCCCTCTCGCCGGGAGATGCATGGTGCGGATGTCATTCGTAGAGCCGTATTGAGCGAGGTCTGAGCGTTCGACCCTCTCTGCCAGCCTTGGGTGGAGACATCCCGCTTCCGCCGCGCTGCATGTCCAAATACCCCGTTGACAACGGTGAACTGTCACAGAAAGGACGTAGTCCAGGGTGATCGAAGGTGCAGAAGCCGCCTCTTGAGCGATCGGAAGCGGGTAACGACTGTATGAATCCGGGTATCTGATGGGGAAAATAGAATGGTGAGCTGGTCTGAAGCGCTTCCGTATGTGTCTCAAGCTGCGACACTCGCTGTCGCAGCAGCCGCAGTGGCCTTCACGCACAAGTCTAGTAGAGACACGGGTGCACGCGAACTATCGACGAGGATGTGGGAGAAGCGGACCGACACCTATACCGAGATTCTGCGAGCTCTACGAGACCTGGACCCCACGAGGAGACCATCCCCCGAAGGTTTTGTGGGGAGAGGGCATGCAGACGGTCAACCTTCGGACGGAATGGAACTCCTTGCGCGCGACCTAGATTCAGAAGAATGGCAGGAATTTACAGCACGTGTGGACTCCTTCGCATCCGAGGAAACCAGATACCTGTTTAGCTTGTGGTTAGCTTCACTCGCTGGCTGGAGCTGGTTGACTATGAAGTGCCTCATCCATCATGGAGCAGATGGCGAGAAGTATGCTGAATCCACTGCCGAGTTGGATCAGTGTTACGCCGGCACGTGGGAGGTATCGAAGGAGCTGACGGCGCAGGTGCGTGCAGAGCTCGCCTTCAAGAAACGCTCCGTCAGGCGGGTTGTTGTAACCGCTCCTGAAGGATTTCTCGGTGCCGTAACGGACGTTAAGTTCGTCAAGGGTAGGCAAAAGAACCTTGAGCCTCGTAGTGCTGCGCGTCTGGTTTCGGTAAAGCACGGCTCTCCGTCGGAGTGACGCGAGGCGGCGTGAGCGTCACTAGCAAGGCCCGGACTTTCGCCGGGGGTATCGGTTTCAGCGAGTTTGATAATCTCTAGCTAAAGGCCGCCGGGAGTTGGGGCCCTCGTAGTCTCCTCTACTGGTGGAGAGATTCGTCGTTAGCACGCGATGCCCGCGACTTACTGCTACGCGGAGCGCCGATCCCCTAGCGCTCGTGACACCGTTCGTGAAGGGCTCATGCGGACGGTCGGCGGGCGTGCACGCCAGGTCGACGAGCGGTGAGCGGAGGGATTGACCCAGCAGAGAAGCCCCAGAACGAGTCTGGGGCTTCTCTAATACTGGATGCGCGCTATTGCTAGCCGAATGCTGCCGCCGGGAGATGTGGGTCTTCGTCTCCTTTACGGGAGGGAACCGGTGTCGGTAGGCGGCGGCCGCGGCTTGTTGCCACGCGGAGCACCTCGTGGAGGGCTTCAGCCAGGGCCGTCGCCAGGTGGCGCAGCTCTTGCGGCTCGGCGTCCTCGTCTCCGAGTGTTTCGGATGCGCGCTCCAGGAGGTCGGTTGCCATGCCGAGTTGTACCGCTTCGACATTGTCTGCCAGGCGAGACAGGTGGCCGCTGTTGTCGTCGGTGCTCAGGTAGCAGGGCTTGCCCTCGGGGCCCAGCCATGGGAGGAGCCGCAGTTCGTTGTGGTGGGTCATCCTTCTGTCCTCCTGTCTCCGCTCATCGTGTGGTGCGTGAACAGCGCGTCGGCGCGATCGCCGGGAAGCACCAGCCGCGCTGCCTCGACGACCCGTCCGGTTGTGTCGGTTGCCACACGGGTGACCGCCAGTACGGGCAGGGCTGAGCTGATGCGGAGGGTTGCCGCTTCTCTCGGGGTTGGGAAGCGTGCGCTGACCCGCTCCTGTACCTCGGCCAGCGGCGTGCGCAGTTCCGCCAGCCTTGCCCGCACCCCCTTGCACAGGGTCGACTCGCTTGGACCGTCGGCCGGCGCCAAGTCGCGGGGGACATAGATCCTGGCCAGGCTGTGCGGTGACTTGCCCGCGTGGCTGATGCATAGGAATTCGGTCAGTGGGCTGCTCGCGGACACCCTCAGGAGAGCGGTCAGATCCCCTCGCGCCGGGAGATGCGTGGTGCGGATGCTCATGCGTAGTGCCGCATCGGTCGCGGTCTGAGCGTCGGGCGTGCGACCACCGCCGACGTACGTGATTCTTCGGACGGGATGGCGGACGAAGTTGCCTCTGCCGTGAACCTTCTCGATGAGCCCTTCGCCCTGGAGTACGGCGAGGGCGTTCCGCAGCGTCGGGGTGCTGACCGCATAGCGGCCGGCCAGTTGTGCCTCAGAAGGGAGACGCTCCCCAGCCTTGAGGCGGCCCGTTGAGATCTGTGTCCGAAGGTCGTCGGCGATGGCATCACGGCGAGGAGCCACGGATGGAATCACCTCCTTCTCAGCATCCGCAGGGCGACGAGGCGGGTCCGGGAGTGCATGGTCAGCAGCTCTCCCGACTCGAAACGAAGCCGCTTTGCCGCACCTGCAAGCTGGAGAAGATTGGCCACGCGACACGACTGACCTCCGATCTGGATCACGTCGCCTCGCTGCACGCTGGTCGCGGTGATCTCGACGGTTGCGGCAAGTGCGCCACTGGGTGTCCATCTCCTCACTGGGACACCTCCCTTGAAGCGGAAGGGTGGCAGGGGCAGTTGCACGCTTCGTAGACCACGGGGACACCGATCGGTGCCGCGATGGGGGAGGAATGCGCACACTCATGGTGCGTGCCAATCAGGCACGAACTCGACCTGTAGGGAGCGGCATTCGCCTTCGTCACGCCTGGTCGCTGATGAGAAGGCATCAGATGGGCTCCGGCGGTGCGAACCAGGTTTGCGAGACGGGATCATGAGCTACGGCCGTTGAGATCCCCTTCGCGCCTTCGCCGCTTGCCAGCACGTTCGGGCGGACGAGCGCGATCTCGTCATCTGCGAGAACATTCATGCCGTCTCGAAGCCACCCCATGTGCGGCGCAGGAGAGTCGGCATGTCCGAGGTGAACGGCCCCCGAGCGGATAGGCGTTAAGGGGCGACGGTGACGGCCCCTCGGGAAGTACCGCTCACTGGTCCGTGAGACGGCACGGCGGATACGGTTGAACACGCTGATCAGCTCCTATCGCTGATGGCCAGGTCCCCGGACATCGCCCATCGCGGGGACTGCTTTGCGTACGGCGGCCCATAAGACGCGGCCGTCCACGTTGCTGGCGAGGAGGCCGAATCGATCGGCTTTCGCCACTGCATCCAGGACCTCCCGCCATGAGTCGGCGGGGAAGTCGTCCGGCACCTCCGCTTCGATCGATGTGTGGTGGGCGTGCTGTATTGCGCGTGTGGTCAGTCCGGCGGCGGACAACCGGGCGGCGATGTCCTCGGCGCTCAGTTCAGAAGCGGGCACAGGTATCTCCGTCGCCGAGTGATCGCCACGTTACGTGAAGCTAGTTAACTAGATTAGAGCTAGTGGACTAGATTTTCCATATGCCTGAGCAGCCGCCTTATCTCCGCATCGCGGACGTTCTCCGACAACGGATCGCGGAGCATGAGTGGACACCGGGGGACCGGCTGCCCTCACGTGCTCAGATCGGCGAGGAGTGCGGCGTCGGCGAGAACGTGGTCCGTCGGGCGCAGGAGCTGCTGATCTCGCAGGGCGTTCTGGAAGGCCGCGCAGGTTCCGGTACGTATGTCGCCGAACCACGTCGGCGTGTCCGGGTGGTGCGTTCCTCGGCACGCGAGCAGCGTGACGATTCCCCGTTCCGTGCGGACATGCAGGCTGTGGGCAGGCACGGGGACTGGGAGAGCCGGACCGAGGCCAAGATCCCGGCACCGGCAGAGATCGCAACGCGTCTCGGTGTCGCCGATGGCGATCTGTGTGTCCGGACCGTGTACGAGTTCCTGGCCGACGGGAAGCCGGTGCAGTTGTCGACAAGCTGGGAGCCGTACGACCTCACCGCCGGCACGCTCGTCGTTCTCCCCGAGGGAGGGCCGCATGCCGGGGCGGGTGTCGTGAACCGTATGGCTGCGATCGGCATCACGGTCAGCCACGCCGTCGAGCAGCCGGAGCCCCGCCAGGCGACTGCCGAGGAGGCCTCGCTCCTTGGCATCCAGAAAGCTGCTCTCGTCACCCACATCAGGCGGACGTACTACAGCGACCAAGGTCGACCCGTGGAGACCGCGGACATCGTCGTGCCTGCCGCCCTGTGCGAGATCGTTTACGAGATTCCCACCGGGCGATAGTGGGGTAGCTGAGGCTGCGCCGACCTCAGTTCTGCAGGTGTGGCCAGCCGTCTTTGTTGGAGAAGGTCTCGAAGCAGTACCGGGTTGAGCGGTCCCACTCCTGGCCAGTGGCCAGCTCGTATGCCTTGTCCGGCACGTAGAGCAGCCACTCGGCGTTGTACTTGGTGGAGGTATACGGGGCGAACTTGTCGACGTCGAAGAAGACGCTTTCCCAGACGGCTCGGCCGGCGGCGACCACGGAGCAACGCGTGTACAGGAACTGGTCGGCCGACTGGGGGAAAGGGCTCCCGTCGCGATCCGTCAGGTCGGCGACCGGCAGGACACCGAATTTTTCCTGGTCCAGACGGTAGAGAGCCTCGGCATGGCGTTCGGTGAAGCCCACGATGTCCGCGACCGAGCGACAGCCCAGCTCTTCGGCGAGCCGCTGGCAGTTCGCCTCGTTGGCCTCACCGTTCAAGGTGTCTATAAGTGCCCAGAAGTCGACCCACGTCATTCTCACGGACGCAGGATGCCAGGTTGGGAACCGACCGTCCCCGGCGGGCCGAGAAGCTGTCTGTCAAGGACGGCCTTGCAGTCGTGGGCGGTGACGTCCTCCTGCGCGCCGGGCACAACCGTCAGGTGCAGGCCGGGCTCGATGAGCGGACGACGTCCGCCGAGTGATCGTTCCTGGGCCGTCCTCGGGCCGTGCGAGGGTGCTCGGCGGCGATCGACGGCGACAACCAGTGACAGGTCAGCTACCAGTGCGGATGGCGAAAGGGCAGTTCACAGGGCCTCTGCTGAGACTGGTTTCCATCCGGGGATGGACGTCAGGCAAGATGGGGTGTATCTGCCCACACATCGATTGCCGGACGGTTTCTCTTGGCTGAGTACATCTACACGATGCGCAAGACGCGCAAGGCGCACGGCGACAAGGTGATCCTTGACGACGTCACGCTGAGCTTCCTGCCCGGGGCGAAGATCGGTGTGGTGGGCCCCAACGGCGCCGGTAAGTCCACGGTGCTGAAGATCATGGCGGGCCTGGAGCAGCCGTCCAACGGTGACGCGTTCCTGTCGCCCGGTTTCAGCGTCGGCATCCTCATGCAGGAGCCGCACCTCGACGAGACCAAGACCGTCCTGGAGAACGTCCAGGACGGGGCCGCCGAGGTCATGGGCAAGCTCAAGCGCTTCAACGAGGTCGCCGAGCTCATGGCGACCGACTACTCCGACGCGCTCATGGACGAGATGGGCAAGCTCCAGGAGGACCTGGACCACGCCAACGCGTGGGACCTGGACGCCCAGCTGGAGCAGGCCATGGACGCGCTGGGCTGCCCGCCCGGTGACTGGCCGGTCGTCAACCTCTCCGGTGGCGAGAAGCGCCGCGTCGCGCTCTGCAAGCTGCTGATCGAGGCCCCCGACCTGCTGCTCCTCGACGAGCCCACCAACCACCTCGACGCCGAGTCGGTCAACTGGCTGGAGCAGCACCTCTCGAAGTACGCCGGCGCCGTCGTCGCCGTCACGCACGACCGGTACTTCCTGAACAACGTCGCCGAGTGGATCCTCGAACTCGACCGCGGCCGCGCCATCCCCTACGAGGGCAACTACTCCACGTACCTCGACAAGAAGGCCGCCCGCCTCAAGGTCGAGGGCCGCAAGGACGAGAAGCGCGCCAAGCGGCTCAAGGAAGAGCTGGAGTGGGTCCGCTCCAACGCCAAGGGCCGGCAGACCAAGTCCAAGGCCCGACTCGCCCGTTACGAGGAGATGGCGGCCGAGGCGGACAAGATGCGGAAGCTGGACTTCGAGGAGATCCAGATCCCGCCGGGCCCCCGGCTCGGTTCCATCGTCGTCGAGGTCGAGAACCTCTCGAAGGCCTTCGGCGACAAGGTCCTCATCGACGACCTGTCGTTCACGCTGCCGCGCAACGGCATCGTCGGCGTCATCGGTCCGAACGGCGCGGGCAAGACCACGCTGTTCAAGATGATCCAGGGCCTGGAGACCCCCGACAGCGGCTCGGTCAAGATCGGTGACACGGTCAAGATCTCCTACGTCGACCAGTCCCGTGCCAACATCGACCCGAAGAAGACCCTCTGGGCCGTCGTCTCGGACGAGCTGGACTACATCAACGTCGGCCAGGTCGAGATGCCTTCGCGGGCCTACGTCTCCGCGTTCGGCTTCAAGGGCCCGGACCAGCAGAAGCCGGCCGGGGTCCTCTCCGGTGGTGAGCGCAACCGCCTCAACCTGGCACTGACGCTCAAGGAGGGCGGCAACCTGCTGCTCCTCGACGAGCCCACCAACGACCTCGACGTGGAGACGCTCTCCTCACTGGAGAACGCGCTGCTCGAATTCCCGGGCGCGGCCGTGGTCATCTCCCACGACCGCTGGTTCCTGGACCGGGTCGCCACGCACATCCTCGCCTACGAGGGTGACTCCAAGTGGTACTGGTTCGAGGGCAACTTCGAGTCGTACGAGAAGAACAAGGTCGAGCGCCTCGGTGCGGACGCGGCCCGCCCGCACCGTGCCACGTACAAGAAGCTCACGCGAGGCTGATCGTCTTGGCTCGTCACATCTACAACTGCCCGCTGCGCTGGTCGGACATGGACGCCTTCGGCCATGTGAACAACGTGGTCTTCCTCCGCTACCTGGAGGAGGCGCGCATCGACTTCATGTTCCGGCTGGCGCCGGGGGACGGTTCGCCGTCCTTCGCGGGCGGCTCCGTCGTCGCCCGGCACGAGATCGACTACGTACGACCGCTGGTCCACCGGCACGAGCCGGTGACCGTCGAGTCGTGGGTCACGAAGATCGGTGCCGCGTCGCTGACGATCGCGTACGAGATCAAGGACCCGGACCAGGTGTACGTCCGGGCCTCGACCGTCGTCGTGCCGTACGACCTGGCCGAGGAGCGGCCCCGGCGGATCTCCGCCGAGGAGAAGCTCTTCCTCCAGCAGTACCTGGCCGAGGAGCCCGCCGCAGCATGACGGTGCCCGTACGGTCGCTGGAGTTCGCCGACACGAGGGAGGCCGCGGATCTCGCGGCCTTCCTCGGCCGGCTGCTCCACTACGACCGGGCCGCCGCGGTGCGGATGCAGGCGGGCGGCGGTGCGCTGGCCGTGTTCGGCAGGCCGCCGTCGTTCGAGGTCCTGGCGATCCGGACGGCGCGGCTGGCCGGTCCGGGCGACGGCTTCGACGTCACCGTCTCCGCCGGTGAACTCCTCGAATCCCTCGGGGAGTCCACCGAAGCCGGTGCGATCCCGGCACCCGTCACCGGACCGCCGTGGACGGGCGTCCTCCCGCCGCGCGGCGGCTGGCGGGAACAGCCCGGCCTGCCCGGGCCGATGGCCCTGCGCGGCGCCGTGGCTGCCGCCGTGGCCGAATTCCGGGGCCGCGACGAGGAGTTGCCCGAGGAACGCCGTACGCGGGCGGAGCGGGATCTGATCGGCCGCGAGATCTGGTCGCGGACGGTCGGCGGCACCCCGCTCCCGCTGCGCGCCGTGCACGCCGCCCAGTCGCTGGGATTCCTCCGCCCGGCTCCGGACTTCCCCGTCGCCCTGCTCGCGGCCGGGTCCTGGCTTCGGCTGCGCACCCCGTTCGGTTCCATCGCCCTGCGTAGCCCCGGCAGCGGGCTCGGCACGCTCGCGGTGACGGTGGGCGCGGGCTGAGCGGCCGGACCCACGCGGCCCAGGTCCTCTCGCTCGGATCAGGCCGGGCTCGCGTGCCCCGGTGCCGCGCCTCGCCGCGTCGTCGTCACTCGGCACGGCTCAGCCATGACTCCCTCTTCCGCCCCGCGACGCACGACACCGGACCCCGCTCCCTGATCCGGCCTGATCCCGACGCAGGGCCCTAGCCGGTCAGAGCCCGGTCCACCAGCCGGAGTGCGGCCAGGTCCTGGGCGTCCTGTGCCGGGTCGCCCATCCGCAGGGTGAACGTGGCGCTGGTCGCGGCCCGCGCACCGTCCGGCGTCACCCCGCTCTCGGAGACGATCCCCAGATGGGTTCCGCCGTGGAACCAGATCCCGCCGCTGCTCCCCGCCACCGGGCGCCAGGCGATGCCCAGTCCGTAACGGACCCCCTCAGCCGCACTCCAGTCCCCGGCCACGACCGTCTCCTTCATCGCGGCCAGCTGGGCCGGGCGCAGCAGCCGGCCGCTCATCAGGGCACGCAGGAAGACACCGTGGTCGTGGGTGGTGCTGATGACGGAGCCGTCCGCCCCGCCGCCGGAGGCCGACGTCGTGTCGGTCGGCCGGGCGCAGCCGGGGAACCAGGTGTACGCGCCGGCCGTGGGCCGGGGCACGTACGGGGAGGTTCCCGGGGTGAACGTGTGGCGCAGGCCCAGGGGTTCGATGATCCGGTCGTGGATCTCCTGCGCCCAGGAGTTGCCGGTCACCTGCTCGATGATCAGACCCGCCACCACGTAGTTGGTGTTGGAGTAGCCCCAGCGCCGCTCCCGGGCCGGATGTTCCGGGTCCGGTACCCACAGGGGCGGCCGGCTCAGCGCCGCCTTCAGCTGTTCCTCGGGGTCGGTGGTGCGGAACCGCGAGCGGCGGTAGCCGTCCGGGGTGAACGCGTCGGCCGAGTCCGGTGAGACGGCGAGGTAGTCGTTGAGCCCGCTGGTCTGGCGCAGCAGATCGGCGACCGTGATCCGGCGGCCGTCGTTGCCGTTGCCCCGCACGGCGCCGGGCAGCCACCGCTCGACGGTGTCCGTGAGCGCGAGCCGCCCCTCGCCCGCCAGCTGGAGGGCGAGCGTGGCCGTGAACGTCTTGGTGTCGCTGCCGATCCGGTAGTAGGCGTCCCACGGGACCGGCTGGTGCGGGGTCCGAAGCCCGGCGGATCCGGCGCGGGCCGTCGTCCGGCCGCGGGCGCTCTGCACTTCGGCCAGTACGCCGGTGGCGCCGGTGGCCAGGATGGCGTCCACATCGCTCTGGAGCCGGTCGCGGAGCCCGGAGGCTCGGCGGGGCGCGGTGGCCGCCGCCGCGGGGCCGCCCGCTCCGGTGAGCAGGGCCGCTGCCGTGGCCGCCAGGCCCGTTCGTCTGCTGATCACCGGTCCTCCCCGGTGCCGGGCCAGGTCAGGTCGGTGCCGGGCAGGGTGCCGTCGCGCAGATAGCCGTTGACGGCCTCGTCGGCGCAGGGGACGGGGGTGAGGCCGTCGAGTCCGCGCCCGTACACCCCGTGCGAGCGGATGTCGGCCGTCACCAGCCGTGAACCGGTCAGCCGGTGGTGCAGGGCCAGTGCCCCTTCGTAGGGGACGTTGTTGTCGCGCCGGGCCTGGAGCATCAGCACGGGTACGTCGTTGCCGATCACCGTGGCGGGTTCACGCGAGGTGCTCCTCCAGAACGCGCACGGGGCCATCATGCCGTTGACGAGCGGGCCGAAGACGGGCTGGGTGGCGCGGCTGCGCTCCATGTTCTTCCAGTACGTCTCCGGGTTCTTCGGCCAGCCGCCGGCCGGCCAGCCGTGGTCGCCGCACATGAACAGGGCCCCGCCCAGCATGCTGTCCGCCAGTTCCGGCGAGGCGAGCAGTTCGAGCATGGCGGCGAGCTCCGGGCCGGGCTCGACCGGCCTGCCCGCGGCGGCATCGATCAGATCGCGCACCGTACCGGCGAGCGCCGGGTCGTACTCCTCGTGCTGGATGAGCTGTCTCAGCACCAGCCGCAGCAACGGTGCGTCGAGCCGGATGCCGGAGACGGTGACCGGGCGCCGCTCGGCCCCGTCGAGCAACCGCTGGACGTTCGACCGCACTTGGGCGGGTGTCCTGCCGAGCCGGTAGGTGCCGTCCTGCCGTGCGGCCCATCCGGCCCAGGCGTCCAGGGCCTCTTCGAGCGGTCTGCCCGCCCGCTGGAAAAGTTCGTACTGGGTGGCCGTCGGGTCGGTCGAGGAGTCCAGGACGACGCGGTCGGCGCGGCGGGGGAACATCTGGGTGTAGACGGCGCCCAGATCGGCGCCGTACGAGACGCCGTAGTACGAGAGCCTGCGCTCGCCCAGTGCCGCGCGGATCGCGTCCATGTCGCGGGCGACGTTCCTGGACGTGGCGTGCGGGAGGAGCCGGGCGTTGTCCCCGTGTTCCTGGCAGCGGCGTGCGGTGTCACGGGCGGACCGTACCGACTGTTCGAAGTCCTTGCGGCGGGTCGTGGTCGGGCCGGGCGCGGGCGTCGGGGTGGCGGGGGCGCAGGCGATGGGGGTGGACTCGCCGAGGAAGCGGGGATCGAAGCCGATCAGGTCGTAGCGGTCGGCGACGTCCTTCAACGCGGGGCGCAGATAGAGGGTGTTGGCGAGTCCGGTGCCGCCCGGGCCGCCCGGATCGGACAGCAGGATGCCCCGCCGCTCGCCGTGCTCGGTGTCGGCCTCGATGCGGGAGACCGCGATCCGGATCGTCGGGCCGCCGGGGTCGGAATAGTCGAGGGGAACGGTCACCTTCGTGCACTGCGCGCCCGCCTCGTTCAGCTCCCGCTGCTGCGGTGAGCAGGGGCCCCAGACGAGCCGCTGGTGGGTGGGCGAGGCAGGGGTGGCGGGGGTGGCCGACGCGGGCACGCTGCCCGCGAGTAAGCAGGTCAGGCCCAGGCCGGTGGTGACCAGTGAGGCGACGCGCATCGTGCTCCTCGGATCAGGTGGATGACTCCCGCACGACGCTAGGCGCGTACCCGGTGCGGGAACATCGGGCCACCCGGCCGAAGCGACCTGGGGCCAGCACCACCCCGGCCCGTCACCGCTCGGCGTCGTCCGGCCAGATGCCGATGTGGTCGTGCTCCAGTTCCAGCATCACCCGGTGCTCCATCCCGAGCGTCCGGGTGTAGTCGGCGGGCAGCTGGAGCCGGCCCGCGCGGTCGAGCATCGCGTACTCCCGGGCCACCTGGGACTCCAGGCCCGTCGTGGCGTCGACCTCGGTGCGGCGCAGCACCTCGGAGGACGTACGGCCGTCCCGGATGGCGACCGTGCGGCGGACCTCGGAGGCCACCGCCTGGTCGTGGGTGACGATCACGATCGTGGTGCCCAGCTCCTCGTTGGCACGGCGGAACGCCGCGAAGACCTGCTCGCCGGTGGCCGAGTCGAGCTCGCCGGTCGGTTCGTCGGCGAGCAGCACCGACGGGTTGTTGGCGAGCGCGACCGCGATCGCCACCCGTTGCTGCTGGCCGCCGGAGAGCTGCTGGGGGCGCCGGTCTCGGCAGTCCGCGACCTCCAGGATCTTGAGCAGCGACTCGGCGCGGGCGGCCCGTTCGGCCCCCCGGACCCGGCCCCGGCCGCGCAGCTGCATCGGCAGGGTGACGTTCTGGACGGCGGTGAGGTACGGGAGCAGATTGCGGGCGGTCTGCTGCCAGACGAACCCGACGACGTCCCGCCGGTAGCGCAGCCGTTCCTTCGGCCCCATCGACAGCAGATCGCAGCCCGCGACCTGCGCCGACCCGGCCGTCGGCACGTCCAGGCCCGCCAGGATGTTCATCAAAGTCGACTTGCCGCTGCCCGACGCGCCGACCAGGGCCATCAACTCGCCCTCGGTGACCAGGAGATCCAGGCCCTGGAGGGCCTGCACCTCCACCCCGTCCGCGGAGAAGATGCGGACCAGCCGGTCGCAGGCGATCAGCGCGTCGTGCCCGTACGAGGGCCGGTCGCGGTGTGCGGCGGCGCGCTGTTCGAGCTCGGCGAGTGTGGTGTCGGCCGGCGGCGTCATCGGGGGTCTCCTGACCTGAGTTCGGTGATCGGTCCGCGGCGGGCGGCCCACCGGGCCTGGCCGGCGGCCACCGCGGCGGTGAGGACGACCACGCCGAGCGCCGGGAGCGTCAGCGACCACGGGTCGGCCCGCAACGGAGCGGTGTCGAGTGCGGTGGAGCCGGGACCGGCCGAGAGCGCCAGGCCCACCAGGTCGACGCCCGGTGCCAGCAGCGCGATCGCCGCCCAGCCGACGAGCACCCCGCCCACGGCCGCCAGCAGCGCCTGCGGCAGCGCTTCGAGGCCGAGCAGCCGTCTGCCCTGCCGGGAGGTGAGGCCCATGGTCCGCAGCCGGGCCAGCAGGGCGGTGCGCTCCGGGGCGGTCCGCAGCAGCGACAGCAGGACGGCGAGCAGGGCGTAACCCGCCCCGGCCACGATCGCCGCCGCGTAGATGTCCCAGGCACCCCGCTGCATGGGGGTGTCGACGAACGCCTCGCGTTCCTCGGAGCGCAGCCGTACGGAGAAACCCTTGCCCGCGTCCCGGGCCGCCGCCCGCAGCTCCTTCGCGTCCGGGGAGCCGCCGGTCACCAGCAGGGTGGTGGTCTGCCGGCGGGTGAGCGACCGGGCGTCGACGATCAGGAAGTCGCTGTCGGGAACGGCCGCGGTGCGCGGGGCGATGCCGGCCACCCGCACCGTGAGGTCCCCGGCCGCCGTGGACAGCTCGCGCGGCCGGTCACCGAGCTCCGCGGCGACGGACGGCGACGCGATCACGGGCACCGCCGTGCGTCCGGCGGCCCGCAGCCGGTCGGCGGAGAACGGGCCGAGGCCCGTCGTACGGGCCAGCCGGGCGTATGCCGCCGGGTCGACGCCCAGCAGGACGGCGCTCTTCATGCGGTTGTTCCCGGCCGGGTCGGCGGGCAGCGGCACGCCGGACACGACCTGGACCGCCGCCACCTCCCGCACACCGTCCGCCTTCCGCACCTGCCGGATCAGGCGGTCCGGCAACGGCACGGAGTCGAGGAGGCCGCTGATCCGGGCGTCCGCGCCGATCGTGTGCACCGCCGCCCGGTCCCGTGCGTCCGCGACCCCGGCGAGCACCGAGCCGCCGAACGCCGCCGTGGTCAGCGCGAGCAGCAGCGCCAGCAGCGGCAGGGTGCCGCCCGCCGAGCCGCGCCCGGCACGGGCCAGCGACAGGAAGCCGACCGCACCGCGCCGCCGGGCGACGGCGCGCGAGGCGAGCCGCAGCGGCAGTGGCAGGAGCCGTACCAGGACCAGGGCGGCGATCAGCCCCACGAGCACGGGGGCGGCGCTGACCAGCAGGTCGCTGCCGCCGTCGGCTCCGGTACCGCGTCGGCGCAGGCCGGCGACCGCGCCGACGGCCAGCACCAGCATGGTGAGTTCGGCCACCGTACGGCGCCGCGACGGGCGGGCGTCCATCAGGTCGTCGCGGGCCCCGGGCAGTTGTGGTTTGCGGTGCGGCAGCACCGAGCCCAGCGGCAGGGCCACGCAGACCAGCGCGGCGACAGCGGCCGGCCCGACGGCGGAGGGCCACAGCCGGGCCCGGTCGAAGAGCGGTACGGCGATCAGCAGACCCAGCGCCGCCGCGGGCACCGCGATCACCACCGTCTCGGCGAACAGCCGGCCACCGATCCCGCGCAGCGACCCGCCGCGCGCCCGCAGCAGCGCCAGCTCGGCGCGGCGCCGTCCGCCGATCAGCCCGACGGTCATCAGCAGTACGACGGCGGCGACGGCCCCGATGCCCACGGCGGCGACCGTGACGACCGGGCCGATCGCCGAACGCAGGGATCCGTACCCGGTGAGGATCTTGTCCAGGTCGGTCGCGAACGAGGCGTTGACACCGGCCACTCCGCGCAGCCGGACCAGACCCGGGCCGCCCTCCAACGAGGCGATCGACGAACGGAGCCCCGCCACGTCGGGGGCGGTGAGGCGGGAGGCGTCCGGTGCGAACTGCCAGAACGACTCCGGTTCGCCCGCCGTGGCGAGCAGCGCGGGCGCGGCGTCCGGCGGCAGCAGAACGGCCGCGGTCCAGTAGAAACGCGGCGGGTACAGCGCCGGTTGGGGGACCAGGGCCGGGGTCCGGAGCAGCGGATCGGCCGACCAGTAGGCGGACCGGGGGTGGGTCGGGGCGACGATGCCGGTGATCCGTACGGCCAGCCGCTTCCCGCTCTGCGTCGGTACGGAGATGACCGAACCGACCCTGGCCTTCAGGGCCTTCGCCGTCTGTTCGGTGACCGCGCCCTCCACCTCGGGGGTGTTCTCGGTGACCTCGCCGCGCACGGCGGGCCACTTCCCGGCGCGCAGGGTGGCGTGGTCCGGGAGGGCGGAAAGCGTGGAGTAGGTCAGCTGGGGGTCGACGAGGTCCGGCCGGGCCAGCCAGCGGTCCGGCGCGGCGATCGGCTTCCCGGTGCGGAAGCCGTACGAGGACTCGGCGGTGCCGGGCACCACCAGACCGGGCAGCAGGGACCGCGCCCCGTCGTGGACGGACGCCAGCGCCGCCTCACGGACGGCCGCCGCGCGCTCCGCCGAGGGCATCTGGAGCTCGGGCTCCGGCGCGGTCAGCTCCAGCACACTGTGGCCGGGGTCCGCGACGGCGACATCGTGGCGCAGCCCCTCGTTCTCGTATCGCTCGACGGCGCGCGGGAAGGCGGCCGCGAGGAACGACGTCAGCAGCACCAGCAGTCCCAGCGCCCAGGCCGTGCCGGGAGCGGTGCGCAGCCGGGTACGGACCCAGGGCGCACCGGCGGGGGTGCGGCGGTCTCGGACGGAACGCGGAGTCATGTCAGTTGTCCCCCTGGACACGCAGCGAGGCCGCGGGGTCGGCACCGCGCAGGGCGAGGGACACGACGATCACCAGCGGCAGCGCGGCGACGCCCGCCAGCAGCGCCGCGATCTGCCCGGCCGGCAGTTGCACCAGCACCCCGGGCACCGGCGCGGTGGCCTGCCCGGTCAGTACGACGAGCGGTACGACGGCGCGGTTCAGCACCGCCCCGAGCACGGTCCCGACCAGCAGCGCGATCGCGATCAGCACGCCCTGCTCGACGGCGATCATCCTGGTCAGCCTGCGGCGCGGGGTGCCCAGCGCACGCAGGACGGCGAACTCGGCGGCCCGCTCCCGCTGCGCGCCGACGGCGCTCACCGCGAAGCCGACCGCCGCCAGGGCCGCGGCGACCACCGCCACCGCGGGCAGCGCGGACTGCGGCCCGGCCCCCAGCGGGTCGCCGACCAGCTCCCGCGCGATCTCGTCCCGCACCAGGACCTGCGCCGGATCGGTGTCCGGCTGCGCCCGCAGTGTGGCGGCGGCCTTCGCGGCCTGCCCGGGGGCGGTGCTCAGCCACCATTCGTTGGCGGTGAGCGAGGCGTTCGGGCGCTGCGCGAAGACCTGGCCGACGGCCCTGAAGTCGAGCAGCAGCGCGCCGCCGTCGCGGTCCGGGCCGCCCCCGGTGACGGAGTCGTCCGAACCGGGGCCGGTGGTCGGCAGCCTGCGCACCGAGTCCACGATCTTCACCCGGACCGTCTCACCGGCCAGCGTGACATCGACGTGCTGCCCCTTCTTCGCTCCGGCGGCCTTCAGATACGCGTCGGTGACGATGGCCTTCGGCGTCGGCGCCTTCGGGCGGGGCACGGTGGCCCGTACGGAGTAGGCGGGCGTGTACTCCCACATGTTCGGGGCGGCGCCGGTCTCGTACGTGAGGGCCAGCGGGCTCCTCGCGGAGGCCGTCGCGTCCAGGGGATCGCCGGCCCGCGTCTCGGCACCGGATCCGGTGCCGGTCAGTCCGGCGTCCCAGCGGAAGCCTTCGGGGACCGGGACCGGCCGCTCGGTGCCGTCGGACGCCACGGTCCGCAGGGCGCCGACGCCGAACCGGTACGACGCGCTCGCCCCGGTCGGCCGGTTGCCGTTCAGCTCGAAGCCGGTCACGGCCAGGTCACCCGCGGCCGACACCGCGAAGGCGACCGGGTGCACCCTGCCGTCGGTGGGCACGGCTCCGGCCGACACCCGGTAGGGCAGGCCGTAGCGGTCCTCCAGCAGCACGGCGAGGACCGGGTCCTCGCCCTGCCGTCCGTGCGCCCCGGCCGCCGTGATCCGTACGTCGAACATGAGCCGCTCGCTCTTCTGCGGCAGCACCAGTCCGGCCCGTGCGGTGTCCGGCCGGTCGAGCGGGTCGAACAGCCGCTCCCGCGGCCGGTCGCCGAGATCGTCGCGGATCAGCATCCGCTCGGAGGCGTGAGCGGTGTCCAGAGCGAGGACCGAGGCGGTCCGGTCGCCCGAGAGTTCGGTGGTGGTACGGAACGCGGGCGCCGCGTCCCGTACGCCCGGCAGTCGCGCGTACCCGCCCGACTTCACCGGATCGTCCTCGACGCCGGTGATCACGCGCAGCGACGCACCGGCCCTGAAGTCCGCCTGGTCGCCCTGCGAACGGTCCCAGGAGGCGCGCTGCCCGACGGCCAGCATGCCCATCGCCACCGCGAGGACCAGCAGCAGCACGGGCCCGGCGTTGCGCAGCGGGCGCCGGCTGAACTGCCAGCCGGACAGGGCCGCGATCAGCCCCCGGCCGCCCGCCGCGCCGCGCTCCGCGAGCCGGGCCGCGGGCGGCAGCAGCCGCAGCGTCAGCACGGTGCCCGCGAGCAGCAGCAGCGCGGGCGCCGCGACCAGCAGCGGATCGACGCCGAGCCGCCCCTCCCGGTCCCCGCTCAGCACACCGCCGCCGACCCCGGTGGCCCGTCGGTCGAGCTGCCAGTACGCCACCGCCGCGATCACCAGCAGGCCGAGGTCGGCACCCGCACGCAGCGGCGCGGGCAGCGCCGCGGCCCGGCCCGGCCGACGCTCCCCGGCACCCGCCGCCAGCGCGGGCGCCACGACGGCCAGCGCGCAGCAGAGCGCGGTGACGACGGCGACCAGCCATACGGCGGCGGTGGCTCCGCCGTCGATCCGCAGCCCGATCCGGGACAGCGCGCCGCGCCCCGCGAGCAGCCGGGTCAGCGGCCCGGCGAGCAGCGGGGCGATCAGCGCGGCGGGCAGGGCCAGCAGCAGCGCCTCGATCGCGGCGAGCGCCGTGATGCGGCCGCGCGATCCGCCCCGGGCCCGCAGCAGCCGGGTCTCCCCGTCGCGCTCGCTGCTCAGCAGCCGGGCCACCAGCAGCAGCGCGTACCCGGCGAGCAGCACCAGCTGGACGGCCACGATCATCAGCGTGGAGCGGGAGACCAGCAGCGCCCGGTCGATCTGCTCCAGCACCCGGGGGAGCGAAGTCCGCGCGGTGGCACCGCTCTTGAACTCGGGGGCGGCCAGCAGCGCCTTCGGTGCGGCGGTGGCGGCGTCGTGCAGCGCGTCGATGCGGCCGGTGGTGACCGTGCGGAAGTCGGCCGCCGCCAGCCAGGACATCGTCCCGGAACTGACCCGTCCGGATCCGGTCGCGGCGGGATCGGTGAGCAGCGGACCGTAGGTGGTGAAGGCGACCTTGCGGATGCCGCGCCCGCCGAGCTCGTCCAGCTGCCAGTACGGATCGGCCGGGTCGGACACCTCGTACACGCCGGTGACCAGGACGCGCAGCGGCTTGTCGGTCAGCCGGTCGGTGACGGTGAGCCGGGCACCCGGCTTCAGCTTCAGCGCCTCGGCGGCGGTCCGCGGCAGCGCCACCTGGACGGGGCCGCCCGGCTTCCCGCCGCCCGACGCCGGCATGCGGCCCGCGGCGATCCGGACGCGGCTGCGGTCGAGCGAGGCGAAGTGGGCGAGATCGGGCTCGCCGCCGCCGGCGCGCGGGTCGCGCGGCAGCGCGTACGCCCCCGATGTCTCCATCGTCCGGACGGTCACCGGAAGCCCGCTAAAGGTCTCGCGGGCCGCCTTCCGGGCGACCGCGTCGGCCGCCTCCCGCTGCGCGGACGCCACCTGGGAGGACATCACGAGGGAGGCTTCGGCCGCCGAACGGTGGGTGAGGGCGTGGCGGAGCGCGGCGTCACCGACCGAACCGGAGAAGGCGGTCAGCGCGGCCAGCACCGAGGTGGTCAGCAGAACGGCGAGCACCGCCGCGGAGAGCAGGAGCCGGTGGGCCCGTACCCGGAGAAAGACGAACCCCGTCACTCACGCCCCCCTGGGCCCTAAAAACACACACGCCCCCCGGCGTTCCACGGATGCTTTCAAGACGCATGTGCTCTTGGAAACCGCTTGCGTGACTACTTGATCCGATTGTGACCGTTTATCGGCGATGGAAGACCGAATTCCGTGCCCGGGGAAGAGTCGCAGGTGGCGGGGGTCAGCCCTGGGTGTTCACCATCGAGGCGGCCGCGTACGTCAGGTAGTCCCACAGCTGACGCTCGTGCTCCGGCGCCAGTCCGAGTTCGTCGAGGGCCACCCGCATATGGCTCAGCCAGGCGTCGTGCGCCGCCCGGTCCACCCGGAACGGGACGTGCCGCATCCGCAGCCGGGGATGCCCCCGCTGCTCGCCGTAGGTACGGGGCCCGCCCCAGTACTGCATCAGGAACAGCGCGAACCGCTCCTCGGCCGGGCCCAGATCCTCCTCCGGGTACATCGGCCGGAGCAGCGAGTCCTCGGCGACCCCCTGGTAGAAGCGGTGCACCAGGCGCCGGAAGGTCTCCTCGCCGCCGACCTGCTCGTAGAAGGTCTGCTCCTGAAGCGTGTCGCGCGGATTCTCTGTCACCCGTCCATCGTCGCAGACGCACCGGCCGAGGACCGGGGACCTAGGGCTTCTCGCTCGGACAGGCCCGATCCGAACGAAAGAGACTGGTCCCTCTCACCGAACCGCCGGCCGGCCCGGGTTCCTGGCACCCCGGCCCCCGGCGCAGGAAGGTGGAGGTATGGACGCGCACACCGACCGGTTCGCCGCTGCCGCCGCCGAGGAGCGGTGGGCGATGGTGCGGTCCATCGTGGCCGGCGGGGCGCTGGGCGATCCCGGCTGGCGGGCCGCCTTCGAGGAGGTGCCGCGGCACCTGTTCGTGCCGTACTACTTCGTGGGCGGCGGCCATGACCGGCTGTGGTGCGAGGACCCCGACCCGGACCGGCAGGCCCGGTGGCTGCGCGGGGCGTACGCCGACGGGCCGCTGGCCACCCGGATCCGGGACGGCGAACTGATCTCTTCGAGCAGCCAGCCGTCACTGATGGCCCGGATGCTCGAAGAGCTGGACATACAGGAGGGACACCGGGTCCTGGAGATCGGCGCGGGCAGCGGCTACAACGCGGCACTGCTCGCCCACCGGCTCGGCGACGACGCCGTGACCACCGTCGACCTCGACCCGGAGATCACCGAGTCGGCCCGCCGGCACCTGGCCGCGGCCGGCTACCACCCGGCGGTGATCACCGGGGACGGGGCCCGGGGCTGGCCCCGGCGCGGCCCGTACGACCGGATCATCGCGACCTGCACCCTGCCGTCCGTACCGCAGTCCTGGCTGGAGCAGTGTGTGCCGGGCGCCCGGATCCTGGCCCCGTTCGCCACCGGACTGATCGCGCTGCGGGTGCGGGAAGCGGCGCACGGGAAGTACGCCGAGGGCCGGTTCCTGCACACGGCCGCCTACTTCGTACCGCTGCGCGGCGCTCCGGTGCGGCACGTCCGGCGCCCGCACACCCGCGCGGTGCCGAGGCGCGTCAGCGAGAACGACCTCTTCCGGTTCCTGCTGGCGCTGACCGAGGGTTCCCTCGACCCGCACGAGGCCCTCTCCCTCTGGCAGCGCGAGAAGCGCCCCGAGCGGGAGAGGTTCGGCATCACGGTCAGGAACGGGCGGCAGTGGGCCTGGCTGGACGACCCCGAGGGGCCGTACGCCTGGCCACTGCCGCCCGTGTGACGCGTGTGACGTGGGTGACCGCGTGTGACGCGGATCAGTCGCGGCGGATCGTGATCGTCGTCCACGCCCCGACGTGCACCTTGTCGCCGTCCTGGAGCGGGACGGGGACATAGGGCTGGATCGGGTCCTCGGCGCCGTTGAGCGTGGTGCCGTTGGTGGAGTTCTGGTCGACCACGGCCCAGCTGCCGTCGGGCTGCTGCACCAGCACAGCGTGCTGGTGCGAGACGCCCGGGTCCTCCGGCGGCACGGACAGATCGATGTCGGGGGACTCGCCGGTGCTGTGCCTGCGGCGGCCGATCGTGATCTGGTTGCCGGCCAGCGGAAGCTGCTGTTCCGGGGAGTACGCGGGCAGGTTCAGCCCGGTCGCCTCGGGGCCGCTGCGCTGCATCATCGCCAGGAAATATTCCCGGTCCGGGGCGATGACCGCGGTCCAGCTCGCAGGCGGCTGGTTCTGGTTCTGCCCCGGGAACGGCGGCTGCTGCTGCGCCGGGGGCGCCTGCTGCGGGCCCTGGGTGCGGGACGGCGGCGACAGCATCCAGTCGTCGTCGCTGCTCTGCGGCCCCTGCGGTTGCTGCGGCGGGGCGGGCGGCTGCGGAGCCGGCGGACCGGGCTGCGGGAACGCGGGCGGCGCCGACTGCTGCTGGAACGGCGACGGCGCGGACTGCTGCTGGAACGGTGCGGGCGGGGCCGACTGCTGCTGGAAGGGCGGCGGCGGACCCTGCTGCTGGAACGGCGGCGGGGGCGACTGCGGACCCGGACCGGGGCCAGGGCCGGGCGGTACCTGCGGGCCCGGGCCGGGGACCGACGGCGACTGCGGACCGGGGCCGGGGGCCGGGGGACCGGGCCGGTTGCCCTGCTCGGCGGAGAGCGGCTCGGCCGGGCGGTTCATCTGCGAGGGCCGCGAGCCCTGGTAGTCGAACGGGTCGCGCTGCTGCGGCGCGGCCGGCGGCTGCTGGGCCTGGAAGCCGGGCGGCAGGTTGAGCCCGGGCGGCGGGCCCGGAACGCCGTGGGCCGGGGCCAGCGGGGTGTACGAGGTCGCCGTGTTCGTGAGGAAGTTCCAGCGGCACTCCTCGCAGAACGGCGCCATCGCCTCACGCGGCGTGCGGCACTGCGGGCAGAGTTCCGCGGCCTGGGTCGCGTCGGAACCGGGGCCCGGCGGGAAGCCGTAACCGGGGGCGGGCGGCGGAGGCGGCGGCGGGGGGACCGCGCCCGCAGGCGCGCCCGCGCCGGTCATGCGATGGCCGCAGACCTCGCACCAGTCATCGGAACCCGACTGGTGTCCGTTCGGGCAGGTCGGCATGTCGGCGCTTCCCCCTCTCCTGGGCCGGCTTCGTGGCCGGCGTATTTTTCTGCTCTTCGCCTCCCGGTGGATCATTCCGGCCGGGCGGCTCGACTGCGTGGCTCTGTGCCTACTGTTTGCTGATTGTTGAACGGTTCTACTTCTTGACGCGAACCGTCTTGGTCGAGCGCGTTTCGAGTGTCATCTCGTCGGCGTCCGCGACCTTTGCCTTCAGTCGCACAGTACCGGTCGCCGCGTCCACGACGTCCACCACCTTCGAAAGCAGTTTCGCAGTGTCCTCGTTCCCGGAGGCCGACGCCAGCTGCACCGCGCGGCCCAGTTTCGCGGTCGCGCCGTCGAAGTCGCCCGACTTGCGGGCATCGAGCCCCTGCTGGATGACCTGGGCCAGTTCCGCCTGGCCGGTGTAGTGCGCGACCTGCGGATTGATCGAGGTGGATGCCACCATGTCCTCGGTCCACACGGCCCGGACCAGGCCCTGCGAGAGGGTCTGCGGAGCCCCGCCCGACGGGTCGGGGAGGACCAGCGACACCCGGGACGCCAGCATTTCCTGGCCGATCCCGGCCTGCGGAACGGTCACGCACACGTGGTAGTCGCGGGACTCGTCGCCCCAGGAGCCCGTGGGGTAGTCCCCGGCGCGGGGCCCCGTCTCGGTGCGCCGGCCGGTCAGATCGACGACCGTCGGTGCGACCTGTTTCACGAACTTGATCTCGACCCCGACGGGCGTCCAGAGCCGCAGCGCCACGTCCGCGACCTCCTTGCCCATCGCGTTCTCCATCATCTGCGTGAAGTCGGTGGCCAGCCCCGCCGGGTCGGCGACGATGTCGGCCGTGCCGAGCAGTGCGGAGGCGATGGCTGTGACCTCTTTCACCTCCCAGTCGGTGCCGACACCGCGGGCGTCACAGGTGAACCGGCCCGCGCAGGATTCGAGCGCGGCCCGCAGGTCCTCCGGAGCCTCGTGCTCGTTGCGGCCGTCGGTGAGCAGGATGCCGTGCCGGATCTCTGCATCGGCCGCGCCGAGCAGCCGGTCGGTCAGCCGCAGCCAGGTGCCGATCGCCGTACCGCCACCGGCGCTGAGCGCCCGCAGGGCGCCCTTCGCCTGGGCCCTGGTCTGCGCGTCGGCCACGGCGAGCCTGCCGTTGCCCGGGTAGACCTCCTTGGCGACGTGCGTGCCGCCGACGACGGCGAACGAGGTGCCGTCGCGCAGGGTGTCGATGGCCGCGGCCGTCGCGTCGCGGGCGTTGCGCATCTTGGTCGGCGGATAGTCCATCGAACCGGAGCAGTCGACCATGATCACCACGGCGGCGTTCGGCGCCTGCCCGGGAACGTGCGCGGGCGACGCGGCACCACCGGACAGCGGGACGCCGCCGGTGGTGCCGCCCCCGGTCGAGGTGACCGTGACGATCGCGTTGACCTCGCGACCGCCCTCCGGCAGATATTCGTTCTGGTACACCTCGACGGAGAACTGCGGCACGTTCGACTTGGAGAAGTTGGCCATCTGGTCGGCTCCTTGGGACTCCAGGTGTCGGATGAAGACAGCTGTGAGGGAAGAAAAACGGACGAAGGCAGCGGTGGCGGACTGGGCGGTCGGAACTGGAATCAAGCGTTACGGAACGGGACTCACGTGGTACCGCAGGCCGATCCTGCCCCCTGAGGCTCCACGGCGAACGGCAGCAGAGCCACTGTTACGTTGTCGTGGCCCCCGCCGTCGAGCGCATGACCCACCAGCACCTGGGCGCCGTGCAACGGCCGTTGATGCGCGTCGGCCGGCACCGCCGCGGCCATCTCGACCGCGGACTCCGCGTAGTTCCACAGGCCGTCCGTGCAGACGACCACCAGACCGGACCGGTCCGGCTTGAAGGACGCGGTGTGCGGTTCCAAGTCGTACGCGTCGGCACCGAGCCACCCCGTGATCGCGTGGGCCCGCTCGTCCGCGTACGCCTCCGCCTCGTTCATCAGGCCCGCCGCCACCATCTGCGCGGCCCAGGAGTCGTCCTCGGTCAGCCGGGCGGGCGGGGTGGAGCGGTCGTCGGGCACCCAGTAGACGCGGCTGTCGCCGACCCAGCCGACGATCAGCAGACCGCCCGCCATGATCGAGCCGACCAGGGTGCACGCCGGGGCGTTCTGATGACGGTGCTGGTCGCGCTCCCTCGCCCGGGCGGGCTCCTGGGCCAGGGCGTTGACCGCCTCGGCGGCCGCGAGGATCGCCTCGTGCATCGCCTGCTGCGGATGGGTGCCGCGCGGCAACGACTCCAGGAGCGCCTCGTTGGCCGCGCTCGCGGCGGCCGCCGACGCCTCGTCCGGCCGGCTGGCCGACGAGACGCCGTCGCAGACGATCGCGACGACGGCCGGTGAACCGTCGGGCAGGGCGGTGGTCGACACCGCGAACGAGTCCTCGTTGCGGTGATGGCGCAGGCCCCGGTCGCTGACGGCGGCCACCGAACCGAGCTCCTGCTCCATGTGGTCGCGCTCGCGCGGCTGGGCGTGCCCGCAGTTCTCGCAGTAGCCGTCCGTGTCGACACTGCCCGCCCGGCAGGCCACACAGCGCTTGGCTCCGGCCGGCGGGGTGGCCGCCACCGGATCCACGGCGGGGGTACGGGGGTCGGGCGCGGCCGTCGGCGCCGGGGCATCGCCCGCCGGTGCCGGTGCCGGTGCGTCGGCGGACGGGGCACCGGCCGGCGCGGGTGCGGCCAGCTCGAAGTCGTCCGATCCGCCCGGCCCGCCGGAGCCGCCCGCGCCGTCCGAGTCGCGCCGCCGGCCGAAGCGGACCTCCGCCGCGCCGCCCGCCGGCACGGTCATGGCGATCGTCGGATGGTCCTGGGGAACGGCGGGCACGGCCGACAGGTCGTACCCGCACGCACCGCAGAACAGGTCCCCGGGCTCCAGCGGCTCCTCGCAGCCGGGGCACTTCGACAGGGCCGTCTCCTGGGGCTTCTGCGACATTTTCACACCCACGTCCGGGGGCGGAAACGGTTGGCCCGCTCCACCAGTTCGATCCTCTCATCGCCGGGCTCCGCAAGCCTGGCGAGCATCCGGTACGAACGCTCCAACCCGAAGCGCAGGCCCCGCTCGTCCAGCTCACTGCCCAGCAGCGTGCTCGGCCCGGCCGGCCCGACCGACGGGCGGGCCGTGGGGCTACCGGAGAGTACCCAGTCGAGCGCCGTGCCCAGCACCTCGGTCGACAGCCGCTCCCGGCGCACCGCGTCCAGACCGAAACCGGCCAGCCCCGAGACCTGGGCCGAGGCGGCCATCAGATCGGCGATCAGCGGCTCGTCCGGGGCCCGCCCGCGCAGCCGGGCACGCACCGCGGCCACCCGGGCCGCCGTGTAGTGGATCGACGCCTCCGGCACCGACTCCAGCGCCCGCACGGCCCCGGCCCGGTCCCCGGCGGCGAGCTGCACCCTGGCCAGCCCGAAGGCGGCGCTGACGAAACTCGGGTCGGTCGTCCACACCAGCCGGTAGTACTCGGCGGCGTTGTCCAGCTGGCCCAGCACCTCCGCACAGATCCCCAGCGCCAGCTTGGGCGCCGGCTCACCGGGGAACGCGTCGTACACCGCGTCGAAGGACAGTGCCGCGTTCTCGTTGTCACCGGTCACCAGCGAGGTGACGCCGCGGTACCAGACGACCCGCCAGTCGTCCGGGTACTGGCCCTCCAGCGCCGTCAGGGTCTGCCCCGCCGCAACGAGGTCGTTCAGCTCCAGCCGGGCGCGCAGCTCGCGCAGCCGGGTCTCCAGCGAGGCCACCGGCACCGCGCCCAGCGCGGAGACCAGTTCGGACGGGGCGGTGGTCATCAGACCGGCGAGGAAACCCGCGTTGGGGTCGCTCGCGTCGACCCGGGGCACCGGCAGCGCGAGCGAGGTGGACCGTACGTCGAGCCTGGACAGCCGGGGGACGCCCGGGACGGGGGAGAGCGACGGCGCACCGGGGACGGCGGCCGGGACGCGGGGGGCCGGAATCGCGGCCTGCGGCTGCGCGTACGCCATGGCCGAGCCGTTCCCGCCCGGCCCGTTGCCCGCCCGTACGTGGGTGGGCGGCGCGGTCAGCGGAGCGGCCCCCGGCACGGGGTGCCCGGGCGCGGGCGGGGCGCCCGCGGGCAGCGCGCCCGGCGCCGGTGCGGCGGGTGTCAGCGGTGCCGCGGTCCGGGGCGTGGTGCCGGCCCCGCCGCGACGCCCGAAGCGGCCGGACCGGGCCGGAGCGGTGGCCCGGCCACCCAGCTGCGACACATCGCCCATCAGCTCCGGGAACAACTCCGTGTCGGTGACCCGCACTTCCGTGCCGAACAGCGTCGAGAGCGCCGGGCGGGGCCGCCCCGTCTGGAGCGACACCACCTCGCGCAGCACACCCGTCAGCTGCTCCGCCATCTCCGCCGCCGAGGCGAACCGCCGCACCGGATCCGGGTCGGTGGCCCGCACCAGCAGCCGGTAGAACGACTCGTAGGTCCGGAACACCTCGATGTTGTCCGGGTCGGGCAGCGAGTCCACGAAGACGTTGGTGTAGCCCTGGAAGTCGAAGGTGAGCACCGCGAGCGTCCGCGCGACGGTGTACAGGTCGGAGGCGACCGACGGGCCGACCTCCGCGACCTCCGGCGCCTGGTACCCCACCGTGCCGTAGATGGCCGACTCGTCGTCGTCCATCCGGCGGACGGCGCCCATGTCGATCAGCTTCAGCTGGTCCTCGGTCTGGATCGCGTTGTCGACCTTGAAGTCGCAGTACAGCAGGTTGCGGCTGTGCAGATGACCGAGCGCCTCCAGCGCCTCGATGCCGTACGCGCACGCCTGCTCGACCGGCAGCGGATCGCGCTTCCCGGCGGCGGTGCGGCGCTCGTTGGCGATGTCCTTGAGCGCCTTGCCGCCGACGTACTCCATCACGATGTAGCCGTCGAGCGAGCCGGTGCGCTGGTCGAGGTGCTCGACGAAGTTGTAGATCCGGACGATGTTGGAGTGCTCGATCTCGGCGAGGAAGCGGCGCTCGGAGATCGCGGCCTCCATGGCGTCCTGGTCACCGGTGTCGAGCAGGCCCTTGAGGACCACCCAGCGGTCGGAGACCGCACGGTCGACCGCGAGATAGACCCAGCCGAGCCCGCCGTGCGCCAGACAGCCGGCCACCTCGTACTGGCCGTGGACGATGTCGCCCCCGTGGAGCTTGGGCACGAAGGAGTACGGGTGGCCGCACTTGGTGCAGAACCCCTCCGTGCGGCCCACCCGGTCCCCGCGCGACCGGCCCACCGGCGCCCCGCAGTCGGAACGCGAACAGAAACGCTTCCGCTCCGGCACCTCCGGGTTCTCCATCACCGCCGAGCGCGGGTCGGGACGCGGCACGTCCGGCACCTCGACCAGGCCCACGCCCAGCCTGCCCCGGGCGGACGCGCCCGAGGACGAACCGGAGGAACGGACCGAGACCGAGGGGGAGGTGGCGGCGCCGGAAAGCGAACGCGAGAGCCGCCCCGACACCGAACGACGTGAGGTCGACGAGCGGGACGAACGCGAGGACGCCCGGGACGAGGACCGCGAACTGCTGTTGCTGCCCCGGCTGCCGCGGCTGTTCGCACCGCCGCCCGCGATCCCGGTGGCCGGCGAGCTCACCATTCCGTTCGGCGAGACGACCGGAGCCAGACCGCAGGTGTCGCAGTACAGCTCGCCGCCGCCCATGTCCTCGTAATTGCCCTCGCACGCGGGGCGCTGGCACTGCGTACTCATGGTCGGTCCCCCTGATCGCCCCGCCGCCGCAGCGGCCCTGCCACCTTGCACACGTCTGTGGTCATCGCCGGTCCTCCGACCCCGACGCCCGGCGCTGGGACAGCAGCTCGGCCGCCGCCTCCTGGTAGCGCAGCACCGCCTGCCCGGCGACCCGCAGATCGCACGGCGCGCTCCACAGCATCCGGCGCGCCGCGTCGTACCGCTCGATCAGCAGTGGATCCTCGGCCAGACCGTGCCGGGCGACCTTCGCCTTGTACGCGTCGAGCCTGCCGCGCAGCTCCGCCCGTACGGCCAGTGGGGCCGTGACCGCGGTCAACGACTCGCGGGCCCGCAGCAGTTCCTCCTCCGCCTCCCGCTCCAGCGTCTCCAGCAGCGGGGACAGCCGGTGCCACTGGGCGTGCCTGCGGTACTCCGAGGCGGCGGCCAGCCGTTCCTGGAGGACCGTCGCCGGGCCGCTGACCGCGGGCACCTCGGAGGCCGCGATCTTCGCCAGCACCTCGCCGCGCGCCGACCGGGCCTCGGTCAGGGTGCGGTCCGCGCGGGAGAGCACATCGCGCAGCTGGACCAGGCGCTGCTCGGCGTCCTGCCGGACCGCGAGCACCGCCTCGATCTCCCGGCGTACGTCGTCCAGGGCGCGGGCCGCCCGGTCGTAGCGCGCCGTGTCGGGGCGACCGCCGCCCGGGGCCGAACTGCCGGGCCCCGGCAGCCAGAACGCCAGGGGATCGGAGATCACCTGCACCCGCAGCGTGGTCAGCTCGTGGGTGATCGCCTCCAGGTCGTCGCCCGCCGGGTGCTCACCGGGCCGCACCCCCACGGAGTGCGCCAGCGAACGGGTGCGGTGCAGTTCGGCGGCGAGCAGATCTATCCGGGCGGGCAGCGCGGACCACACGGAGTCGGAGGCGACGACCATGTCCAGCGAGCGGGCGTACAGCTCGTTCATCCGGGCGACCAGCTCCTCCAGCGTGAACCGCTCGGAGAGCTTGGCCGGACCGTTGACCGAAGGGTCGGGGCGGGCCGCCGCGTGCGCCACGGTGACGCCCTGGCCGCGCAGCAGCTCGGTCAGGGCCACCAGATCGTCCCGGTTGGGATAGCGACGGCGGGCCCGCACCGAACGGGCCTGGGCGAGCGCCCCCGCGTAGGCGTCGAAATACCCCCACAGCAGCGTGATCGACTGCTCGGTGGAGGCCCAGCGTTCCCTGGTGACACCGGTCAGCTCGGCGCCCTCCAGGAGCCGGCGGCCCGCGTGGTCCTGGAGGGCGAGCAGCGAGGTCTCGATCGCCTCGTGCTCCGCGCCGAGCCGGGCCAGCGCACGGTCCGCCTCGTCCCGGTCCATGACCGGGCCGGGGGGCCTGGCCGCATAGCCGGGGAAGGGGCCCGCGCCCATCGATCACCTCTCCGCTCTTACTGCCGGGACGTGCCCGGCAGGATCAGTGCCACTGCCTCACCGCCCGGATCCGCGCCATCGCGCTCACCCGGCCGGAACCGGCGGTCAGTTGCTCCGGTACTTGGGGGCCGGCGGTCCCTTTATCCCCGGCAGCCCGGCCTCCAACCACTCCTGGTACGACAGCATCCAGTCGCTCTTCGCACCGCCACTGCGGTAGTCGACCAGCACCTGGTTGACCCTGGCGACCAGATCGTCCGCCCCGAGCTTCGCCGCCACACCGTAGTACTCGGTGGTGAACGGCTTGTCGCCCTTCAGCTCGACCGCCGGGTCCTGGGCGGCCTGTCCGGCCGCCAGGGCGTTGTCCGTGACCACCGCGTCGACCTCGCCCATCTGCAACCGCACCAGGCAGTCCAGCTGGTTGGGGACGGTGAGCTGGTTCTCGTCCGCGGCGGTGCCGTCGTGCGGGTCCTCGAAGACCGCGCCGAACGACTGCTTCTTCAGCGCGTCGTAGGCGGTGGAGCCGTTGGCGGTGCAGACCCGCTTGCCGGCCAGGGACTTGTCGTACCCGGTGATCGTCGAATCCTTCGGCGCGAGGACCTGCTGACCGGCCTGGAAGTAGGCGGTGGAGAACGAGACCTTGCGCGCCTGCTTGCAGTTGATCGTCATCGTACGGACGACGACGTCGACCTTGCCGTCCGCCAGGAGCTCGGCCCGCTTGTTGGTGGGGATGGCCCGGAAGATCACCGCGTCGCGGTCGTTCAGGATGTTCTCGGCGATGGCCCGCACCAGATCGATGTCGAAGCCCTCGATCCGGCGGTTCTCCGGGTTGCGGTAGCCCCAGCGGAAGCTGTTCTGGTCGACGCCCGCGATCAGCTTGCCGCGCTTCTTGATCCTCTCGATGTTCGGGCCGTCGGCGGAGGACGGCGGGAGGCTCGCCTCCGGGTCCGTGCAGCCGTCCGCCCCGGCCTGCATCGCCTGCGCGGCCCGCTGGCCCGCGACGACCCCGCCGAGGGCCTCGGCGCCGCCGTGGGAGAGCGGCAGCAGGGTCAGCGAGGCCGTCACCGCGCAGGCCGCGGCCATGGCCGTCACCCCGCCCCAGCCGCGCAGCCTGACCCGGGCGGACCGCGCGCCCATGCGCTTGTCGGTCATCGCTCCCCTTCTCATCGGTACTCCGAGAGCCTGCGGTTGACCCCGACGATCGCGGCGGCGGCGCCCAGCACGGCCAGCGCGGCGGCCCCGGCCGACAGCCCCCACAGCGCCCCCCGCCCGTCCTCGGCGGCCCGGGTGAACTGGTCCTGCTCGTGGGCGAGCGCCTTCGCCAGCGCGTCGTCCACCTGCTGGAAGGACCGGCCGGTCGATTCCTCCGGCCCGATGATCTGTTCCAGGGCGCCCTCGTAGTCACCGTTGTCGTCGGTGGTACGGGCGGCCCGGTGACGCTCCTGCCACTCGGTGGCGGCGGTGACGGCGGCCTTCACCGGGGACTGCCCCCCGTCGTCCTCGGCCAGCCCACCGGCGCTCCCCAGCGCTTCGCGCAGTGCCTTCATGTCCGTCGTGTAGTCCGACTCGTACTTGTCGTTCTTGCCGTCCGGGGTGAGCACCGCGCCCCGGGCGACGAGCGTGAGGTTCTCGTTGGCGCGGGCCTTCAGCGAGTCGATCCGCGCGTGGTTGAGCACATCGAGGGACTGCTGCCCGTTCACATCCGCGGCATGCAGCTGGGACCGGGCCACCGTGTGCCCCACGGCCAGCCACAGCAGGATCACGGTGGACGCGGCCGTCGCCACGAGCAGCCCGTGGTTGAAGACCCGGTTCGTGCGGCGGTAGTTGCGCCGCTGCGCCCAGAACAGCCCGGCCAGGGCCACCGCACCGAGCCCCAGCGAGAGGAACGGCCAGGTACGCGCCGAGTCGTTGTCCTCGCCGAGCCTGCCCGTCTCCGCCGCGTACAGCCGCTCGGCGGCCGGCAGCAGTACGTTGCTCATCTTCTGGTTGGCGTACCGGAGATAGGCGCCGCCCAGCGGCAGGCCCTGCCGGTTGTTGGCGCGGGCCCGCTCGATCAGGCCCGTGTAGCGGGGGAGTTCCACGTTGAGGGTGGCGATCTCCTGCCCGGACTTCGTCGCCGCGTCCGTGTTGGCGGCGGCCTTCACCAGCAGCCGGGACGCCTCCTTGATGTCCCGCTCGTACTGGTCGTGGACGTCCTGCGGCTCCTGCGCCCCCGCCAGGAAGCCGCTCGCAGCGGCGGTGTCGGCATCCGCCAGCGAGCGGTAGACGGCCGCCGCGTCGGCGCTCAGCGGCTGGCTGCGGCCCACCACATCACTCGCGGCGGACTCCCGGTCGGCGACCTCGAACGCCGTCACGGCCCCGAACGCCACGACGAGCAGGGCCAGCACGGCCCCGATGATCTGCAGCCTGCCGGGCTCGGTGGTGGCCGCGGCCCGCACCTTGCCGGCCGTCGTGGACAGCACACCGCGATGCGGCGGAGCGGGTACGGTCGCGGGCGCGGGCGGCGATGCCTGCTCGTGTTCCGGCGCCGTGCGTACATTCGGCGGGTATGTCACTCGACCTCCCCCTCGGTCACTGACGGTGGCCCGGCCCCCGGCCGATCGGGAGCTGGTGCCCGGCCATGAAGTATGGCCGCAGGGACCGACATCCACACCTGGAACGTCCGGATCCTGCATCGGCCCACGGATGCGCTCGCACACATCCGACTGCGGTCACCCCGCATTCGATCAAGGCCTGCGCCGCCGATCAAGACGATCGGCGGACCAGTACCCGATGCGGGCCGATCTCCCCACTCATGAACACGTCCGGGACAACTGATCGGTTCCCGTACGCAAGGGGCGTCCCCCGGCGCACAGGCACCGGGGGACGCCCCTTGGCGGCGGACGACGCGTCAGCCGTACTGCGCGCGCAGCCTCTCGTGCACCGGGGCCGCCGCACCCGTGTGGTCCAGGCCGAGCAGCGCGGCGCCCAGCACCGGCGGCTGGGTCACGACCCGGATCACCGCCTTCGGGGCGCGCGCCGCGAGGAGTTCGGCGATTTTCGCGTCCAACTGCGGGTGGCGGGCGGCCAGTACGCTGCCGCCCAGCACCACCGGCGCCTCGTCGGCCAGCAGACCGAGCCGGCCCAGCGCGACCGAGGCCATCGCCACGACCTCCTCGGCCAGCCGGTCCACCAGCGCGCCCGCCGCCGGATCCCCGGCCGCCGCGGTCGCGAAGAGCACCGGAGCCAGCTCGTGCCGGCGCTCGGGCTCGATCCGGCCCAGGTGCAGCGCCTCGATCAGCGCGTACATCGAGTCGAGCCCGAAGTGCCCGGGCAGCGTACGGGCCAGCTCGGTCGGCGCGCCGCGGCCGTCCTCGGCCCGCGCGGCGACCCACATCGCCTCCTCGGCCAGCCCGGAGCCACCGCCCCAGTCGCCGGACATCCGGCCTATGGCGGGAAAGCGCGCGGTCCGCCCGTCCGGCACCATGCCGACACAGTTGATCCCCGCACCGCAGACGACGGCCACGCCCCGCGGCTCGTCCACCCCCGCGCGCAGTATCGCGAAGGTGTCGTTGCGTACCTCGACGGTGTCGCCCCAGCCCCGCGCGCGCAGCGCGGCGGCCAGCTGTTCCTCCTCCACCGGAAGGTCGGCGTTGGCGAGACAGGCGGACACGTGCGCGACGGAGCCGACCGGTCCGCCGGACTGCTCCAGCGCCCGGCCGACCGCCGCACCGAGGGCGTCGACGGCCGTCTCGATGCCCACGGCAGGCGGCTGGAAGCCACCGCCCCGGGCCGTCGATAGCACTGTTCCGTCCGCCCCGATCAGCGCCACGTCGGTCTTGCTGTTCCCCGCGTCGATCGCGAGGACCGAAGCGTTCACGCCCACGCCAGGTGCTCCCGGTTGTGCGCGATCAGCTTGTCGGTGAGCGCCTCGGCGTACTCGAACTGGCCGATCAACGGGTGCGCGAGCAGCGCCTTGAACACCCGGTCGCGGCCACCGCGCAGCGCTGCCTCCAGGGCGAGGTCCTCGTACGCCGTCACGTTGGAGATCAGACCGGCGTACAGCGGGTCCAGCTCGGGAACGGCGAGCGGCGTCGCGCCCGTCCCGTCGACCCGGGCCTGCACCTCGATCACCGCGTCGTCCGGCAGGAACGGCAGCGTGCCCCGGTTGTACGTGTTGACCACCTGCACCGCGGAGCCGCCCGAGCCGAGCAGCGAGGACGCCAGGTCCACGGCCGCCTCGGAGTAGAAGGCGCCGCCGCGCTTGGCGAGCAGCGCGGGCTTCTCGTCCAGCGCCGGGTCGCCGTACATGGCGAGCAGTTCCTTCTCCATCGCGGCCACCTCGGCCGCCCGGGACGGCTTGGTGCCGAGTTCCCGCACGACCGCGTCGTGCGCGTAGAAGTAACGCAGGTAGTAGGAGGGGACGACGCCGAGCCGGTCGGTGATCGCCCGGGGCATGCGCAGATCGTCCGCGATCGCGTCGCCGTGCTCGGCGAGCAGCTTCGGCAGCACGTTCTCGCCGTCCGGGCCGCCGAGGCGCACCCCGAGCTCCCAGGTCAGGTGGTTGAGCCCGACATGGTCGAGGTGCACCTCGGCGGGGGTGACATCGAGCAGCCGCGCGAACTTGCGCTGGAAGCCGATCGCCACGTTGCACAGGCCGACGGCCTTGTGGCCGGCCTGGAGCAGCGCCCGGGTGACGATGCCGACCGGGTTGGTGAAGTCGATGATCCAGGCGTCCGGGTTGGTCCGGCGGACCCGCTCGGCGATGTCCAGGACGACCGGCACGGTGCGCAGCGCCTTGGCGAGGCCGCCGGCGCCGGTGGTCTCCTGGCCGACGCAGCCGCACTCCAGCGGCCAGGTCTCGTCCTGGTTGCGGGCGGCCTGGCCGCCGACGCGCAGCTGGAGCAGGACCGCGTCGGCGTCGGCGACGCCCGCGTCCAGGTCGGAGGTGGTGACGATCCTCCCCGGGTGGCCCTGCTTGGCGAAGATCCGCCGGGCGAGGCCGCCGACGAGCTCCAGGCGGTCGGCCGCCGGGTCGACGAGCACCAGCTCCTCGATGGGCAGCGTGTCCCGCAACCGGGCGAAACCGTCGATCAGTTCAGGTGTGTAGGTGGACCCGCCACCAACTACTGCGAGCTTCATAGGTCAGCCCTTTACTCCGGTCAGTGTGACGCCCTCGACGAATGCCTTCTGGGCGAAGAAGAAGACGAGGATCACGGGGGCCATGACCAGTACGGTCGCGGCCATGGTCAGGTTCCAGTCGGTGTGGTGTGCGCTCTTGAAGGAATCCAGGCCGTAACTGAGCGTCCAGGCACCGGGGTTCTCCGAGGCGTAGATCTGCGGGCCGAAGTAGTCGTTCCAGGCGTAGAAGAACTGGAAGAGGGCGACGGCGGCGATGCCCGGCTTGGCCATCGGCACCACGACGCGCATCAGGGTGCGGAACTCGCCGCAGCCGTCGACCTTCGCCGCGTCGAGGTACTCGTTCGGGATGGTCAGCAGGAACTGCCGCAGCAGGAAGATGGAGAACGCGTCGCCGAACGCCATCGGGATGATCAGCGGCCAGAGCGTGCCGGACATGTCCAGCTGCTTGGCCCAGAACAGATACATCGGGATGACGACGACCTGCGGCGGCAGCATCATCATCGAGATGACCAGCATCAGCGACAGATGCCGGCCGCGGAAGCGGAACTTGGCGAGCGCGTAGGCCACGGGCAGCGACGAGACGACTGTGAGGACGGTGCCGAGCCCCGCGTACAGCAGGGTGTTGCGCCACCAGGTCAGGAAGCCGTCGGTCTCGAAGACCCGCCGGTAGTTGCTCCACTCGAAGGGGTGCGGCCACAGATCGCGGGTCAGCGCCTGCTGGTCGCTCATCAGCGAGGTGAGCAGCAGGAAGACGAACGGCAGCACGAAGAAGAGCGCGGCGGCGACGCCGAGCGCGTGCACCGCGATCCAGTTCAGCAGCGACTTGCGCCGCGCGACGCGTTCGGCCGGGGTGGCCGGGCCGGTCGCGGGGCCGGCCGTCTTCACGGCGTCGAGAGTCTGCGCCACGTCACTCACCTGCCTGGATCAGTCCGCTGCGGCGCCGCATCAGCAGTGCGGTGAACGCCATGGCGAGTACGAAGAGGACGAGCGCGACCACGCAGGCGGAGCCGTAGTCGAAGCGCTGGAAACCGAGGTTGTAGACGACCTGCGGCAGCGTCAGTGTCGACTTGTCGGGATAGCCCGGTTCGAACTGCTGCCCGGAGCCGCCCATCACGCCCGAGGCGACCTTCCCGGCCACGAACGGCTGGGTGTAGTACTGCATCGTCTGGATGATCCCCGTGACCACCGCGAACAGGATGATCGGCGAGATGTTCGGCAGGGTGACGAAGCGGAACCGCTGGAACGCGGTCGCCCCGTCCAGCTCCGCCGCCTCGTACTGCTCCTTCGGTACGTCGAGCAGCGCGGCCATGAAGATCACCATCAGGTCGCCCACCCCCCAGACCGCGAGCGCGGTCAGGGCCGGCTTGGACCAGGTGGCGTCGGTGAACCAGCCGGGCGTGGGCAGCCCGATCTCGCCGAGGATCGAATTGACCGGCCCGGTACCCGGGTTGAGCAGGAAGACGAAGCCGAGGGTCGCCGCGACCGGCGGGGCCAGGTAGGGCAGGTAGAACAGGGTCCGGAAGACCCCGGCACCCGTCTTGATCTTCGTGATCAGCAGCCCGACACCGAGGCCGAACACCACCCGGCAGGTGACCATGACCACGACCAGCCAGAGCGTGTTGCGCAGCGCCGGCCAGAACAGCGGGTAGTCGTTGAAGACGAACGACCAGTTCTTCAGCCCGCTGAACTCGGGGGCCGTGAAACCGTCGTACGAGGTGAAGGAGAAGTAGACGGTGGAGATCAGCGGGTAGGCGAAGAAGACGCAGAACCCGATCAGCCACGGCGACATGAAGGCCGCTGTCCGAAGCGCCGACCGGCGGCGCTTCGCACGGAGTGTGTACGTGGTCATCGCGGCGCTACTTCGCCTGCGCGATGGCTGCGTCGATCTCCTCGGCGGTGTTCCTCAGACCCGCCTCGATGTCCTTCTGCTTGCCCTTCTCGATGTCGAATCCGAGGTTCTGCAGGGACACCAGGTACGCGCCGCCGTTCACCGAGGGCGGGGTGGTGGTGCTCTTCGGGTCCGCGGCGATGTCGAGGAAGGTCTTGAACCGCGGGTCGTACTTCAGCTTCGGCGACTTCAGCGCCGCCAGGGTGGAGGGCACGTTGTGGATGGCATTGGCGAAGTTCACCACGGCGTCGGTGTCGGTCGTCATGAACTTCACCAGCTCCCAGGCCGCGTTCTGCTTCTTCGAGGTGGCGGCGATACCGGCGATGGTGCCGGTCAGATAGCCCTTGCCGTAGGTGTCGGCCTCGTCGTCGGCGACGGGCATCGGGGCGACGCCGATCTCGAACTTCGGCTTGGTCTCCTCGGCCATCCCGAGCCGCCACTCGCCGTCCAGCTGCATGGCCACCTGGCCGGTGTGGAACGGGTGCTTGGCGCCCCACTCGTCACCGAACGACGTGCGGTACTTCTCCAGCTTCTCGTAGCCGCCCAGGTCGTCGACCAGCTTCTTCTGGGTCTTGAGCATGGCGGCGAACGCCGGGTCCTGGGCGATGTTCGACTTGCCGTCCGCGTCGAAGTACTTCGGGTTCCAGCCACCGAGGTAGTGCTCGGTGGTCGATTCGTAGCCGTGGTAGTTCGGCATGAAGCCGAGCTGCTCGTACGAGTCGCCCTTGGTCTTCGTCAGCTGCTTGGCGGTCGCGGCCAGCTCCGACCAGGTCTGCGGGGGCCTCTTGATGCCGGCCTTCTCGAACGCGTCCTTGTTGTAGTAGAGGCCGTACGCGTCACCGAGCAGCGGCACGGTGCAGCGCACCCCGTCGAACTGGGTGTACTCGTTCATCGCCTTCGGGAAGGTCTTGTCCGGGTCGATCCCGTCCTTCTTCAGGAAGGGATTGAGGTCGAGGAACGCCTTCGACGAACAGAACTTGCCGACGTTGTTCGTGGTGAACGACGAGATGACGTCCGGGGCCTTCGAGCCGCCCGCCCGCAATGCCTGGTTGACCTTGTCGTCGGTCATGTTGCCGATGACCTTCACATGGATGTTGGGGTGCGCCTTCTCGAAGGCGTCGACCGTCGCCTGGATTCCCTTGACCTCGTTCGGGGAGTTCCAGCCGTGCCAGAAGTTGATGGTCGTCTCCTTGGACGGGTCATCACTGGCACCGGAGTTGCTCTGACCCGTACAGGCCGAGGCGAGCAGAGATATGGCGGCGGTCGCGGCGAGCGCGGCGGCCGTTTTCCGGCGGTTTCCGGACATGGCGGTCTCCCGGTGAAGGAATGGGGCAGGGGGCACGGAGGGAACGGGCGGGCCGAGAAGGGTTCAGCGGGACGTGTCGAAGACTTCGTCACGAGTGGTGGCGAGGGCGCTCTCCAGCGCGCCGCGCAGTACGGGGCGGTGCATCACTTCCCCGGCGATCAGCCGGGGACGGGAGGCCGCCAGCTGGGTGAGCTCGGACTCCACCCGGCAGCGCAGCGGCTCCCCGCCGGCCGCGATGACCTCGCCGGACAGCACGACGATCTCCGGGTCGAGCACGGCGATCATGGAGGCGAGACCGGTCGCGAGGCCGGTGGCGAACTGATCGAGCAGCCGGGGGTACGGGCCTTCCTCGCCGGCCTCCGCGGCCTCGGCGGCGCGGGCGAGCAGCCGGGCCGCGACCTCGTGGTGGGTGCCGGAGGCGCGGATAGGCTCGTCGTCGATGCCGAGCTCCCGGCCCAGCCGGGACAGCACCTGGGCGCCGGCCAGCTCCTGGAAGCCGCCCGCGTTCACCTTGGTGACCTGACGGACCAGCGGGGCGCCCGGCACCGGCAGGAAGCCGACCTCGCCGGCGCCCCCGGTGAAGCCGCGGTGCAGCCGTCCGTTTATGACGAGGGCGGCACCGAGCCCCTCCTCGTTCCACAGCAGGACGAAGTCGTCGTGTCCCCGTGCCGCGCCCAGCCGCTGCTCGGCCACCGCGACCAGGTTCACGTCGTTCTCGTACTCCACCGGCATCGGCAGGAAGGCGGCCAGCTCCTCCAGCAGCGTGGGGGAGTGCCAGCCCGGCAGGTGCGAGGCGTACCGCAGCCGCCCGGTCCCGGGGTCGAAGGCGCCCGGGGTGCCGATGACGACCCGGTGCACATCGGAACGGGTGAGCCCGGCGTCCTTCACCGCCCCGTCCAGCGCGTCCGCCACCTGCCGCACCACGCTGTCGGCCCGCCGTCCCGGGGTGCGCAGCTCGAACTCGCCGACCGTCTCGCCGGTCACATCGGCGACGGCGGCGACGATCCGGCGCGCGTTCACGTCCAGCCCCGCGACATGGGCGGCCCGCGCGTTCACCCCGTACAACTGCGCGTTGGGCCCCGGGCGTCCTGCCACCGTCCCGGTCGCCACGACCAGCCCGGCCGCCTCCAGCCGGGCCAGCAACTGGGAGGCGGTCGGCTTGGAGAGCCCGGTCAGCTTCCCGATCCTGGTCCGGGAAAGGGGGCCGTGCTCCAGCAGCAGATCGAGGGCGGCCCGGTCGTTCATGGCCCGCAGAACGCGGGGGGTACCCGGTGTGGTTCCGGCCATGAGTGCTGCACCTGCCCTCTGTTAGGAAAGTTTCCTATTCGGTGAGAGGACGGTATGCGCACGTCACCGGGGCGTCAATGGGCAGCGCCCCGGTGGCAACCAAAGCGTTACCCGGGTCACTTCCGGAATCCCCGGGTCCATGGTGGCGCATGCCCGATCGGGCCGTCGGCGAACCGAGTTGGGGAGACGCCGGTCCGTCGGCCGCCCGGGCCGGACGGCGGACTACTTCGAGATGTTCGGCGGCGTGATCGGAGCCGTGGCCAGTGACTGGGGCGAGGTGGTCGAGGCATAGGCCGAGGGGGCGGCCACGGAGGCCGCCGGGTCGGCCGCGGAGGGCTCGTCCGCCTGGGCCGGGACGCCGCCGACGATACGGATGCCCGCCTCGTCGAAGGCCTGCTTGATCCGCCAGCGCAGCTCGCGCTCCACGCCCAGCGCCTTGCCCGGCATCGTCTTGGCGCTCAGCCGGACCGTCATCGAGTCCAGGAGCACGGAGTCCAGGCCCAGGATCTCCACCGGGCCCCACAGGCGCTCGTTCCAGGGGTCTTCCTTGGCCATGGCCGCGGCGGCCTCGGTGATCACCGTACGGACCTTGCCCAGGTCCTCGGTGGGGCGCACCGTCACATCGACGCCGGCCGTGGACCAGCCCTGGCTGAGGTTGCCGATCCGCTTCACCTCGCCGTTGCGGACGTACCAGATCTCACCGTTGTCGCCACGCAGCTTCGTGACCCGCAGGCCGACCTCTATGACCTCGCCGGAGGCGACGCCCGCGTCGACGGTGTCGCCCACGCCGTACTGGTCCTCCAGGATCATGAAGACACCGGAGAGGAAGTCGGTGACCAGGTTGCGCGCACCGAAACCGAGCGCCACACCGGCCACACCGGCGGAGGCCAGCAGCGGGGCCAGGTTGATCTGGAAGGCGCCCAGGATCATCAGGGCGGCCGTACCGAGGATCAGGAACGACGCGACCGAGCGGAGTACCGAACCGATCGCCTCCGAGCGCTGGCGGCGGCGTTCCGCGTTGACCAGCAGCCCGCCGAGCGCGGTGCCCTCCACCGCCTGGGCGCTGCGGTTCATCCGTTCTATGAGCTTGGTCAGAGCACGCCGGATCGCTATCCGCAACACGATCGCGATCGCCGCGATGAGGATGATGCGCAGACCGGTGTTCAGCCAGGTGGACCAGTTCTCCTCCACCCAGCCCGCGGCGTCGCCGGCCTGCTTGGCGGCTTCGTCCAACGAGCTGCCGGGCTCGGGTGACGGGGCTGCGGCCAACAGGGCGGACAGGGACACGGTGGGACCTCCAGCTGGGCGACGACGGCCCGACCACACTAACGGGGCATCGTGAGTGCTCCGTTGCCGTGACCGGGGGGAGAGACACGTCTCACGAGGGGATACCGAGGTCGGGAAGCGGGTGCGGCGAGCGGCCGCCGAGGCCGTCTGTGGCCGATCGCACATCGGGTGCGGCCGCCCGGACAGCGGCGCCGGAACGCCCGCTTCCGGCGCACGGCAGCGGCACGCACCGCGGTTGGCCGGGAGAAAAATCCTCCCGGCCCGTTACCCGCACGTGGTGGCGCTCCGACCAGGCAGGAGTAGAGACTGAGATCGGATCGTCCCGGCGCGAGCCACGCGCCGCCGGCGTACAAGGAGGCATCCACCGTGCCGCATGTCCTGGTTCTCAACGCGTCGTACGAGCCACTCGGCGTCGTACCGCTTCGCCGCGCGCTCGTCCTCGTCCTCGAAAACAAGGCCATCTGCCTAGAGGAGTCCGGCGCCTTCATGCACAGTGCCACCCGGGCCGTCCCGGCCCCCAGCGTCGTCCGCCTGAAGCGGTTCGTACGCGTCCCCTACCGGGGGCCCGTACCGCTGACCCGCAGGGCGCTGTTCGCCCGGGACGGGGGGCGCTGCATGTACTGCGGCGCCGCCGCGACCAGTGTCGACCACGTGATTCCGCGCAGTCGCGGCGGACAGCACGTCTGGGACAACGTGGTGGCTGCCTGCCGCCGCTGCAACCACGTCAAGGCGGACCGGCACCTGCCGGAGCTCGGCTGGCGGCTGCACCAGCAACCCGCCCCGCCCACGGGCCTGGCCTGGCGGATCATCGGCACGGGACATCGCGACCCGCGCTGGTTGCCGTACTTGCAACCGTTCGGCGCGGACGACGCCATGGCCCGGATCGACGGCATTTCTGCCTGAGAGATCCGGGCCTTCGTCGTCCCCGGGGCGGCAGGGGCCCGGATCGTTACTCCGTCCCGGCGACGGCGTACGCCTCCACCGACCAGAGCGAGTAGCCGAACTCGCTGCCCCGGGCGTCGCCCTGGACCCTGAGGTAGCGGGCGTCCTTCGCGTCCATCCGGACCGACTCGCGCCCGCCCCTGCCGTCCCGGACGGTCGCCGCCGTGCGCCAGCTGCGGCCGTCCGAGGAGACCTGGAGCCGGTAGCGGGTGGCGTACGCGTCCTGCCAGTTCAGCACCACCCGGCCGATCCGGGCGGACCGCGGCAGCTCCGCCTGCCACCAGGCGTTGTCCTCCACCGGTGAGGACCAGCGGGTCTCCGGATCGCCGTCGGCGGCGGCCGACGCCGGGAAGTCCGCGGTCTCGTCGCCGGACGAGGACGCGGTGGCGGTACGCAGCAGATCGGGGCCCGCGGTGCGCGGGAACGCCCGGACGGTGAGCGTGCTGCGCTCGTCGCCGAAGCTCAGCGGCACCTCGTACTCCCCGGCCGGGGTGCCCGCCGGGACCGTGATCTCGACCGGGACCTCGGTACGCGAACCTCGCGGCACCCTCGTCTGCTTCGGGATGTCCACCTTGATGCCCTTGGGCGCCTTCGCGGTGAGTGCGCCGCGTACCTCGGTGGGGCGCCGGGCGGCCAGGCGCGCGTCGACCCGCTGCGGCCCGCCGCCGATCTCGGCGTCCGTCTCGCCGCTCGCGAGATCGAGCCGGGCCGCGGGCTCGTCGCCGAACCAGGGCACCAGCGCGTGCACCCGGGGAGCAGGCGCCGAGGTGTTTCCGGCGGCGCTGCCCCCGGGGGCCATCGGAGCCACCGGGCCCGCGATGACCGGGGGCATCGACGGGCCGCCCGTGGGCCAGCTGATCCGGATCGCGTCGGCCCGCAGCCCCTTGCCCGCCGTCTGGGTCCAGCCGGTCTCCGACAGCGCGCCCAGGCGGCGCCAGCCCTCGCCGGGCACATGCGCCTCCAGCGCCGCGCCGGCCACCGTGCCGCCGCCGGGCAGGGTCATCGCCGTCACGGCCTCCACCGGACGCGACCGGTTAAGCCGGACCGTGTAGCTGCCCGCGGCCTTCGTGACCGTACCGGCGTCGCGGTCCGCGCCCGTCCAGGCGTCCGCCTCCCGGCGCACCCGGTCCAGGAACGGGCCCAGGACCCCCTTGCCGACCGTCGCGCCGTCCGCCTTCGCCGCCTTGCGTACCGGCTCCAGGGCCAGCGACGCCTGCCAGGCGGCGTCGCCGTCGCCGCGAGACTGGGCCTGGAGCAGATCCACGGCCAGCTCGCCCGCCCGGCCGTACCGCGACAACTGCTCGGTCCACGGACGCACTTCGTCGTCCAGACGCCCGTCCGCCAGGCCCTTCAGCCGCTGCGGGGCCTCCCGCATCACGGTGAACGCCTCCCGCAGCGCGCGCGCCGCGTCGTCCCGGGCCGTGACGTCGTGCGCCGCGCGGGACTTCCAGAAGGCGGCCAGCAGCGGCCGCAGATACGCGGACTCGTCACCGCCCAGCACCGACGTCGCGCTGTTCCCGGCCAGGGCGCGCAGCGCCTCCCTGGTGCGTGCGTCACCGCCCGCCAGATCGTCTATCGCCGCCCGCCAGGACTCCTGCGGCCGGTACCCCTTCGGGTTCCAGGCGAAGTCGGCGGCGGTGAACAGCGGGATGCGGGACGCGGAGGGCTGCTCCATCGCATTGGCGAGCAGCGCCGCGGAACCTGTGGCCACCGCGGGATCCCGGCCGGTGTACGGGCCGAGGAAGATCCGGTCCTGGGCGTAGTCGTTGACCGGGTAGTTGTCCATCGTGACCAGCGGGTGCCCGAACGCGGCGCGGGCACCGGCCAGTTCCCCGCCGGTGATGGTCCTCGGCACGACCCCGACCCCGGTCCAGGCGATCTGGACCCGGTCGTCCAGCTCCTCGGCGAGCGCCTTGCGGTAGTCGGTGGACCCGTCCTGGTAGAACTCCGTCGGCATCACCGACAGCGGCTGCGAACCCGGATACCGGTCCGCGAGGTGCCGCGCCACCTCGCCGGCCACCCGGGCCTGCGCCCTGGCCGCCGCCCGGGGGCCGCTGCCGAAGGTCTCGGCGTCGCTGTCGCAGTGCCATTCGCTGTAGCTGACGTCCTGGAACTGGAGCTGGAAGACCCGCACGCCCAGCGCCCACATCGCGTCGAGCTTCTTCGTCAGCGCCTTCACGTCACCGGCCGACGACATGCACATCGCCTGGCCGGGGGCGACGGCCCAGCCGAGCGTCACATGCTCGGCGCGGGCCCGCTCGGCCAGCGCCCGGAAGTCGGCGCGCCGGCCGGCCGGGTAGGGGTCGCGCCAACGGGCCTGCCGGTACGGGTCGTCGCCCGCCGCGTACAGATACCTGTTCTGCTTGGTGCGCCCCATGAAGCCGATCTGGGCCAGCCGCTCCTCGCGGCTCCACGGCTGCCCGTAGAAGCCCTCGGTCATCCCGCGCACGGCGGTGCCCGGCCAGTCCCTGACGGTGACTCCGGCGACAGCTCCGTCCCGGATCAGCTGCCGCAGCGTCTGCACGCCGTGGAAGAGGCCGTCCTCGCCGACACCGTCCACGGCGACGGTGTCCCGGCCGGCGACCCGGCCCACCGCGATCCGGTAGCCCCCGGTGGGCAGATCGCCGCGCTCCGGGGCGCGCAGGGTGCGCAGCGCGTCGCGGGCGCCGTCGCCGCCGAGCCTGAGGACCGGGCCGCGGCCGGGCAGGCCCTCGTGGACGGTGCGCACGCCCGCGTCCCGCAGTACGCGCCGGAGCGCGTCGACCGCGTACGGATCGGCGTGCGCGTCGGCGACGAGGGTGGCCTCGGCGGAGAGCGGTACGGACTGCCCGGCGGCCTCGATGGACTGCGGACGGGGCCATACGGCGGGCAGCCCGGCGTCGTCCGTGCGGTCGGGGGTGGTGACGGCGAGGGAGCCGGGTGCCGAAGGGGCCGCGACGGCGGCCGGAGCTCCTGTGGAGAGCAGTCCGCCGAGCACGGCGACCGCGATGGCCGCTGCCTGCTTTCCGCGCCTGAGCCGCATAGCTCGTCTCCCTCGTTGCCGCCGGTGGGCTCCGAGCCCACCACCCGCGCGCGAGGGTGTCAATGCGCGTGGGTGGTGTGCCGGAAATGCCCGAAGTCGCAGATGGGGCGGGCGTTGATCGGGCGCGGCGGCGGACGCCAAAGATGACGCCGGATGGCCGAAAGGAGCGGACAACTTGCGGGGAACCGGCCCGGGGGGAACGGAATGTGACCCAGGGCACGTTGGACTCGTTGTGATGACGCCTACGTCTGTGGTCGAGCCCGCCGGGTAGGTCTGCTGTGTCCTGTATCCCCACGGCCAGGAGGCCGCCATGCCCGCTGCCGCACAGCTTCTGCTCTCCGCCCTCTCCGGACAGGCGCCGGGTGCCACCGCCCCGCCGGCCGGCGCGTCCCCGGCTCCCGGCCCCGACGCGCTCCTGGTTCCGGCGCCCCGCACCGGCCCGCTGACGAGCGAGCCGCCGCTCGCCGACGCGATACCCCTCACCAGCGAGCCGCCGCTCGCCGACGCCACACCTCTGACCAGCGAACCCCCGCTCGCCGTAAACGCCCCGCTGACCAGCGAGCCGGCCACGTCCGGCGGCGCATGGGGCACGGAGTCCCCAGGAGTCTGAATGGGCTTGTCCCGGCTCGCCGCACTGCACGGTGTCGCCACCTCCTACTCCCCGTCCGCCGATGTGACGGTGTCCGTCCCCGACGACACGGTCATTGCCGTGCTCGCCGCGCTGGGCGTGGACGCCGCCACACCCGAGGCGGTACGGGAGTCGCTCGCCGCCGCCGAGTCCGCGGCCCGCTCCCGGCTGCTCCCGCCGACGCTGGTGGTGTGGACCGGCGAGCCGCTGCCCGCGGCCCTGACCGCCCTGCCGCCCGGCACCACTCTGGACATCGGCCTCGAAGACCCCGGCTCGGGCCCGCCCCCGCGGATGCGCATTCCGGCCGACCGACCGGATCCGGCCGTTTCGGCGTGGGGCGCCGCCGACGCGCGTACGGACCCGGGGGGCGGCCGGGGCGCCGGCGGTACGGGCGCGGCGGCGGGCGCCGGTGCGCACGCGCCCGCGGCCCCCGCCTGGTGGACCGAGCCGCCGCTCGGGGTGCACCGGCTGGCCGTACGGGCACCCGGCGGCCGGACCGGGTCCGGCACGCTCGTCGTCGCCCCGCCCCGGGCGCCCGGGCCGGCCGGCCGCAGCCACGGCTTCCTCGTCCAGCTCTACTCCCTGCTCTCCGCCCGTTCCTGGGGCATGGGCGACCTCGGTGACCTCGCCGACCTCGCCGCCTGGTCCGGGCGGATGCTGGGCGCCGGATTCGTCCAGGTCAACCCGCTCCACGCCGCGGTGCCCGGCCGCCCCTCCGACCCGTCCCCGTACCGCCCCTCCTCGCGGCGCTTCCCCGACCCCGTGCATCTGCACATCGAGTCCATCCCCGAGTACGGACACGTGACGGACCGGGCCACCCTCGACGACCTGCGGCAGGACGCCGCGACGCTCAGCGACACCGTCCTGAACAAGGGCGCACTGATCGACCGTGACGCCGTCTGGGAGCTCAAGCGCCAGGCTCTCGAACTCGTACGGAACGTGCCCCTCACCCCGGGCCGCCGCGCCGCGTACTGCGACTTCCTGGCCGAGCAGGGGCAGGCCCTGGAGGACCACGCCCTGTGGTGCGCCCTCGCCGAGGTGCACGGTCCCGACTGGCACACCTGGCCCGACGGGCTGCGCGACCCCCGCTCCACGGAGACCGCCCGCGCCCGCGGCGAGCTGCTGGACCGGGTCGACCTCCACTGCCGGCTCGCCTGGCTGACCGACGGTCAGCTCGCCGACGCCCAGCGCGCCGCCCTCGACGCGGGCATGTCCGTCGGCATCGTCCACGACCTCGCCGTCGGCGTGCACCCCGGCGGCGCCGACGCCTGGGCCCAGCAGGACGCCTTCGCGCACGGCATGTCCGTGGGCGCGCCCCCGGACGCCTTCAACGCCCGCGGCCAGGACTGGGGCCTGCCGCCCTGGCGCCCGGACGTCCTCGCCGCGTCCGGCTACGCCCCGTACCGCGGACTGCTGCGCGGGCTCCTCGCCCACGCGGGCGCCCTGCGCATCGACCACGTCATGGGCCTGTTCCGGCTCTGGTGGGTGCCCGAGGGGCGCCCGCCCACCGAGGGCACCTACGTCGGCCACGACGCCGAGGCGATGCTCGCCGTCCTCGTCCTGGAGGCGCACCGGGCCGGCGCGGTCGTCATGGGGGAGGACCTCGGCACCGTCGAGCCCGGGGTGCGCGAGGAGCTGGCCCGGCGCGGGGTGCTCGGCACCTCCGTCCTCTGGTTCGAACGGGACTGGGCGGGCACCGGCCGCCCACTGGCCCCCGAGCAGTGGCGCGAGGACTGCCTGGCGACGGTCACCACCCACGACCTGCCGTCCACCGCGGCCCGGCTGAGCGGCGACCATGTGACGCTGCGCCACCGCCTCGGCCTGCTCACCCGCCCACTCGACCAGGAGGTGACGGCGGACGCGGCGGACACCACCGAATGGCTGGGGTACCTCTCCAGGCTCGGCCTGCTCCCCGAGGGCGAGGGCGATGAGGAAGGCGCCGTACGCGCCGTGCACCGCTTCCTGCTGCGCACCCCCGCCCGCATGACCGGCGTCTGGCTGCCCGACGCCCTGGGGGACCGCCGCCCGCAGAACCTCCCCGGCACCTGGGACCAGTACCCCAACTGGCGCCTGCCCGTCGCCGACGCGGAGGGCCACCCGGTCACCCTGGAGGAACTGGCCGCCGCGCCCCGCCTGCACCGGCTGATGGAAGTCTTCGAACCCCAGGGGGACCACCCGGAGTCCGGCCGGTGACCCGGCCCGCGATCGAGGCCGCGGCGAGTCCCGCGACCAGGGCAGCGACGCCACCCGAACTCCGCCCGGGATCCCGCCCCGAACCCCGTACGGCACCCCCGGGCGCGCGCCCCTCGCGGGCGTTCGCTACGTTTGCACCGTGGACAAGAAGAACGCTATGCGCGCCGGCGCCGTCGCGGCCGGAACGACGCTGATGATGCTGCTCATGTCGTCCCCCGCGCTCGCGCTCACCCGCGACGACGGTGACGACCCGGGGCCCGGCCTGAGCGCGATGGAGACCATCGGCCTCTACGTCGTGGCACCCATCGTCCTGTTCCTGGTCATCACGGGCCTGGTCATGGTCCTGGACAAGTCCAAGAAGCAGGCCTGACGCTCCACGCCCGTCCCGAGTGCGCCGCAGGTACTCCCCGAGTACCGCGCGGCGCACACGCATGTCCGCGGCCGGTCTCCCCCGCCCGGGGTGCCGGGTAGGTTGCGGCCATGATCGAGTGGGACGTCAAGAAGCTCCGCATCCTGCGCACCCTGCGCGACCGGGGCACGGTCACCGCCACCGCACAGGCCCTGCTGATGACCCCCTCCGGGGTCTCGCAGCAGCTCGCCGGCCTGTCCAGGCAGCTCGGCGTACCGCTCCTGGAGGCCCAGGGCAGGCGGGTCAGGCTCACCGACGCCGCGCACCTGGTGCTGCGCCACGCCGAGGCGGTCTTCGCCCAACTGGAGCGCGCCGACGCCGAACTGACCGGTTATCTGCGCGGCGAGGCCGGCGAGGTGCGGATCGCGGCGTTCTCCACGGCGGTGTCCGCCCTCGTCGTACCGGCGATCCAGCGGCTGCGCGCCGAGGACCGCCCGGGGCCCGACGTGCGGGTGCGGGAGGCGGAGGCGGCGCAGGCGTACGAGCTCCTGGCCGCCGGTGACGTGGACCTCGCGCTGTCCCTCGCCGCGCACGCCCCGACGGCCCGCGATCCCCGGTTCGCGGTGCTGCCGCTGCTCGCGGACCCCCTGGACGTGGCACTGCCCGCGGACCACCGCCTCGCCGCCGCGCCCGCACTCCGGCTGGCGGACCTCTCCGGCGAGCCGTGGATCTTCGGCGGCTCGGGGCCCTGGTCGCAGATCACGACGGCCGCCTGCGAGGCCGCCGGGTTCGTGCCCGAGCAGGCGCACAGCGCCTCCGGCTGGACGGCGATCCTGGCCATGGTCGAGGCGGGCATGGGCGTGGCCCTGGTCCCGCGCATGGCGTCGGCGGAACGCCGCAGCCGGGGCGGCGTGGTGATGCGGGCGCTCGACGCCGACCAGCCGCGCCGTCATGTAGTGGCGGCGGTACGGCAGGGCGCCGAGCGGGGCCCCGCGGTGGCCAGGGTCCTCGCCGCGCTCACCACGACCGCCGAATCATTCACTTCGACTGAATGAACAGTGCAAAAACTTTCACTGGACCTGATGGGTGATCCGCCGTGACAGTAGGCGCATGACCTTCGACCAGAATGAGAACCACCACGAGGACCCCCACGCCAACGACGCCGCCCCGTACAGCGGTGGTGACCCGTACGCCGACTACCGGACCACCGACCTCCCCTTCACCGAACTCGTCGACCTCGCCGACCGCCGCCTCGGCGCGGGCGTGATCGCCGCCAACGACGAGTTCTTCGCCCAGCGCGAGAACCTCCTGCTCCGGGAGCGCGCGGTCTTCGACCCCGAGCACTTCGGCCACAAGGGCAAGATCATGGACGGCTGGGAGACCCGCCGCCGGCGCGGCGCGGACGCGGAGCACCCGTTCCCGGCCCCCGACGAGCACGACTGGGCGCTGATCCGCCTCGGCGCGCCCGGCATCATCCGCGGCATCGTCGTCGACACGGCCCACTTCCGCGGCAACTACCCGCAGCGCGTCTCGGTCCAGGCCACCTCGGTCGAGGGCTCGCCCAGCCCCGCCGAACTCCTCGCCGACGACGTGAAGTGGGAGGAGATCGTCCCGCCGACCCCTGTGCGCGGCCACGCCGCCAACGGCTTCGAGATCACCGGCGGCCGCCGCTACACCCACGTACGCCTGTGCCAGCACCCCGACGGCGGCATCGCCCGCCTCCGCGTCCACGGGGAGGTCCTCCCCGACCCGTCCTGGCTCGCCACGCTCGGCACGTTCGACCTGATCTCGGTCCTGAACGGCGGCAGTTACGAGGACGCCTCCGACCGCTTCTACTCCTCGCCGACCCAGATCATCCTGCCCGGCACCTCCCGCAAGATGGACGACGGCTGGGAGAACCGCCGCCGCCGGGTCCGCGACACGAACGACTGGGTCCGCTTCCGCCTGCCCGCCCAGGGCGCGGTCCGCGCGATCGAGATCGACACGGCCTACCTCAAGGGCAACTCGGCCGGCTGGATCGCCCTCCAGGGCCGCAACGGCGAGACCGGCGAATGGTTCGAGATCATCCCCCGCACCCGGCTCCAGCCCGACACCCTGCACCGCTTCCCGCTCCGCGCCCGGGCGATCGTCACCCATGTCCGCCTCGACGCCTTCCCGGACGGCGGCGTCGCCCGCATGCGCCTGCACGGCAGCCTGACGGAATCCGGCGCGACCGAACTCGCCCACCGCTACGAGGAGTCGGGCGCCTGACCCGGGCCCCGCGCCTCCCTGCTTCCGCCCGTCGGACGGCTGCGCGATCGGCGCCCGTCCGACGGGCGGTCTCCAGCACCGCCAACGGCCCCCGGCGGCAAGCCTGTTGCCCGGGGCCGGTGCGGGCTACGGTGCCGCCATGCCCGAGGAGAGCAGCACCGGAGCCGAGCGGATGGCCCCGATCGGACCGGTCCTGGCCGTGATCGCCTGCGCCATCGGCCTGGCGCTCCTCCTCGGCGGCGCCGGCACGGCCGTGGTCATGGGGCTGCGGGCGGCGTCCGGCGAGGTGAGGGACGTGGACCTGGTGCTCACGGCCGCCGCCGCCCTGTTCGCGGCGCTCGTCGCCCACGTGGGATTCGGCACGGTGCTGTACGACTGGACCGTCCGGCAGTCGACGATCGGCCTCGAAGCGGACGGAATCGAGGCCGTGGCGGAAGTGATCGAGGTCGGCCCCGAGGACGTGAGCCAGGACGGCACCTCCCGGATGATCTGGCTCCGCATGCGCCTCGAAGGCCCCGGGTTCCCGCCCTTCGAGGCGAACTGCCTGATGCCCACAGCGCGGCACGGGCATGCGTCGGCGCACGGATCGAGGCGGTGGTCGACCCGGGCGGCAATACGTTTTGGGTGTGAGCCGGGCGGGAGCCCGGACCGGAGCGCGCCTCCCGGCGAAGCGCGGAACGGCAGGGGCGCCCCGGACCGTTCGCACGGTCCGGGGCGCCCCTGTTCTCCTGCCCCCGGCGGGCGCGGGGACGGCCGTTACACCGTCGCCGCCGCCGCGTCGGCCGTGCGGGCCTTCAGGGCGCGTTCCACGCCCGAGCGGGACTCCGACATCAGACGGCGCAGGGCCGCGCTCGGCTCCGTCGAGGAGAGCCAGGCGTCCGTGGCGTCCAGGGTGGCCTGCGAGACCTGGAGGCTCGGGTAGAGGCCGATCGCGACCTGCTGGGCCATCTCGTGGCTGCGCGAGTCCCAGACGTCCTTGACCGCGGCGAAGAACTTCTCCGTGTACGGGGCCAGCAGTTCGCGCTGGTCCGTCTGGACGAAGCCGGCGATGACCGCCTCCTGGAGGGAGTTCGGCAGCTTGTCGGACTCGATGACCGAGGCCCACGCCTCCGCCTTCGCCTCCTCGGTGGGGCGTGCCGCGCGGGCGGTCGCCGCGTGGCGCTCGCCCGCCGCCGTCCTGTCGCGCTCGTACTCGGCGGCGATCTCGTCCTCTTCGATGAGACCGGTCGCGGCGAGCCGCTCGACGAACGCCCAGCGCAGCTCGGTGTCGACGGCCAGGCCCTCGATCGTCTCCCGGCCGTCCAGCAGCGACTGGAGCAGGTCCGTCTGCTGCGGGGTGCGGGCCGTCGCCGCGAAGGCACGGGCCCAGGCCAACTGGTGGTCGCTGCCCGGCTCCGCCGCGCGCAGGTGCGCGAGCGTGGCCTCGGTCCACCGGGTCAGCCCGGCCTCGCGCCACTCCGGCGCCGCGTACAGGTCCAGCGCGAGCTTCACCTGACGGTGCAGCGACTGGACGACGCCGATGTCCGACTCCTTGCCGATGCCGGAGAGCACCAGGGCCAGGTAGTCGCGGGTGGCCAGCTCGCCGTCGCGGGTCATGTCCCAGGCGGAGGCCCAGCACAGGGCGCGGGGGAGGGACTCGGTGAAGTCACCGAGGTGCTCGGTGACGACGCGCAGCGACTCCTCGTCGAGCCGGACCTTCGCGTACGAGAGGTCGTCGTCGTTGAGCAGGATCACGGCGGGGCGGGCGGTACCGGCCGGGAACGGCACGGCCGTGCGCGCGCCGTCGACGTCCAGCTCGATCCGGTTCGCACGGACCAGCTTGCCGGAGCCGTCGAGGTCGTAGCAGCCGATGGCGATGCGGTGCGGCCGCAGCGTCGGCTCGCCCTTCGCGCCGGCCGGGAGGGCCGGGGCCTCCTGGAGCACGGTGAACGACGTGACGTGGCCGTTCTCGTCCGTGGTGAGCTCCGGGCGCAGGATGTTGATGCCCGCCGTCTCCAGCCACGCCTTCGACCAGGTCTTCAGGTCGCGGCCGGAGGTCTCCTCCAGCGCGCCCAGCAGGTCGGACAGCCGGGTGTTGCCGAACGCGTGCGCCTTGAAGTACGCCTGGACGCCCTTGAAGAACTCGTCCATGCCGACGTACGCCACCAGCTGCTTCAGGACCGAGGCGCCCTTGGCGTAGGTGATCCCGTCGAAGTTGACCAGCACGTCGTCCAGGTCACGGATGTCCGCCATGATCGGGTGCGTGGAGGGCAGCTGGTCCTGGCGGTAGGCCCAGGTCTTCTCGGAGTTGGCGAACGTGGTCCAGGAGTTCGGCCACTTCGAGCCCTCGGCGTACGCCTGGCAGGCGACCGAGGTGTACGTGGCGAACGACTCGTTCAGCCACAGGTCGTTCCACCACTCCATGGTGACGAGGTCGCCGAACCACATGTGCGCCAGCTCGTGCAGGATGGTCTCGGCACGCCGCTCGTACGCCGCGTCCGTCACCTTCGAGCGGAACACGTACTGGTCGCGGATGGTGACCGCGCCCGCGTTCTCCATCGCGCCGGCGTTGAACTCCGGGACGAAGAGCTGGTCGTACTTGGCGAACGGGTAGTCGTAGTCGAACTTCTCCTGGAACCAGTCGAAGCCCTGCCGGGTGACGTCGAAGATCTCGTCCGCGTCGAGGAACTCGGCCAGCGACGGACGGCAGTAGATGCCGAGCGGGACGGACTGGCCGTCCTTCTCGTAGCTGCTGTGCACCGAGTGGTACGGGCCGACGATCAGGGCCGTGATGTACGACGAGATGCGCGGCGTCGGCTCGAAGGACCAGACGTTGTCCCGCGGCTCGGGCGTCGGCGAGTTCGAGATGACCGTCCAGCCCTCCGGAGCCGTCACGGTGAACCGGAACGTCGCCTTCAGGTCCGGCTGCTCGAAGCTCGCGAAGACACGGCGGGCGTCCGGCACCTCGAACTGGGTGTAGAGGTACGCCTGCTGGTCGACCGGGTCGACGAAGCGGTGCAGGCCCTCGCCCGTGTTGGTGTACGCGCAGTCGGCGACGACCTTCAGCTCGTTGGAGCCCGCGACCAGGTGCGGCAGGGCGATGCGCGAGTCGCGGAACACGGCCGCGACGTCCAGCGACTTGCCGTTCAGCTCGACCTCGTGCACGGCCGGGGCGACCAGGTCGATGAAGGTCTCCGCACCGGCTTCGGCGGAGTCGAAGCGCACGGTGGTCACGGACCGGTAGGTGCCGCCCTCCTGCGCTCCGGAGAGGTCGAGATCGATCTCGTACGCGTCCACGGTCAGCAGGCGCGCCCGCTCCTGTGCCTCTTCGCGGGTCAGATTCGTGCCAGGCACGCGGTCATCTCCTTGGTATGTGACGTTTCCGGTCATCCTTCCACGTCGCAGGCCCCGGTGGAGTGGCCATATGCGTGCCACCAGCGGTAGCATCGATGGTGTGAAGATCAGTGTGAGCTTGCCGCAGGAGGACGTCGCCTTCGTCGACGAGTACGCCGTGAAGACCAACGCCGACTCCCGGTCCGCGGTGATACACGCCGCGATCGAGCTGCTGCGTGCCGCCGGACTGGAGGCGGAGTACACGGAGGCGTTCGAGGAGTGGGACGCGAGCGAGGACGCCGAGCTCTGGGACCGCACGGTCGGGGACGGCATCGCAGATGCGTAGGGGGGACATCCACCTGGTCGATCTGGAGCCGGCCAGGGGGAGCGAGGCCAACAAGGTCAGACCGGCCGTGATCGTGTCCAACAACGCCGCGAACCAGTCGGTCGAGCTCAACGGCAGGGGCGTCGTCACCGTGGTGCCTCTGACGTCCAACACCGCCCGTGTTCTCACGTTCCAGGTCTTGCTCAGGGCCGACGAGTGCCGTCTGCCGAAGGACTCGAAGGCCCAGTGCGAACAGGTTCGGGCAGTCACCCCGGAACGTGTGCTGAAGCGGATCGGCACCGTCCCCCGCCGGCGCATGGCCGAGATCGACGCCGCCCTGCGGCGCCACCTCGCCCTCTGACGGACACCGGACACCACGCACACGAAAGGGCGGCCACCGGACCCGGTGGCCGCCCTTTCACGCGTTCGGCGTCAGCCGTTCAGCTCCGCCGCGACCAGCTCCGCGATCTGCACCGCGTTCAGCGCCGCGCCCTTGCGCAGGTTGTCGTTGGAGACGAAGAGCGCGAGGCCGTTCTCCACGGTCTCGTCGACCCGGATCCGGCCGACGAAGGAGGCGTCCTTGCCGGCCGCCTGGAGCGGGGTGGGGATCTCGGAGATCTCGACGCCCGGCGCGTCCTTCAGCAGCTCGTACGCGCGCTCCACACTGATCGGGCGGGCGAAACGGGCGTTGACCTGGAGCGAGTGGCCGGAGAAGACCGGCACCCGGACGCAGGTGCCGGACACCTTCAGCTCCGGGATCTCCAGGATCTTGCGGGACTCGTTGCGGAGCTTCTGCTCCTCGTCGGTCTCGAAGGAGCCGTCGTCCACGATCGAACCGGCCAGCGGCAGCACGTTGAAGGCGATCGGGCGCTTGTAGACGTTCGGCTCGGGGAACTCGACGGCCTCGCCGTCGTGGGTGAGCCTGTCGGCCTCGGCGACGACCTTGGAAGCCTGGCCGTGCAGCTCGGCGACACCGGCCAGACCGGAGCCGGACACCGCCTGGTAGGTGGCGACGGTCAGCGTTTGGAGACCGGCCTCGTCGTGCAGCGGGCGCAGCACGGGCATGGCGGCCATCGTGGTGCAGTTCGGGTTGGCGATGATGCCCTTGGGCCGGTCGGCGATCGCGTGCGCGTTGACCTCGGAGACGACCAGCGGGACCTCGGGGTCCTTGCGCCAGGCGGAGGAGTTGTCGATCACGACGGCGCCCTGCGAGGCGACCTTCTCGGCGAGCGCCTTCGACGTGGCGCCGCCGGCCGAGAACAGCACGATGTCCAGCCCGGTGTAGTCGGCCGTCGAGGCGTCCTCGACGGTGATCTCCCGGCCTTCCCACTCGATCGTCGAGCCCGCGGAGCGTGCGGAGGCGAACAGTCGCAGTTCGTCGGCCGGGAATTTCCGCTCGGCCAGGATCCCGCGCATGACTGTGCCGACCTGACCGGTGGCGCCGACGATTCCGACCTTCACAGGGACTCCTTCGAACGTACGAACTGAGACGGTTGCCGCTCCATGATGCGTATGTCCACGGCTTTCTTGTCCAATCCATTGTCCGGGGTACGGACAGCAACCGCCCGGCCGGGCACACAGAAGTGGGGCGGGAGCTCCATCGAGCGCCCGCCCCACCGCCGTACCTGTCGTACGGATCACACGGTGACCGTTACTTCGTGACCTTCTCGATCACGACGCTGCCGGTGCCCGCGGCGGTGCCGCGGCTGTTCACCAGGTGGACCTCGCCGAAGAACTGCCGGCCCTCGGGGGCCGCCCCGGCGACCGCGACCTCGGCGGCGATCCGGGCGGAGGCGCCGTTGGCCAGGTTCACGGCCTTCGACTCGTCGACCTTGATCGTGCCGAGCGACGGTGCGTAGTACACGTCGCGGTAGTCGTACGTGGTGGTCCCGGCCGGGACGTCGTAGCCGTCGATGACGACGGTGTACGTGCCGGCGGCCGGCTTGGCCAGGCTGACGGCCTCTTCGGAGCCCGCCGTGGTGGACTTCCCGACCTCGGTGTCGCCCAGGTAGACGTACAGGTCCAGGTCCGCGTTGGCGTCCGCCGTGCCGCCGATGTTGACGTCCAGCTTCTCGACGCCCTCACCGATGGTGACCGTGTACTCCTGCTGGTCGCCCGTCCTGATCGACGGCTTGTCGACCTTGGCCGAGCCCAGCGAGCCGCCCTTGAGCTTGCCCTCCAGGTCACCCGCGTTGTTGGTGACCTTCCAGTCCACCGCGGCCGGGGTGCCGATCTTCGCCTCGGGGATGGTCTGCACCGCCGGGTCGAAGGTGGCGCCGAGCAGCGAGACGTCGAGCTTGTACGGGTTGTCCAGCAGCGGCGACGTACGCCGTGCCTCGACCTCGATCTCCCAGACGCCCGGCTGCGGGTCCTTGTAGGAGCGCACGTCGGGGCGGCAGGTGTTGGCCGGGTTCTCGTAGTTCGGGTAGCAGAAGATCGTGGAGCTGTCCTCCATCTGCACCCCGTACGGGTGGATCGAGATGAAGCGGGTCTGGCTGCCCGAGCGCAGCGCGCCGATGGCGACCTCAAGGGTCTTGGCGCCCTCCGGAACGGTCAGGAAGTACGACTCGCTGCTGTTGCGCTGCACCGAACCGGACGCCTTGAACGCGTAGGCGGGCTTCACCAGCTTCGTGGAGACGACGACCGTGGTGAGGATCTGCTGGTCCACGCCGACGGTCTTGCTGTCGTCCACCTTCAGGATCGCGCTGTGCACGCCCTTGCTGCCCGGCTTCGCCTGCACCTTGACGGTGACCGGCTTGTCCAGCGGCAGCGAGACGGTGCTCGGACCGGTCAGCTTGAAGGTGCCGTCGTTGTTCTTCCACGACAGCTTGTGCTTGACGGCCTTGTCCGGGCCCGTGGTGCGGGTGACCGTGACGTCGTACGTCTTCGTCTGGCCGACCTTGAGACCGCCCTCGCGGTCGTACAGGCCGGTGCCGAAGCCGGGGGTCGCCAGCGCGAAGTCGATCGCGGTGTCGACCGGGGCCTTCACCGAGTATTCGTGCGCCGGGGTGCCCTGCTTCTCGATCTGCTTCCAGGCGCCGACGATGTCGATCAGACCGGAGCCCTGGGCGTGCGCGGGCACACCCTTGATGTGGGTGGCGGTGCTGGTCAGCGCGGTGCGCAGGTCTGCCGGGGGCAGCTCGATGTGCTTCTGCTTCGCGGCGGACAGCAGCAGCGCGGTCGCACCGGCGGCCTGCGGCGAGGCCATGGAGGTGCCCTGCAGCATGGAGTAGCCGGCCGGGAGCGAGTAGCCCGACTCCTTGACCGGGCCGCCGGGCAGCCAGGTCTGGGTGGTGTTGATGGCCGCGCCCGGGGCCGTCAGGATCGGCGCGAAGCCGCCGTCCTCACGCGGACCGCGCGAGGAGAAGGGCATCATGTCGTACTTCTTGGTGACGTTGGAGCCGTAGTTGGCGGCCCAGGTCTCCTTGGAGATCGACGCGCCGACGGAGATCACGTGGTCGGCGAGGCCGGGGTCACCGATGGTGTTGACGCCCGGGCCGTCGTTGCCGGCCGAGATGACCAGCTGGACGCCGTAGATGTCGATGAGCCGCTTGTAGAGCGCGGCGCGGGCGTTGTTGCCGTCGTTGAGCGGCGGCAGACCGCCGATCGACATGTTGACGACGTCGACACCGCGGTTCACGACGAGGTCGATCATGCCCTCGGTGAGCGCGATGTTGGTGCAGCCGCCGTCCCAGGTGCAGGCACGCGAGGAGACGATCTTCGCGCCCGGCGCGGCACCGTTCATCTTGCCGCCGAACAGGCCGTTCGCGGCGGTGATGCCCGCGACGTGGGTGCCGTGCTCGCTCTCGATGACACCGATGTTGACGTAGTCGGAGGTGTCGCCGGCGGCGTTGTAGACGACGTTCTTGCGGGTCTCGACGACGAACGGGATCCGCTCGGCGACATCGGTCCGCGGGTCGTCCTTGCCGAAGTAGGAGACCTGGTGCTTCTCCTTGTACGGCTTGAGCACGCCGTCGTCGGAGAAGTCCGCGTTGCCGTTCAGGTCGACGCGGGTGGTGCCGGTGACCGGGTCGTAGAGCACGGCCCAGACATCGGTGGTGTCACCGTCGCGGTTCAGGTCGCCCGCCATGTCGCCGCCCCTGGTGGCGGCCTCGGCGAACAGCTTGATCCGGTAGTCGCCCTCGGGCGCCTTGTACGTGCTGCCCTTGTACGTGAACGTCGGGCCGGACACGGCGTCCGTCATCCGCAGCCAGGTGCCGTCGCCGTCACTGACCGGGTCGGTCGCGGTCACCCAGTCGACGATCTTGCGGGCACCGGTGGTGGTCTTCTGCAGCGCCGGGTGGCCGAGGTCGACACCCGAGTCGAGGATGCCGATGGTCACCCCGCGGCCGTCGGCCTTCGGGTGCTGCTGGACGAAGTCGACCGCGCCCGTCTCGAAGGACGGGTTGTACGGGTTCCTCGCCGGGGTCTTCTTGCCGGGCGCCGGGTAGGAACCGGTCGACCGGGTGCTGACCTTGGCGCCGGTGGCCCGGTCCGCGGTCGGCGTCGGGTCGTCCAGCTTGATCTCCTGCTTGAGATCGATGCCGTGGACGGACGACAGCTTGGACGCCGCCTTGATGGTCGCGTCGGCGGTCGCGGTGGGCACGGTGGCCCGTACGTAGCCGAGCTTGTCGTACGTGCGTCCCAGCACGGAGCCCTTGACGGCGTCCAGTTGCTTGGAGACCTGCTCGGTCGCACCGGGAGCGGTGGCGACCATCATCGTGATGTTCTTCTGGCCCTTGGCCTTCGCCTTGGCCAGAAGCTGCTCGTCGTTGGTGCCGAGCTTGTCCGCCGTGGCGCCCTCGGCAGCCGACTTGACGGGAGCGGTGTCGGGCGCGTCGGCGGCGAAGACGGGGGCGACGCCGGTGGCGGCCAGTGCGGCCACCAGACCGGCGGCAGCCGCGACTCGGGCCACGCGTCTCGCCCCGGGTATGGAACTGGGGGATTCGGAGGTCATCAGCATCCCTGGATATGAAAGAGAGAGTCCGGAATTCGGTACCGGATGACCGCTCACCCTTTCGTAAATGACAGGGGTTTGTGGAGAGTTGGAGGGGGCGAGATGTGGACATGGCAGAATCCCGCCACCGGTACCGATGCGCCATCAGGGATGAAGCGGTGGATATGTGGCGCCTGTGGCCCGCTCCGCCGTTCTTCGCCGTTCCGCCTCAACGGGGCAGGACCATCACCTGCGCGGCCGGTTCGCGGTAGGCCGCCGCCATCAGCGCCGTACGCACCACGACCGCCTGCTGCTCGCCCGTGTCGCGGAGTTTCCTCGGCGAGAGGTGGACGACGGTGATGCCCAGCCGCTCCAGGTGCTCCCGCCGGGCGGCGTACGCGGACCACCGGTCCTCGCGCTCCTCCCGGTACCGGCCGTTCCCGGGCCCGCCGCGCCGCGGCGCCCTGGTCTCCAGCTCCACGGCGACCGCCTGCTCGGGCCAGTAGGCGTCCACGCCGCCGAGCGGGGGGCCGCCGGGCAGCCGCAGCTCCACGTTCCACAACGGCTCCGGCAGGTCGTACGTCCGCACCAGGTCGTAGAGCCGGCCCTCCGCCAGCGCCCGGCCCTCGGCGAGGAAGGAGTCGACGGCCGCCACCACCTGGGGCCGCCCCAGCAGCTTGGCGCGGTTCAACTCGCGTACGACGACGGCCGGTTCGCAGTGCCCGCCGCGCACCGCCTCGATGAGCAGCCCGCGTACGGCCAGGGGATCACCGAGCCCGGCGATCGCATCCGTGAGCGCCCGCTCCACGGGGGCCACGGGCAGGCCGCGCAACTGCGCGGCACGGGGCGTCCCGGCGGAGCGCACCAGGCGTACGTACCCGACCGAGCGCAGTCGCCGGGTGCGCGGCACCAGTACGTCGACGGCGTCCGCCGACGAGGGCGGCGGGGCGGCGGCCAACCCGTGCAGGGCGAGCGCGGCGAGCCCGGTGATCATGGCCTCGCCGTACCCGGACTCCGGCTCCGTCTCCCGGCCCGGCTGCACCGGTACGCTCCGGCGGCCGGAGGCCGGTGGCCGGCCGGCGTACAGCAGGGCGGCACGCAGCCGTTCCTCGCCGGTGGGCGGTTCCCGGTGCAGCAGGTACACGCCGGGCAGCGGCCGCTGCCACGGCCCGCCGTCCCCGCAGCGCGCGGCGGCCTCCGCGACGGACACGCCCCGCATCTTCAACTGCGCTGCGGACAGCACGCGTTGACGGAGATCGGCGGCGGTACGGGAGTGGCAGGGGGAGGCGGCGGAGGGTGGGGTGTTCTTGGTCATGCTCCGGGGTATCCCGCAGGGCGTGGCGGCGCTAACCCCTGTTACACGCTCGTCGACAATTCAGGACAACGCCGTCCTGAAGTACGCACGCTCGGCGACCGAAAAGGCCCGGCCCGACCCCTTCCGACAGCCGTGCGGGCCGGAGCGGGGCGGCACCGGACACGCCGGCCCCGCCCCACCCCGTCCGCGTCCTCAGAGCCCGGCCGCTGCCCCGGCCTCCGCCGCGTTCGCGTCGCAGGCCTGTGCCCGCAGCGCCCGCGCCAGATCGTCCCGGGCCTCCAGTACCAGCCTGCGCAGCGCCGGCGCCGCGTCCGCGTGGGCGGACAGCCATTCGTCCGTCGCGGCCAGCGTCGCCGGGTCGTCCTGAAGTGCCGGGAACAGGCCCTTGACCACGATCACCCCGATCTGGATCGACCGCTCGGCCCAGACCCGCTCGATCGCGTCGAAGTATTTGCCCGTGTACGGCGCCAGCAGCTCCCGCTGCGACGACTGCGTGAAGCCCGAGATCGTCGCCTCCACCAGTGCGTTGGACAGCGCGTCCGACTCCACGACACCCGCCCACGCCTGTGCCTTGACCGCGGCGGAGGGCCGCGACGCCAGGCACCGCACCTGGTGCCGCTTGCCGGACGCCGTGTCGTCGCGGGCCAGTTCGGCATCGATGACCGACTCGTCGGCCACCCCGTGCGCGGCCAGCGGGGACAGGAACGCCCACCGCAGCTCCTGGTCGACGTCGAGCCCGTCGATCCGGGCCGAGCCGTCCAGCAGCCCCGACAGCAGCCGGAAGTCCGCCTCCGAGTCGGCCACCGACGCGAAGAACCGCGCCCACGCCAGCTGGTGCTCGCTGCCCGGCTCGGCGACCCGCAGCTCCCGCAGCGCGCCCTCGGCCAGCGCCCGGCCGCCCTCCTCGCGCCACCCGGGCGTCGCGTACTGCGTCAGCGAGGTCCGGGTCCAGGCGTGCAGCATCTGGAGCACGCCGATGTCGGACTCCCGGCCGGCGAAGGCCAGCACCAGGGAGACGAAGTCGCGGGCCGGCATCAGCCCGTCCCGGGTCATGTTCCACAGCGCGGACCAGCACAGCGCCCGTGCCAGCGGGTCGGTCATGTCGCCGAGGTGCGCCCGCAGCGTGGCCAGCGACACCTCGTCGAAGCGGACCTTGCAGTACGTGAGGTCGTCGTCGTTGACCAGGATCAGCTCGGGCCGCTCGGCCCCCGCCAGCTCCCCGACCACCGTGCGCGGCCCGGCCACGTCCACCTCGGCGCGGGCGTAGCGCACCAGGTCGCCGTCGGCGGCACGCCGGTACAGGCCGACCGCGACCCGGTGCGGCCGCAGCTCCGGGTGCGACTCGGCCGCCTCCTGGATGACCGCCAGCTCCGTGATCCGGCCGGCCGCGTCGTACGTCGCCACCGGGGCCAGCGAGTTGACGCCCGCGGTCTGCAGCCACGACCGCGACCAGGCGGCCATGTCCCGCCCCGACGTCTCGGTCAGCACCGACAGCAGATCGCCCAGCTGCGTGTTGCCGTAGGCGTGCTTCTTGAAGTAGCGCCGGGCGCCCTCCAGGAACGCCTCCCGCCCCACGTACGCCACCAGTTGCTTCAGCACCGAGGCGCCCTTGGCGTACGTGATGCCGTCGAAGTTGAGCTTGGCGTCCTCCAGGTCACGGATGTCGGCCGTGACCGGGTGGGTGGACGGCAGCTGGTCGGCGCGGTACGCCCAGGACTTGCGGTTGTTGGCGAAGGTGACCCAGCCGTCCTTGAAACGGGTCGACTCGACCATCGTGAAGGCACCCATGAAGTCGGCGAACGACTCCTTCAGCCACAGGTCGTCCCACCACTGCATGGTGACGAGGTCCCCGAACCACATGTGGGCCATCTCGTGCAGGATGACATTGGCCCGGCTCTCGTACGCCGCCTGCGTCACCTTGCCGCGGAAGATGTACTCCTCGCGGAACGTGACACAGCCCGGGTTCTCCATCGCGCCGAGGTTGTACTCGGGCACGAACGCCTGGTCGTACTTCCCGAACGGGTACGGATAGTCGAAGTTGTCGTGGAAGAAGTCCAGGCCCTGCTTGGTGATCAGGAAGATGTCGTCCGCGTCGAAGTGCCGGGCGAGACCTTTGCGGCACATCGCGCCGAGCGGGATCTCCAGCGTCGTGCCGTCCTCGAAGGTGCGGCTGTAGGAGTCCGTCACGTAGTGGTACGGACCGGCGACGACCGCCGTGATGTACGTGGAGATCGGCTTCGTCTCGGCGAACCGCCGGACCTCGCCGTCCCGCGACTCCTCTGCTCCGTTGCTCCGGACCGTCCAGCCCTCGGGCGCCGTCACCTGGAAGCGGAAGGGGGCCTTCAGGTCGGGCTGCTCGAAGTTCGCGAAGACACGACGCGAGTCGGCCGGCTCGTACTGCGTGTAGAGGTAGACCTCGCCGTCCTCCGGGTCGACGAACCGGTGCAGACCCTCACCGGTCCGGCTGTACGCGCACTGCGCGTCGACCACCAGGGTGTTGGCACCCTCCGGGAGGTCCTCCAGCGCCACCCGGGTGCCGTCGAAGACGGCGGCGGGGTCGAGCGGCTGCCCGTTCAGCGTCACCGCGTTCACGGCAGGCGCCACCAGATCCGCGAAGGTCGACGCCCCCGCCCGCGCGTTGCGGAACCGGATCGTGGTCACCGAGCGGAAGGTCCGCGGACCGGAGGCGGCGTCCCCGTCCCCGTCGGGCCCGCCGACGGCGGAACGCAGATCGAGATCGACCTCGTAGCCGTCGACGCTGAGCAGCTCGGCCCGCTCGCGGGCCTCGTCGCGGGACAGGTTCTCACCGGGCACGGGCACACTCCTTTGTGTCACGTTCGAATACTTTGATCCTCCCATGCCGTCACTCGCCCCGGCATACGGGAATGGCTGATGTGCCCCGGGACGTTCTCGCGCACGGATGCGATTGCCCTCATGAGGAGAGACATGTCTGACAACAGCACGGCGACGACCGGAAAGACCCCCGTCGATTTCTGGTTCGACCCGCTCTGCCCCTGGGCCTGGATGACATCGCGCTGGATGCTGGAGGTGGAGAAGGTCCGTGACGTCGAGGTCCGCTGGCACGTGATGAGCCTGTCCGTCCTCAACGAGGACAGGCTCGACGAGCTGTCGGAGGAGTACCGCGAGCTGCTGGAGAAGGGCTGGGGCCCGGTCCGCGTCGTCGTCGCCGCCCAGCAGAAGCACGGCGACGACGTCGTGGGCCCGCTGTACACCGCGCTCGGCACCCGCTTCCACAACCAGGGCGAGGGCGCCACCCGCGAGGCGGTCGTGGCCGCGCTCCAGGACGTCGGCCTGCCGGCCGAGCTGGCCGACTTCGCGGACTCGGACGTGTACGACACCGAGCTGCGCGCCTCCCACAAGGAGGGCATCGACAAGGTCGGCCAGGACGTCGGCACCCCGGTCATCGCCGTTCCGGGCGCGGACGGCGAGCAGATCGCCTTCTTCGGCCCGGTCGTCACCCCCGCCCCGAAGGGCGAGGAGGCGGCGAAGCTGTGGGACGGCACGCTGCTGGTGGCGTCGATCCCCGGCTTCTACGAGATCAAGCGCACCCGCACACAGGGCCCGATCTTCGACTGACCCGCACGGGGCGGTGCGGGGCCCGGCGGCTGCCGGCCCGCACCGCACCACGGCCGGCGTCAGCCGCGCACGCCGGCGCCCGGCCCGGCCGGGACGTTGTCCCGGCCGAAGTCGCCCGGATGCAGCGGCGCACGGGGCGGGGACGGGGCGCCGAGCAGGGGCCGCAGCAGCCCGCCCATCCCCTTCGGCCGGACCGACTCCCGGGTGGTCGCCAACTCGTCCACCGTCCACCGGCGATGCCCGTACCGCGCCTCATCGGTCTCCACCCGCACCGCCGCCACCTCGGCGGCGGTGACCCGGACCAAGCGGTACACCTCGTACCGGTCGAAGCCCCGGCCGTCCACCTCGTCCAGGCTGATCAGGTGCCCGTACCGGTACTCGGCCACTTCTCCGGTGAATGGTTCTCCCCGGTGGAGCACCCGCTGAGCAGGGCGGTCACCGGTGACATGGGCTCCCACTCGGGGTCCTGCCCGGTCAGGCGCTCGGCGACGTGGGTCCAGGCCGTCTCGTCCGTGCCGAGCCGGGAGTGTACGAGCTCCGCGAGGCCGGTCCGGGCGGTGGTGGCCTCGGGCGGGGCGTCCGTGCGGCGGGCGGTTCCGCCCAGGTAGGCGAGGATCCGCGCGGCCGGGGCGGCCGACCGCAGCAGGTCCGCGCCGGTCAGCAGGCCCGCCGCGAGCAGGCCGTCCAACTGGGTGGCCGGTGCGCAGTGGAACAGGCCGCCGAGCCCGTGCCGGGCCCGTTCCCGGGTCAGCCGCACGCTCCCGGACAGGCCGTCGGGGCCCGGCTCGGGCAGCAGCGCCGCGTGCCGCAGCCGGACCTCCTCCGGCACGTCGTCGAGGCGGACCACGTCGGACCAGTACGGGAGCGGGTCCTCGGCGTGGGCGGCTTCGAGGGCCGCCCAGTCCACGGCCTCGCCCGGCGGCAGCGACTCGATGATGTGGCGCGCGAACGCGGCGTGCCGGGCGCGCCGCAGCTTCGCGACGAGCTTGCCCGGTGCCAGCTCGCGGTCGAGCCGGGCGCGGAGCACGGTGGCGGGGTCGGCGGCGGCCAGAGCCTTCGCGCACACGGTGGTGGCGGCCCGGCCCAGCAGGTCCGCGCCCGCGACGCGGGCCAGCCGGTCGGCGCCACCGTGCTCGAACAGCCGCAGACAGCCGAGGATTTGATGGGCGACGTCGAGCTTCGTCCCTTCCTTGGCGAGCAGTTCCCCGACGAGATCGGGTTCGGCGGAACAGAGCCACATCAGGCCCCCGGCGGGGCGGGCGGAGCCGCGGGCGCGCCAGTCGGCCAGCACCCGGCCGCCCAGCGACATCCTCCCCGCGCCGGGCCGTGAGCGGGTCACGATCCGGTGGACGGTGCGCCGGGGGCTCCAGTGCCGCAGCAGGGCGAGGTCCACGTCGGGGTCGTCGAGGTCGACGAGGCGCTCCACCGACCCGCTCTTCTTCATCCAGCGGGCCTGCGCGGCCAGGACGCGCAGCGCGTCGCGGTCGCGTCCGGCGAGCAGCCGGTCCAGGACCCGGCGCGGAGTGCGGTCGTACCGCAGCAGGTACGCGGCCAGGAGCCAGGGCCCGTCGGGGCCGAGCCGGGGCAGCACGGCATCGACGACCTCGGCATCGGCCAGGCAGAGCAGAGTGCCCACCGGCCACGTCCACAGGTGGTTGCCGCGCTCCAGGAGCTTGATCGCCTCGTCGGGTGTGCCCGGTCCGGGCTTCGGCACGAGTGGCCCGCCGCCCGTCGCCCCGACGGCTTCACCGGACCGCGACTGTGCGCGCCCCAGCAACTCCGCCCAGGTCAGCCCCTCCGAGGCGGCCTCGGACGCCGTCACCGTCGCGGCCAGGCGGAGCCATGCGTCGGGGTCGGTGCCGAGCCCGGAGCGCAGCCGCCGGGCGAGCGCGGAGCGCCATGCCTCCGCGAATGCCAGCCGGCGCCAGTCGTGGGGCAGCGCGAGCAGTCGGTGTGCGGGCAGCAGGGCGATCAGCTCTTCCGCGGGCAACACGCCCTGGCGGTAGGCGTGTTCGGTGAGCTGTGCGCCCGATCCCTGCGTCGCCGGGAGCTTCGCCCGTATCTCGTCGAGGCTGGGCGCGGCGTACGCGAAGCCGTCCTCGGACGCGGGGATGCCCTCGGCGGCGCAGGCGTCGGCGAACCAATCGGGGGTGGCGAGGCCGGGCGCGTCGCTCCAGTCGTACACGCTCAGCGCGCGCAGGACGTCGGGGGAGGCGGGCCGTGGCGCATCGGCGGGCGCGAGGGAGTACAGCAGATCGAGGGCGGCCAGGGCGTGGACCCGTTCCGCCCGGTTCAGGGGCGGCCGGGGCGGTGGCGCCGCCGCGGCCGGCGCGCCGGGGTCGCCGGTCTCCGCGACGGGGGCCGCTCCCGCCCCGGCGATCAACTCCACGACCGTTCCGCGGTGTTCGGGCAGCAGGGTGTCGAGCGCCGCCCAGGTGTGCGGCCGTTCGCCCAGGTGGGCGGCGGCCAGTGCCCGGAGTTCGGCGGCGGTCGCCTCGTCGAGCAGGTTCCGTTCGGCGAGCCGGGCGAGCGCGGCCATGGCGTGGACGGCGGGCCGCGCGGTGCGGACCAGCTCGACGGGGTCGAGGAGACCCGCTCCCACCATGCCCTCCGCCCAGCGGGTCGCGCTGTCGTCGAGCGCCTCCTCGGCCAGGCGTCGCGCGGGCGGGGTGCTGTTGCCCGCACGGCGTCCGCCGGCCCGCCACGGCTCGTTGAGGACGCTCAGCCGGAACGCCAGGCGCTGTGTGTCGTCCGCCGCCTCGTGGCGGGCCAGCTCCTCGCAGGCCTTGGGCATGAACGGGGTAGAGGCATGGGCCGCGGCCAGGGCGCCGAGATCGTGCGCGTACGGCTCGGCCAGCAGATCGCGCAGGGTGCTGGTGCCCCGCGCGGTGGCCAGCAGCGCGGGCAGCCGGGCGGGGTCCTCGTACGGTTCGCACCGCGCGCGCAGCCGGTGCCGGGCGTCGCCGCCGGTATCGGACAGGGCCCCGGTCACCGTGGTCACGACGGCCCGGCTCAGCCAGGCGGTCGCGGCGGGGTCGTCGAGCAGTGCGCGTACGGCGTCCGGGCCGCTGCGCTCCCAGACCCGCAACAGCGCGTACTGCTGCGCGGCCTGGCGGAACCCGACCCGCAGCGCGAGGCCCACGAGCCGCGGGTCGCCGGAGCCGAGCAGCGGCGCCAGCCAGGAGTGCGGCACATCGCCGTGCGGTGCCGTCAGCTCGGCGAGCAGCGTGTCGTCGAGGGGGACGGTGTCGGTCCGGTGCGCGATGGTGCGGCGCAGGGATGCGGTGGTGCGCGGGTTGCGGTAGACGGCGGCCGAGACGCGGGAGTCGCCGATCGCGGCCAGCCGGGCGAGAACCCGGGTGTCGAGCCGGGAATGGCGGGCCAGCGCGGTACGGGAACGGCTGTCGCCGTGGTCGAGCACGGCGGTGACGAGGGCGGGCGCGGGCGGTGCCCCACCGGCGAGCAGATCCGTCGTCGCCCGCTCGGGCAGGGCGGCCAGCGCGGCGGCGGCGTCGCACGGCTCGGCGTGCTCCAGGAGCAGACCCAGTGTGGCGTGGACGCTGCGGGGCGCGGGCGCGCGGAGCGTGTCGCCGGGCCCCTGGGGCGCCGGCTGCTCGGCGAGCAGTGCGGGCAGGTCGCCCCGGTACCCGGGGAGCGCGTCGAACAGGCCGCGCCACCGGCCCACGTCGGAGCCGAGGTGACGCCCGGACAACTCCCGCAACAGCCCGGCCGCTCGGCCGTCGACCCCACCGGCCGCGGCGACCTTCGCCGCCACCGTACGCGCGGGCCGCCCCCGCTCCACCGCCCGCAGAGCGGTGCCCTCATCCGCCGGGTCCGTCCCGTCCGCACCCCGGGCAACGCCGAGAATGCCGCGCAGCATCCGTTCCGCCGCTCCTACCTGCGCCTCCGCCATGAACGCCATGGCCGCCATGCTAGATCCGGCGGCCGATGCCCGACCGGCCGGGCGGCCGGCTTCGGTACAACCCGCCGGAAGCGGCCGGGGCCGGCCACAGAACCGCGGTGACCGCAGTCACGGCAGGACCCGCACGCGGCGTGCGGGCCCGTTGAACACGGCGGCCCCGCCCGCGCGGTGCGGCCTTCGGGGGCTGACGCACCCGGGGGCGGGGGCTAGACGTTCGCGAGAAGGCGCTCCAGCGGCCGGGGCACGTGCTTGAGGTCCAGGTGGGCGATCAGGGCCTGCGCGTAGAGCGCCTTGCGGCCGCTGTGCGTGCCCATGAACCGCCGCAGTTGGTGTTCCACAGGGCGTTCCCGCTGTGCCGGCTGGCCCTGGAACGTGAGGAACGGGCGGATCTCCCCCTGGGCCTCGATCACTTGCTGTACGTCGTCGGCGCCGAGGGCGCGGATCAGCTCGTCCTCCAGGTCGGCGACGCACACCTGGAAACCGAGGGATTCCAGCCCGGCACGGGTGAGGCCGGAGCCGAGCCCGACCCGCTCCAGATGGCGCCGGAAGTGCCGCTCCTCGCCGATGTCGCAGAGCCCCGCCAGCGGGAGGCCGAGCCCCGGCGGGCCGCACACGTTCAGGAAGCGCCCGATGCTCGTCGCGCCGCCGAGCGGTACGACCGCGACGCCCTCCGCGCCGAGGTCGCGGCCGTGGCGCGTGGCCAGGGCCTCGATCGCGACCTGGTCGCTGCTTCCCTCGACGAGCACGACCGTACGCACACCGCCGGCCAGCTCCCGCGCCTCCACGGCTGCCGCGTCCGCCCCCGCTCCACCGGCCGCCCATGCGACCACCGCCTGACGGAATCGCCTCAACTCGTCCACGAGACCTCGCTTTCCGACGCCATCCTGCACGGCGGGGATCCCGTACGCATACACGTTTTACCGACTGCGTCCGCCGCCAACGAGAGTGGGCCCACGCACACCACACGTGGGCCCACTCTCCCCGGCGTCCGGGATCAGCTCGGCTGGTCTCCGGTGTAGCGGTAGATGCCGCCTGCTGAGTTGACGTGCCATACGGTGCCGTCGGCTGCTACGCCGATGTCGACGGCGTTACCGGGGATGCCTACCCATGGGTTGGTGTCGTGGCCGGTGTAGCGGTACATCTGGCCCAGGGAGTTCACGCCCCAGACGTGGGTCCTGGATCCGACGGAGATGCGGGTCAGGCCGCCCGGGACGGAGACCCAGTCGGTGGAGCCCTGGTCTCCGGTGTAGCGGTAGATGCCGCCTGCTGAGTTGACGTGCCATACGGTGCCGTCGGCCGCTACGCCGATGTCGACGGCCTTGCCGGGGATGCCTACCCATGGGTTGGAGTCGTGGCCGGTGTAGCGGTACATCTGGCCCAGGGAGTTCACGCCCCAGACATGAGTCCTGGACCCGACCGAGATCGAAGTGAGACCACCGGAGACGTTCTTCCAGTCAGCCATTTTCCTGTCCCCTTACCTCGAACCTTGCGAGGGGGATTTTGCTGCTCGGAGAGGTCACCCAAACGGCCTGATATGCCGATTGGCCACAGAGATAAACCAAAAATCGCCGTTTGGCTCTCTTCGCCCCTTTGCTTGTCGGGGGGCGTGGCCCACTCGCCCCACCACCAGGAGGCTGAATCCGCTGTAACCCACAAGGGAACAAGAGTGGTGTCTCAGTCCGGGATGCGGGCCCGTTCGGAAGCGGGATCGCCATGCCCATGCCCGGCAGCCCGGCCATCGCGGGGTGCGGTGACGCCCGGCGTGCTCACGCGCCGAGCCACTCCGCGACCTCGACCACGTCCCCGACGCTCACCACGCCCTCGCAGACCACCGCGTTCTTCGCGCCGAAGCTGACCTTGTTGTTGAACTCCGGTTCGCGGCGGTACGTCGACAGGGTGCGGATCGGCTCCGGGCCCGCGCGGTGACCGGTGGTCTGGTCGACCATGGGGACGGCGCAGCGCGTCGCCCGGGTCGAGTGGGCGAGTTCCACCGTGCCGAGGAGCATCCGGCGTACCCGGTCCTCGAAGTGGGGCTCGTCGTCGCCGGTCAGGACGATGTTGGGGCGGAAGCGGTTCATCGGGACGGCCTTCGCGTCGCCCCGGGCGGTGATGCGGGCGTTGAGGTCGTCCAGGGAGGCCGTCGAGGTGACCAGCACCGCGTGCGCGTCCGCGAAGTTGACCTTGCCGGGGGTGTCGCCCCAGCCGTCCCGGTCGAAGCCGGGAAGCACCCGCACCAGACGGGACTTCACGCCGAGCGCGTCGGAGAACCACTCCGCGACCTCGTCCCCCTGGTCGGCGGCCATGCCGAGGGGGCGGTCGAACATGCTGACGTCGCGGCGCGCGCCGTCCCGGTCCACGTCCAGGCGCAACGGCTCGACGCCCTCGGCGGCCAGGGCCAACGCCGCCCCGCCGTCCAGGACGCCGACCCTGATCGCGGCCATCGCGGGGTGCGTGCGCTGGCTGCGGAAGGAGCCGTCGGCCGCGTCCACCACCATGAACGTACGGTCGTGCTCCAGCCCCGTCCCGAGGACCTGCGCGGAGTCGACCGTGGTCCCGGCGCAGCCCTTGACCGGGTAGTACGCCAGTTCGCGGACGGTGATCGTCATGGTGTCCCCTCCGGGGCAGCCGCTTCGAGGGCGTCGACGCTGCCCGACATGATGGTGCGGATGTGGCGGGTGAGATGGTCGGTGGGCCAGTCCCACCAGGCGACGGCAAGGAGCCGGGCGACGGTCTCCTCGTCGTACCGGGTGCGGATCAGCCGGGCCGGGTTGCCGCCGACGATGCCGTAGTCGGGTACGTCGGAGGTGACGACCGAGCCGGCGCCGATGATCGCGCCGTGTCCGATGCGTACGCCCGGCATCACCATGGAGTTGTACCCGAACCAGACGTCGTTGCCCACGACCGTGTCGCCCCGGCCCGGCAGTCCGGTCAGCAGGTCGAAGTGCTCGGCCCAGGAGCCGCCCATGGAGGGGAACGGGAAGGTGGACGGGCCGTCCATCCGGTGGTTGGCGCCGTTCATGATGAACCGCGTCCCGGTCCCCAGCGCGCAGAACTTGCCTATGACGAGCTTCTCCGGGCCGTAGTGGTACAGCACGTTGCGGGTCTCGAACGCGGTCGCGTCGTCCGGGTCGTCGTAGTACGAGAAGTCCCCGACCTCGATCAGCCCGGACTTCACCAGGGGCTTGAGCAGCACGACCCGGGGCTGACCGGGCATCGGGTGCAGAACGGTGGGGTCGGCGGGGGCCGGGCTCGTGTCCATGGCGCTCATCATCGCATCCACCTCGCATGATGTAAGTTCCTTTTGGGAACTGATTGGGTCCGGAGAGAGGGAAAGCCATGACGGATGCGCGGTGGGCCGAGGTCGACGACTACTTCGACGGCCTGCTGGTGGGGCCGGACGAAGCGCTGGACGCGGCCGTGGAGGCCAGTGACGGAGCGGGCCTCCCGGCGATCCAGGTCGCGGCCAACCAGGGCAAGCTGCTGAACCTGCTGGCCCGGCTCCAGGGCGCGCGCACCGTGCTGGAGATCGGCACCCTGGGCGGCTACAGCACCATCTGGCTGGCCCGCGCGCTGCCGGAGGGCGGCAAGGTCGTGTCGCTGGAGGCCGATCCGGCGTACGCGGAGGTGGCACGGGCCAACATCGAGCGGGCGGGGCTCGCGGACGTCGTCGAGATCCGGGTCGGCCCGGCGCTCGACACGCTGCCGGAGCTGGCGGAGGAGGGGTACGGGCCGTTCGACGTCGTGTTCATCGACGCCGACAAGCCGAGCAACCCCGACTACCTGGCCTGGTCCCTGAAGCTGACCCGGCCCGGGAGCCTGATCGTCGCCGACAACGTCGTGCGCGACGGAGAGGTCGTCGACGGTGCCAGCGAGGACCCGAAGGTGCAGGGCGTACGCCGGTTCACCGAACTCGTCGCGGCCGAGCCGACGTTGAGCGCGACCGCACTGCAGACCGTCGGGAGCAAGGGGTACGACGGGCTGATGATGGCGCTGGTCACCGGCTGATCGCCGCCCGCGAAGCGCGGGGCGGGCGCGATACGCCGGGCGATTGTGGTGCGCGGGGCGGCGGCCGGTCGGTGAAGTGCCTCCGCGCGGGGGACGGCTCACCGGGCCTGCCCGGTGTTCTCCTGGGGACCGGGCAGCCGCCACGAGTAGGGGAAGAAATCCCCGGCCCACCGGGACGGGTCGCCCAGCTCCTCGGCGGCGGCGGGAGCCTTCAGCAGGCAGCGGTGGCGCAGGAGTTCGCGCCGCTCGGCCGAGGTCAGCAGGCGCTCCTCGTCGCCGAGGTTCGCCGGGTCGTCGATGTCCGTGTGCTCGGCCACATTGAGGTGTGTGGATGCCGGAGTCCGGTAGTCGAGCCGGAGATCGGTCCTCCACTGCGAGTTGCTTCCCCAGCCCTGGGACAGATCGACGGTCGGGCGGTGGCGGCGCAGATACGTCCAGTACAGCGGGGAGCAGTCGGCGACGCCGCGCCGCGCGTGGTTCGCCCCCGCCCGGACCCGGACCCCGGACCGGCCGAAGAGCAGCTGCCCGAGCATCAGCCCCGGCCAGACCACTTCCGTGATCCGGATCGGCTCGTCCGGGTCGTCGCTCTGCTCCACCTCGGCGATCTCGTGCAGGAACGGGTCGAAACCGGTGCCGCCGAACGGGCTCATGCCCAGGGCGGTGAACAGCTCCAGGTATTCGGCGGGGGAAACCACCGGCCATCCGTCGTACGTGCTGAGCTTCCGGGCCCACGGTCGGGTGCCGTCCGGGTCCGGCGCGGGCTGGAAGTGGTGGAGCAGGGCGTCGCTGACGCGGCTGAGGGCGTAGAGCTCGTGGGGGAGATGCAGATCAGGGCGCTCCGGCACCCCTTCGCCGGTGCGCCAGGCGCCGTCGGCGGAGGCATGCGCGAGGGCGTCGCGGTACTCCCGTCCGGCCTTCGCCAGCCACGGCACGGCCACCCGGCCGAAGGCATCGGGCCCTTCGTGGTCGACGAGGGTGCGGAAGAGCTCGCGGGCGTCGGTTCGGTCCTCGTGCATGCGCAGAGCGTAGGAGCCGGCGGCGGGCCGGTCGACGGATTTTGCCGGTCATGACCGGTGACGCGGACGCGCCGTCCTGCGTAGCGGTCCGGTCGGGACCTCGGGGGAAAATCCTTCGACGCCGGCAGCGGATCCGGTCATGATCGGGCACATGACTGTGTACGTGATCGACCCGGTTCGCCTCGGTACGGAACAGCTCCCGGGCGGGCGGTCGCTGGGCTGGGCCGAGTGGGGACCGGGGGACGGGGTGCCGGTGCTGTTCTCGCCGGGGGCGGCCACCAGCAGGCATCTCGGCTTCGGCGCCGATGCGCTGGACGCGCTCGGCGTGCGGCTGATCTCCGTCGACCGCCCCGGCCTGGGCGCCTCCTCGCCCCGGCCCGGCCGCACCTTCGACGACTTCGTGGACGACGTCCGCGCGTTCGCCGCCCTGCGCGGCCTGGAGCGGCCACTGATGGTCGGCAACTCGCAGGGGGCGCCCTTCGCGCTGGCGTGCGCCGCTGCCGGAGCGGTCCGGGCGCTCGCGGTGGTCTCCGGTGCGGACGAGGTCGCCGAGCCGCGCTTCGCCGACGCGCTCCCGGAGGAGCTGCGGCGCCTCGTCGGCCTGGCCGTGGCCGATCCGGCCGCCGCCGAGCAGGTCTTCGCCGGATTCGGTGCGCAGGCGATGTGGGACATGGTCATGTCCGGCAGCCCGGCGTGCGACCTCGCCGTGTACCGGCAGCCCGCCTTCGCCGCCGCCTACCGCCGGGCCCTCGACGAGGCCTTCGCGCAGGGAGCGGCCGGCTACGCCCGGGACACCGTCCTGGCCATGGGGCGCTGGGGGATCGACCTGTCGGGCATCGCCGTACCCGTCGACCTCTGGTACGGGGAGAAGGACACCGGTCACTCGCCCGACCAGGGGGCCGGACTGGCCTCGCGCATCCCGGGCGCGGTCCGGCACCTGGTGCCGGAGGCGGGCGGGGCGGTGCTCTGGACCCACGCCGAGCAGGTGCTGAGCACACTGCTGGGGCGCGCCACGGCCGCCTGAGCCGGCGAGAACGCACAGAAGAACCCCCGCCTGTCACGTCCAGGCGGGGGTTCTCCCTTCATCCGCCTGCCCGGTGAAGGTTGAGAAGACGATCACGAGGCAGGACGTTCGGGCGCTCCGGTCAGGGAGCGAGCAGCAGGACGTCGGCGCGCTCCTTGGCGGCCGCGTAACGCTTCGCCACGTCCTGCCAGTTGACGACGGCCCACATCGCCTCGATGAAGTCGACCTTCTGGTTCTTGTACTGGAGGTAGAAGGCGTGCTCCCAGGCGTCGAAGACCAGGACCGGGACGGAGCCCTGGCCGACGTTGCCCTGGTGGTCGTAGACCTGCTCGACGATCAGCTTGTCGCTGACCGGCTCGTACGCCAGGACGCCCCAGCCGGAGCCCTGCGTGGTGGCCGCGGCCTTCGTCAGCTGGGCCTTGAAGCCGGCGAACGAGCCGAACGACTCGGTGATCGCGTCCGCCAGGTCCCCGACACCGTCCGCGGCGAGCGGCTCGCCGCCGCCGTCGCCGGTCATGTTGTGCCAGTAGATCGAGTGCAGGATGTGGCCGGAGAGGTGGAACGCGAGGCTCTTCTGAAGCCCGTTGATCGCGCCCCAGGCTTCCTTGTCGCGTGCCTCCGCCAGCTGCTCCAGGGTGTCGTTCGCACCCTTCACATAGGCGGCGTGGTGCTTGTCGTGGTGGAGCTCGATGATCTGCGGATTGATGACCGGTTCGAGCGCCGCGTAGTCGTACGGGAGTTCCGGAAGCGTGTACGTGGCCATGTGGTCGAACCCTCCAGCTGCTGTCCTGTTGTTATTGCAACCTATATGCAAGAGCAGGCTAACAGCAGGAAGGGTGGCGAAGTGATCAGTCCTTCGACCTAGGACGTGTCTCCGGGGCGCCGGCGGCCCGACGGGAGTGAGTGATCAGGTGCGGGCGTGCGCGCGGGCCTCCGTGAGCCGGTTCAGGTGGTCCTCGTACGCCTTCGCGTAGTGCGCCGCGTGCGCCGGGTCCGGTTCGACGATCGATGTGGGGGCCGTCCACGCGGCCGTGTCCAGCCCCACTCCGAAGCGCTCCGCCGCCGCGAGAACCGCGCCGCGCGCCCCGACCTCGCCCTCCACGATCCGGACCGGCCGGCCCAGCACATCGGCGAACAGCCGCATCCACGCGGGGGAGCGGGTGCCGCCGCCGCACAGGGCGAGGGTGCCGGTGAGACCCGCGGCCTCCAGACAGTGCCGGGCGGCGAAGCCGATGCCCTCGCAGACGGCGCGGATCAGATCGGCGGGGGTCGTCTCCAGGGACACCCCGGTGAACTCGGCGCGCAGCCTCGGCTCGACGAACGGGGCGCGTTCGCCGGACGGGGCGAAGTAGGGGAGCACCCGGACCCCGTTCGCGCCGGGCGGGGTGGTGGCGAGCAGCGCGTCGACCTCCGTGTGGCGTACGCCGGTGGTGGTCAGGACCCAGTCCAGGGCCGCCGTGCCGACCATCGCCGGCATGGCGCGCAGCCAGTGGCCGGGACTGTCGGTGGAGATGTGCAGGCCGGCCGGTTCGCCGTCCAGGTCGAGCCGCTCGGTGGCCACCAGTGAGGCCAGGCAGGTGCCGACGATCAGCAGCCCGTCGCCCGGGCGGGTGACGCCCGCGCCGAGGGCGCAGGCCGGCAGGTCGTACGGGCCGTTGGAGATCCGTGCCCCGGAGGGGAGTTCGGCGGTGGCCACCGGGTCGCTGACGGGGGCGAGGAGCGGGGCCCGGTGGGTGAGGCCGAGCGCGGCCACGACGTCCGGGGCGTACGCGCGGGTCACCGGGTCCAGGAACGGCATCGACGCGTCGGACACGTCCGTGGCCCGGACCCCCGTCAGCCGCTGGAACACCATGTCCTTGCAGTACAGGGCGGTCGTCGCGGCGTCGAGCGAGGCCGGTTCGTGCCGGTCGAGCCAGGCCAGCAGCGGGCCCGGACAGCCGGGGAACATCGCGCTGCCGGTGCGCCGGTAGACGGTCTCGAAGACCCCGGACGCCAGCCAGGAGCCGACCAGTTCGTGGGCCCGGCCGTCCATCCAGGAGATCGCCTTGCGGACCGGCCGGCCCGCCGCGTCGACCAGCCAGACGCCGTCGCCCTGGCCGGTGAGGCCGACGAACCCCACTTGGTCGGGGCCGAGCGCGGCCAGCACCTCGCGGACCGCGCCGTACACCTCGTCCATGTCCTGCTCCACGGACCCGTCGTGGATCGCGAGCCCCACCGGGCGGGACTCGACGGCCAGGGTGCGGCCGCACGGGTCGAAGGCCGCGGCCTTCACCACGGACGTGCCGACATCGATGCCGATGTATCGCGTCGTGCTTCCGGTCATCGTCACGGCTCCTCTCACAGCGCGTGGGCGAGTGGCTCGTCCCGCACGTAGCGCGCCACCTCGGCCGCCGCGATCCGGGCCGCCTTCTGCGCGACGGCCTGGCTGGCCCCCGCCACATGCGGGGTCATCAGCAGATGCGGGGTACGGAAGAGCCGAGACGTGGCCGGTGGCGGCTCCTGCTCGTACGTGTCGAGCGCCGCCGCCCGCAACTGCCCCGAGTCCAGGGCGTCGCACAGCGCGTCCGTGTCCAGCAGCCCGCCCCGGGCCGCGTTCACCAGCACCGCACCGTGCGGCAGCAGCGCCAGCTCGCGGGCGCCGATGAGATGCCGGGACTCCGGGGTGAGCCTGGCGTGCAGGGTGAGGACCCGGGAGCGGGACAGCAGCGCCTCCAGCGAAGCGGCGCGCATGCCGTGGACGTCGCCGCGCACATACGGGTCGTACACCTCGACCTCGGCACCGAACGCGGACAGCACCCGGGCCACCCGGCTGCCCACCGCGCCGTACCCGATCAGGCCGACCGGGGTGTCCTCCAGCTCCAGGCCGCAGTTCTCGTACGTGTAGTGGGTGGTGTCCCAGCGGCCGTCCGAGGCGAGGGAGTGGTGGGCCTCGGGGATGCGGCGCAGCGCGGAGAGGATCAGCCCGACGGTGAACTCGGCGGTCGCCGCCGCGTTGCGCCCCGGCGCGAAGCACACCCGTACGCCCCGGGCGCGCGCGGCGGCCGCGTTCACATTGACCGGACCGCCCCGGCAGACCACGATCAGGCGGAGATCGGGGGCGGCGGCCAGCACCCGCTCGGTGAACGGGCCCATCTGGGTCACGCACACCGCGACCCCGTCCAGGGCGGCGATCAGCGCGTCCTCGACATCGCTCGCCTCGTCGACCTCGGCGACCTTGCCGAAGGGTTCCAGGGGCCAGGGCAGGGTGAGTTCGGCGAGCTGCGGCTCCGTGCCGGTCGGGCCGAGCGCGTGGTGCAGGGCCTCGGCGAGCAGCGAGTTGCGGACGAAGTGGTCACCGGCGAGCAGAATCCTCGTGGCGGGGCGGACCGTCTGGGGGCGGGTCATCGCAGAGCGTCTCCTGTCTGGGCGTCGAAGACATGGACGTGCCGGGGATCGGCGGTGATGCGTACGGTGTCGTCCCGGTCGAGCCGTACCTCCGGACCGGTCACGACGACCAGTGGCTCCGCCACCCCGTCGAGCGAGAGCGTGGCGATGCCGGATTCCAGCAGGGGCTCATGGGCGGCGACCCGGGCCCGTGCACCAGTGTCGTCCAGGCGCACATCCTCCGGGCGGATGCCGAGCACCACCGCGCGTCCCGCCGCGATCCGGTGCGGTACGGGAACGCGCACGGAGTCCGAGAGGCGCACCCCGCCCGACCCGGTGGCCGTGCCCGGCAGCAGATTGATGGCCGGCTCCCCGACGAAGTCGGCGACGAACAGGTTCGCCGGGGCGTCGTAGATCTCCTCGGGGGTGCCGAGCTGCTGGATCTCGCCGTCCCGCATCACCGCGATCCGGTCGGCGAGCGACAGCGCCTCCTCCTGGTCGTGCGTCACCAGGATGGTGGTGTGGCCGCTGTCGCGCTGGATGCGTTTCAACTCTCGCCGGGTGGTGTCCCGTTGGCCGGCGTCGAGATGGGAGAGCGGCTCGTCCAGGAGAAGCACGTCGGGCACCCGGATCAGTGCCCGGGCCAGGGCGACCCGCTGCTTCTGGCCGCTGGAGAGCCCGGCCGGGCGGGCGTCCAGGAGGTCGGTGATCCCGAGCCGTTCGGCCATCGCGGTGACCCGGCGGCGGATCTCGGCCCGGCCGCACCCGCCCCGGGCGGCCAGCCCGAAACCGAGATTCTCCGCGACCGTCAGCGGCGGGTACAGCGCGTAGTTCTCGAACGCCACCCCGATGTTGCGCTGCCGGGCCGGGAGCGGCACCACCGACGAACCGCCGATGAGGATGTCGCCGCCGGTGACCGTCTCCAGGCCGGCGATCATCCGCAGGGTGGTGGACTTGCCGCAGCCGGACGGGCCGAGCAGCCCCAGCAGCTCGCCGGAGCGCAGCTCGACGTCGACGGACCGGACGGCCTCGACGGCCACCCGGCCCCGCCCGGTGTAGGTCTTGCGCAGCGCGCGCAGGGCCAGTTCAGTCATCCGTCACCGCCGCCTCACCGTCACCCGTCATCGCCGTCCCCCGCTCCGGGGTCCCGGCCGGTGGAGCAGACCTCGTAGGGCACCTTGTGCTCGTCGAGCTCGCGCAGCGCCTGCGGGGACGCCCCGTCGTCGACCAGCAGCAGATCGAAGCGGGAGAGCGGAGCCAGCCGGTGCAGGGCGACCCGGCCCAGCTTCGAGTGGTCCAGCAGCAGCACATTGCGGCTCGCCGAGTCGAGCATCGCCCGCTTCACGGAGATGATGTGCTGCTCCTGGTGGTAGGCGAAGCCGCCGGACGCGGCCGAGGTGGAGGTGAAGCAGATGTCGACCTGGAGCGACTGCACCGCCTCCACGCAGGAGACACCGAGGAACGAGGAGTGCAGCGGGTCGAAGTCCCCGCCGAGGCCCATCAGATGGATGCCGCGCTCCTGCGACAGCAGATTGATCGCCTCCAGGAAGTTGGTGACGACGGTCAGCGGGGTGATGGAGCGCAGCCGGCGCGCTATCTCCAGCGTGGACGTCGAGTCGTCGAGCATCACCGCCATGCCCGGCTCTATGAGTTTCACGGCCCGCTCGGCGACGGCGGCCTTCTCGGCCCGCATCGTCTTCAGCCGGTAGGAGACGTTCGACTCGAAGACACCGGACGGCTGGGCGGTGACGCCGCCGCGGAACTTGCGGACGATGCCCTGCCGTTCCAGCTCGTCCAGATCGCGGTGAATGGTCATCAGGCTGACGTCGAAGCGCTCCGCCAGCTCTGCGGCGCTCACCTCGCCCTGCGCGAGGACGTACTCGGCTATGGATGCCTGGCGCGGGGCGGGGCCCCGCTGCGGAACGTTGCTCACGTGCTGATCCTTCGTCCTGGACGTGCCGGCCGGTCGGCCTCGAACAGCAGCAGACTCTCAGGCGGTACCGAGAGCCGGACCGGATGGTCGGGACTCAGGCCGGCCGCCTCGGCGCGCGGGACGACGAGGGACAGCCGCTGACCGCCGATCCGTACGGTCACCTCGGTGGCCCGGCCGAGCAGCTCGGTGACATGGACGGCGCCGGTCAGCTCCAGGGCCGGACTCCCGCGGCCATCCGCCGGGCCGCGAAGGCCGATGTCCCTGGGCCGTACGCCCAGCTGGACGGCGGTGCCCGGCGGTGCGGGCACCGTCAGCGGCAGCTCGTACGCCCCGTCCGGCGACCGGAAGTGCCCCTCGGACGTCACCGTCCCGGGCAGCAGATTGATCCGCGGCCGGCCGAAGGACCGGGCGACGAAGGTGTCGTACGGGCGGTGCCACAGCTCCTCACGGGTGCCGGTCTGCACCATCCGGCCGTCCCGGATCACCCCGATCCGGTCGCCGAGCGCCAGCGCCTCCACCGAGTCATGGGTGACGTACAGCGTGGTGGTGCGCCGCACCGCACCGATCGCCCGCAGCTCCGCGCGCATCGCCTGCCGCAGCTTCGCGTCCAGGTGCGACAGCGGCTCGTCGAGCAGGAACGCCCTGGCCGGCCGCACCAGCACCCGGCCGAGCGCCACCCTTTGCCGCTGGCCGTTGGAGAGCCGGCCCACCTGACGGTCCAGCAGGGCGCCGATGCCGAGGAGCTCGGCGACCTCCCCGATCCGCTCGCGCGCCTCGGACGCGGGGAGGCGGTGGCGCGGCGAGCGGAGCGGGGAAGCGAGGTTGTCGTACGCGGTGCGGTGCGGGTAGAGCGCGTACGACTCGAAGCACATGGCCACGCCCCGGTCGTAGGGCTCCACGCCCGCCATGTCCGCACCGCCCAGCTCGACCGTCCCGGCCTGCGGCTGCTCCAGGCCCGCGATCGTCTTGAGCGTGGTCGTCTTCCCGGCGCCGGACGGGCCGAGCAGACAGAAGAACTCGCCCTCGGCCACCTCCAGGTCCAGGCCGTCGAGCGCGGTGTGCTTCCCGTACCGCTTGCCGACCCCGCGCAGCACGATGGCCGCCGGGCCGGTCATGACTTCACCGCCCCGAACGACAGCCCGCGCACCAGATACCGCTGGATGGTGAGCGCCAGCAGCAGCGGCGGGACCACCGAGACCAGCGCCGCGGCGGCCGTCAGGTTGTACTTGGGCCGGTCGCCGCCGAGGAAGGACAGCGCCCCGACCGTCACCGTCTGCGCGTTCGACGAGGTGAGGATCAGCGGGAAGACGAAGTTGTTCCACGCGAAGATGAACGCCAGCAGCGAGACGGCCGCGATCCCCGGCTTCACCAGTGGCAGCGCGACCCTGAAGAACGCCTGCTTGCGGGTGTAGCCGTCCAGCAGCGCCGCCTGCTCCAGCTCGGGGGAGAGATCGGAGAAGTACGACCGCATGATCCAGACGATCAGCGGGAGGGTCACCAGTTGCAGCACCCACACCATGCCGACGTAGGTGTCGAAGAGCCCGAGCTTCTGGTAGAGCACGAACAGCGGGATGATCACGGTGAGTTCGGGCGCGAAGCGGAACGAGAGCAGGGTGAACATCAGGTTCTCCGAGCCGCGGAACCGCCACCGCGCGGCGGCGTACGCGGCGGGCAGCCCGATCACCAGCGACAGCGCGACCGCGCCCAGCGACACGACGAGGCTGTTCACGAAGAACCGGAGGAACGGCACCCCCTGGTCGTCCCCGGCCCCCAGCACCGTGCGGTACGAGTCGAGGGTCGGGGTGAACGAGAAGTACGTGCTGAACAGCTCGTTCGTCGGCTTCAGCGACAGGACCACCATCCAGGCGACCGGGAACAGCGCGAAGACGAAGTAGCCGATCAGCGCCAGATCGGCGGCGACGGAGAGCACCCTGCGCCTCATCCCGGCACCTCCGCCGCCCGGTTCTGGATGCGGCCCAGATAGCGCACCAACACCATCGTGACCAGGTAGACCACGGCCCAGAGCACGATCATGTAGCTGATCCCGAACGAGTAGCGCTGGAAGCGGATCGCCTCCAGATAGGCCCGGATCTGGAGCACCATCGTCGAGTCGCCGGGCCCGCCCTCGGTCAGCGCGTAGATGATGTCGAAGACCTTCAGCGAGTCCATGAACCGGAAGATCACGGCGACCAGCACGTACGGCCAGAGCATCGGCAGGGTCAGGCGCCGGAAGGTGAACCACCAGCCCGCCCCGTCGACCGCCGCCGCCTCGAACGGCGAGGCGGGCAGCGAGCGCAGACCGGCCAGCGCGAGGATCGCGACGAACGGGGTGTAGACCCACACGTCCACCGTGATCGAGGAGAGCAGCGCACCCGTCGGGGTGTCAGTCCACTGCACACCGCCGAGGCCGAACGGCTCCAGGAGATGGTTGATGACGCCGACCGACGGCTGGAGCATCAGCTTCCACATGATCGCGGCGATCACCGGCGCGATCATCAGCGGCAGGATCAGGATCTTCTCCAGCACCCGCCCGACCCGGCTCGACCGGTGCAGCAGCAGCGCCACGGACACCCCGAGCACCGTCTCGACGGCCGCCGCGCCGACCGCGTACGCCACCGTCACCCGCGCCGAGTCCCAGAACGCCGGCTGGGTGAAGATCCGCCGGTAGTTCTCGATGCCCACCAGGTCGGGCTGCGGCTTGCTCGCCGCGAAGTCGAACACCGTGTAGTAGAGGCCGAGCCCGAACGGGTAGAGGATGCCGCCGGTCAGCAGCAGCGCCGGCACGATCAGCAGATACGGCCGCAGCGAGCGGCGCCACGCCGGCACCGCCCGCTTCCCCGCCTCCGGGCCGGCCGCCGCCGCGTGGCCGGTCTCCGGCACGGTGGCCGCGCGTCCCGGCATCGGTCAGCCGACCTTCGACGCCAGATCGCCGGCCAGGCCGTTCAGCACGGACGAGGCGTTCTTCCCGCCGTAGATCTCCTGGAGCGCGGCGGCCCAGCTGGTCGTCGCGTCGAAGAACTGCTCCTGCGGGGTGAACTGGATGCTCGTCTCGTCGACGACCGTCTCGAAGGTCTCGATGAAGCCGGGGATGGCCCGCATCTTGTCCTTGTACGCGGCGTCCCGGCCGATCGACTTCCGTACCGGGTCGATGTGGTTGTGCTCGACGGCGCCCTTGCGCAGATGCTCCTTGCCGGTCGCCCACTGGAGGAACAGCCAGGCGGCGGACTTGTTGCGGCTGCGGGCGTTCATGCCGAGCGACCAGATCCACATGTTCGTGGCGAGCGAGCCGCCGGGGCCCTTCGGGCCGGGGTGGAAGGCGATCTTCCCGGAGGCGGGCGAGGCCCCCTTCACCGCCTGGAAGTACGCGGCGGTGTCCGCGTCGAAGAGCATCCCCGCCTTCTTCGCCCCGAGGTCGCCGGAGCACTGGTACCAGGTGTACGAGGTCCAGGACGGCGGCCCGCCCTTCCTGACCATCTCCGCCCAGTCCCGGGTGAACGCGATCGCCTCCGGGGAGTTCATCGCGGGCTTCACCTTCCCGCCCTCGACGGTGAAGTCCTTCAGGCCGTTGCGGGCGTACATCGTCATGAAGCCGGGATGGATCGTCGCCCAGCTCCGCGAGCCGCGCACCGCGACCCCGTACATCCCGTCGAAGCCCGCCCCCGGCGCCCGGCGGGTGATCGCGCCGGCGATCTCGCGCAGCTCGTCGAAGGTCTCGGCGGGCTTCAGGCCGAGCTTGCGGAACACCTCGGTGTTGTACGCGACGACATTGGTCTCCCAGCCCCACGGCAGCGCGTACTGCCCGCCCTGCCCGAGCGGCGCGCCCGCCTCCAGCGACCACTGGTCGGCCGCCAGCAGGTTGGGGAAGAAGTCCTCCCGGTCCCAGTCGTCCCCGGTGGCGGAGGAGTTGCGCATCCAGGGGCCGAGATCCTCCAGCCAGCCCGGCGGCCCGTACTGCCACACCATGTACGCGCCGAGCATGAACACGTCGTAGGAGGCGCGCCCGCTGGAGAGGTCGACGGTGAGCTTGTCGAAGTAGTTGTCCTCGGGGAAGACGTCGTACTCGACCTTGATCCCGGTCTTCTCGGTGAACGCCTTCAGGTCGGCGATCAGCGCATCGGTGTACGGATGCTTGTTGAGCAGCGCCTTGACGGTCGTGCCCTTGGCCCGCTTCCAGTCGAACGGGCCGGTGACGTCGTCGGCCGCGGAGCCGCCGCCCTCGGACCCGCCGCCGCCGAAGCCCGCGCCGCAGGCGGTCAGCAGCGGGGCGGCGGACGCGGCCGCGGCCGCACCGATGGCGAGGAACCGTCGCCGGTCGTGCGCGTGCATGTCCATCCGTGACCTCCACGGTCCGGCCGGAGATGGGTGGGGTGCCCGTTCACACGTTGAATCGACTGGTTAACAGAGCTTGGAACAACGCAAGTTGGCCGTCAATCCCTCGCGCAACGGAAATTCTCGGTGCAGAGTGAGAACTTCACAGAGGGGACCGATATGTGGATGGGCATCGATCTCGGCACGCAGAGCGTCCGGGCGGTGGTGGCGGCGGACGACGGCGAGATCCTCGGCAGCGGCTCCGCCCCGCTCACGGGCAGACGTGACGGCGTACGGCATGAGCAGCGGCCCCTCGACTGGTGGACGGCGCTGTGCGCGGCCAGCCGGCAGGCGCTGCGCGACTGCCCCGCCCCGCGTGCGCTGGCCGTCTGCGCCACCTCCGGCACCGTGCTGCTCGGCGACCGGGCAGGCAGGCCGCTGACGCCGGGGGTGATGTACGACGACGGGCGGGCCGTCGCGGAGGCCGCCAGGGCAGGGACCGCGCCGAGCTGGGCACTGCCCAAGCTGATGTGGCTGCTGCGGGAGTACGGGGGCGGGGCGGACGAGTCCGTACGGGTCATGCACCAGGCCGATCTGGTCCTGGCGCGGCTCGCCGGAACACCGCTGCCCACCGACTCCAGCCATGCCCTGAAGACCGGCTACGACCTGGAGCGGGAGGACTGGCCCCGGCGGCGGTTTTGGAAACTGGGCCTGCCCGAGGGGCTGTTTCCGGACGTGGTGCGGCCGGGCACCCGGATCGGCGAGGTGGGGCGGGCGGCGGCCGAGGAGACCGGGATCCCGGAGGGCACGCTCCTGGTGGCCGGGATGACGGACGGGTGCGCGGCACAGCTCGCCTCCGGTTCGCTGAACGTCGGCTCCTGGAATTCGGTGCTCGGTACGACACTGGTCCTGAAGGGGGTCACCTCGTCGCCGGTCGAGGACCCGGCCGGGGTCGTCTACAACCACCGCGCGCCGGACGGGAGCTGGCTGCCGGGCGGCGCCTCGGGGGTCGGTGGCGGGGTGCTGACGGCCGCCTTCCCGGCGGTGGACCCGATCCGCATGGACGCGCTGGCCCGCGACCGTGAACCGGCGCGGGTGGTGGCGTATCCGCTGGTGGCGACGGGGGAGCGGTTCCCGTTCGTGGCGCCGGAGGCCACCGGGTTCCTGCTCGGCGAGCCCGCCTCCGAAGCCGAGCACTGGCTGGCCCTGCTGACCGGGGTGGGCCTGGTCGAACGGCTCTGCTTCGACTACCTCGACCTGCTCGGCGCCCAGCAGCACGACCGGCTCACCTTCACCGGCGGCGCGGCCCGCAGCGGCTACTGGAGCCGGCTGCGCGCCGACATCCTGGGCCGGTCCGTGTGCGTCCCGCAGTACAGCGAACCCGCACTCGGCATGGCCGTCCTCGCCGCGTACGGGGCGGGGCCCGGGACCAGCCTGATCAGGACGGCGGGTGCGATGGTGCGGATGCGCCACGTGCTGCACCCGCACCCGGTGCGCACGGCGTGGTACACCGAGCCGTACCTCACGCTGGTGGACGAACTGGAGCGACGCGGCTGGCTCCCCGGCCCGGTCGCCGCCCACGCCCGCACCCGGGCGGAGCGGTCGTGACCACGCGCCACCACCCGGACCCGAATGGAGAAGCCATGACCAGGAGCCCGGCCACCCTGCTGCTCGCCCGCCACGGCCAGACCGTCTGGCACGCGGAGAACCGCTACGCCGGGGTCAGCGACATCGCCCTCACCGACGAGGGCCGCCGCCAGGCCCGGCGGCTGGGGCAGTGGGCGGCCCGGAGCGGGATCGACGCGGTCTGGACCTCGACGGTCGGCCGCGCGATCGAGACCGCGCAGCCCGCGTGCGAGGCGCTCGGCCTCGTCCCCCGGCGCGAACACGAGCTGCGCGAATGCGACTTCGGCGAGGTGGAGGGGCGCACCCTGGCGGAATTCGCGGACGAGCACCCGGAGCGGGCCCGGCAGTACCGCGCCGACCCGGTGGCCCACCCCTTCCCGGGGGCCGAGGACCCCCGGGCCGCGGCGGCCCGGGGGACGGCGGCGCTGCGCCGGATCGCGGACGGGCACCCGGGGCAGCGGGTGCTCGTCGTCGCGCACAACACCCTGCTGCGGCTCGTGCTGTGCGAACTGCTGTCGATTCCGCTGGGCTCCTACCGCCGGGTCTTCCCGCAGCTGCGGAACGCGGCGGTGAGCGAGGTGCGGATCGGGGCGACGGGCGGTGCGCTGCTCTCCCTCAATGTGCCCTGCGCGCCGGACGCCCCCGGCGTCAGCCCCTGACGGCCGACGCCCGCCGCTGCCGGACGAGACCGATGACGCCGAGCACCAGGGTCAGTGCGCCGCTGGCCATCAGCTGGTCACGGGTGTCCGGCTGGCGCAGCATCAGGACGAAGATGCCCGCCATCGCCAGGAGCGCCACCACCGTCAGGACCGGGAAGAGCCACATCCGTACGACGAGCTTCTCCGGGGCCTCGCGCTCCAGCCGGTCGCGCAGGATCAGCTGGGAGACGGCGATGAAGATCCAGACGACCAGGATCACCGCGCCGATCATGTTGAGCAGCCACGGGAAGACGTCGTCGGGGCGCCAGTAGCTGAGCAGCACGCACAGGAAGCCGAAGACGGACGAGATCAGGACGGCGGTGCGCGGGACGCCCGAGGAGACCTTGCCGAGCCGCTTCGGGCCCTGGCCGCGGGCGACCAGCGAGCAGGCCATCCGCGAGGCGCCGTAGATGTTGGCGTTCATCGCGGAGAGCAGGGCGATCAGGATGACCACGTTCATGATCTCGGCCGCGCCGTTGATGCCGAGATGGTCCAGGGCCGCGTAGAACGGGCCGACCTTCACGACCTTCGGGTCGTCCCACGGGACGAGCGTGACGACGACCGCCATCGAGCCGACGTAGAACAGCGCGATCCGCCACATCGCCGTCCGAACGGCCTTGGCGACACCCTGCACCGGGTTCTCGGACTCGGCCGCGGCGATGGTGACGGTCTCCAGACCGCCGTACGCGAAGACGGAGGCGAGCAGCCCGATCACCAGGCCCTCGGTGCCGTTCGGCATGAAGCCGCCCTCACCGCTGAGGTTGGCGGTGCCGGGGGCGTCGGTGCCGGGCAGCACGCCGAGGATCGCCAGCACGCCGAGGACCAGGAAGAGCGTGATCGCCACGACCTTCAGGGTGGCGAACCAGAACTCGAACTCGCCGAACTTCTTCACCGAGGCCAGGTTGGTGCCCAGGAAGACCACCATGAACAGCGCGACCCAGGCCCACTCCGGGGTGCCGGGCAGCCAGCCGGTGACGATCTTCGCGGCGCCGATGCCCTCCAGGCCGACGGCGACACAGAGCAGCACCCAGAACGCCCAGCCGGCGGTGAATCCCGCCCAGGGGCCGATCGCCCGCTCCGCGTGGACGGAGAACGAGCCGGACGCCGGGTTCGCGGCGGACATCTCGCCGAGCATGCGCATCACGAGCATGACCAGCAGCCCGGAGACGGCGTACGCGATGATGATCGACGGGCCCGCGGCGGCGATGCCCGCGCCCGAGCCGACGAAGAGTCCGGCGCCGATGACCCCGCCGAGGGCGATCATCGACAGATGGCGCTGCTTGAGCCCGTGGGTGAGAGCCGAATCGGCCCCGGCGTCGGAGACGGCGGCCGGGGAGCCGGTGGGGGGAGACGCGGAATTCCGAGACATGCACAAGCTCTGTTCGGTAGGCGAGACGTGGGGGCACGTGGTGGATACGTGGGGGAACGTGCGCGCACAGTCTGAGCACGCGCCCCGCCGACGGGGAACCACTGTCCGCCATACGGGCACGATGCTCACACAAGGTGCACACCCGGACACGAGGGGCGGCCGTACGGGTCGCGGCCGGGTCGGCGCCCGCTCGGCCATCGGTCGACCCCGAGTGGAAGCCGGCGGTCGGCCCCGGGCGGAATTGGCGGGAACCTACAGTCCGTCCCGGTGACGCCGCCCGGCCGGATCGGGGTCGCTCCGCCCCCACCTCAGTGACGAGCATCACGCCGCCGCACGATTGCGCACCGCCCTTTGTGCGGACCCCACCAATGGCCCGGTCGACGCTTTGTGGGCCACTGATGGTGATCGGGCGTTAACCCGTGGGCTAACGTCGGGCTCAGTCTGTCCCCACCTGTCCTCACCCCGCGGAGTCCCGATGAGCACTGCTGCCGCCGCCCCTGCCCGCACCGGAGCGGTCCTCGCCGACCTGCTGCCCGCCGCCAGGCACCGTTACGCCGTCGACACGGCCCTGGTCCTCGGTGGCGCCGCGCTCACCGGCATCGCCGCCCAGATCGCCGTGCCGGTCCCCGGTTCCCCGGTACCGGTCACCGGCCAGACCTTCGCCGCGCTCCTCGTCGGCACCGCGCTCGGCGCCCGCCGCGGCTTCCTCTCCCTCGCGGTGTACGCGCTGGTGGGCATGGCGGGCATGCCGTGGTTCTCCGAGGGCACCTCCGGAATGGGCTTCCCCTCGTTCGGCTACGTCCTCGGCATGCTCCTCGCCGCTTCCGTGGTCGGCGGCCTCGCCCGCCGCGGCGGCGACCGCTCCGTGCTGCGCACCGCGGGCACGATGGTGCTGGGCTCCGCGATCATCTACGCGGTCGGCGTCCCGTACCTGGCGCTGGCCACCGGCATGTCGGCGAGCGCCGCGATCGCGGCCGGCCTGGTGCCGTTCCTGATCGGTGACGCGCTGAAGGCCGCGCTGGCCATGGGCGCGCTGCCCGCGGCCTGGAAGCTCATCGGCCGCCGGGGCTGATCCCGTAACTTCCCCCGAAGAGGCTCGCCGGGTCGTGACGCGACACCAGACCGGCGAGCCTCCGCCGTGTCCGGGCATCGTGGAAGCCCTCGGTCCGGTCCCCGCCGCCGAAGGAGAAGCCGAGCGACCGGCCCAGGGCGCCGGGGGCGAGCAGCTCGGCCACCTCCGCGTACAGGGCCCGCACCGACGCCACGTCCGTGCCGTCCAGCGGTGAGAGCAGCCGCAGCAGGAACCCGGCCTCGCGGTAGGGCACAGCGTTGTCCACGGCGGGCCGGGCGGCGAGCGCGCCGCCCAGGTGGTTGAGCTGGACCACGGTCATCATCGGCGCCTTCGGCCCGGTCAGCTCCAGCACGCGCGCGGCAAGGTCCCCGTCCAGGTCGTCGAGGACCACGCTGTCGCCGTAGTAGGCGTGCGGGAACGGCGGGTCGCTGTGAATGGTGTGGCTGTCGGCGTACGTCATCTCCCGCAGCGAATCCGCCGCGGCCGGCCCGATCGCCCGCAGCGGCGCGACCAGCCGCTCGCCCTCGGCCGCGCTCCCGGTGTACGCGACCCGCACCGAGATCACGTACCGCCCGCGCAGCGGCTCCGGCAGCTGCGGGAGGCCGGGGTAGCGGATCGCCGCCATCGAGGACGTCAGGGTGTCGGGCACGGTCCCGGCCCACTCCAGACAGCGGCCGGCCACCTCGGCGGCGGCGGTCCCGTCCCCGTAGAAGGCGATCGAGCCGCCGTACAGCCGCTCGGCCTTCACCAGGCCGATCTCCATGGCGGTCACCACGCCGAGCCGGTGGCCCCCGCCGCGCAGCGCCCAGAAGAGATCGGGCTCGCTGTCCGGGGAGACCTGGCGCAGCGTCCCGTCGGCCGTCACCACGTCCAGCGCGTGCACATGGTCGGCCGCGTATCCGAACTCCCTGGCCAGGATGGGGAGCCCGCCGCCGAGGGTGTAGGAGACCGCGCCTACCGACGGGGACGATCCGTTCAGCGGGGCGAGGCCGTACGGCGCGGCGGCCTCGATCACCTGCCCCCAGGTGACGCCCGCGCCGATCCGGGCGGTGCGGCGGACCGGGTCGATCCCGACGGAGTCCATCCGGCGGGTGCTGATCAGAACCCCGCCCTCGATGGCGCCGGGCAGCCCGTGGCCGGTGGCGTGGACATGGACCGGGAGGCCGCGCGCGGCGGCGTCGGCCACGGCGCTCCGCACGTCGCGGGCGTGGGCGGCCTCGACGACGAGGTCGGGGCGGATCGCGAAACCGGTCTGGAAGCCGGACGGGGTGGTGGTCATGGAAAGGCTCTCCGCTCGCTCGCTCGGTGGCGTTGCGGGGAGAGCCTTTCCGGTAAACCTGACAACGGCCGTCAGGTATTGGCGGGTGTCTTCCCGGCCGTGCGGTTCCGGCGGTTCCTGGCCTCGCGGACCAGCGAGACCGCCACCACCAGCGCCGCGACGAGCAGCGAGAGCAGCACCTGCTCACGTCCGCTGTCGTCGGTCAGCATGTAGACCAGGACGAACGAGATCATCGCGATGGTCGCCCAGGTCAGGTACGGGAAGAGCCACATCCGTACGACCAGCTTCTCCGGCGACTCGCGCAGGATCATGCCGCGCATCCGCAGCTGGGTGAAGCAGATGACCAGCCAGACGAACAGGGCGACCGCGCCGGAGGAGTTCAGCAGGAACTGGAAGACGGTGTCGGGCCACTTGTAGTTGAAGAACACCGCGACGAAGCCGAAGACCACCGAGGACAGGATCGCGGCCTGCGGCACGCCCCGCTTGTTCGTCCGGGCGAACGCCTTCGGCGCGTCCCCGCGGCCGCCGAGCGAGAAGGCCATCCGGGAGGCCGTGTAGAGGCCGGAGTTCAGGCAGGACAGCACGGCGGTGAGCACGATGACGTTCATGACCTGGCCGGCGTGCGGGATGCCGATGGAGTTGAGGGCGGCGACATAGCTGCCGTCCTTCACGATCGACGCGTCGTTCCACGGCAGCAGGGTGAGCACGATGAAGATCGAGCCCAGGTAGAAGACGGCGATCCGCCAGATCACGCTGTTGGTGGCCTTCTGGACGGCGCGCTGCGGGTTCTCCGACTCGCCGGCGGCGAGGGTGACGATCTCGCTGCCCATGAAGGAGAAGACGACCATCAGCACACCGGTGAGGATGGCGCCCGGCCCCTCGGGGAAGAACCCGCCGGTGTCGGTGAGGTGCGCGAGCCCCGCGCCGGGGTTGTCCGAACCGGGCAGCAGCCCGAAGACGGCGAGCAGTCCGACGACCACGAAGGCGCCGATCGCCACGACCTTGATCCCGGCGAACCAGAACTCGAACTCGCCGTACGACCCGACCGAGACCAGGTTCGTCGCGGTCAGCACCACCATCACGATCAGCGCCCACGCCCACTGCGGGATGCCCGGCACCCAGCCCTCCAGGATCTTGGCACCCGCCGTGGCCTCGACGGCGAGCACCACGACCCAGAAGAACCAGTACAGCCAGCCGATCGAGAAACCGGCCCAGCGGCCCAGCGCCTGGTCGGCGTAGGCGGAGAAGGAGCCCGAGCTGGGGCGGGCCGCGGCCATCTCCCCGAGCATCCGCATCACGAAGACGACCATCAGGCCGACCAGGGCGTACGACAACAGGATGGCGGGTCCGGCGGCGGCGATACCGGCGCCGGAGCCCACGAAGAGGCCCGCGCCGATCACGCCGCCGATGGCGATCATCGACAGGTGGCGGTTCTTGAGTCCCGGCTTGAGACCGTCCGAGGAGTGGGGGGAGTCCGGCTCGGCGGGCCGGTCGACCGGCCCGGCCGTGGTCGTCTGCGACGTCATGGATCGAATCCTTACGTTCTCGGATCACGCGTTGCGCGCCCGGCCGCCGCAGTGGGGTGCGGCAGCGAGTGATGCATTGAAGCCCGGCGAACGGTAAAAACGGAACCCCTTCCTCCGAATCGTTGACCCGATCGTTGCCCATGTGTCCCCGCTCACACCGAAGCCGCGCATCGCGGTCGCACGGGGTCCGCCGCAGGTCCGGGCGGCCCGGCCGGAACGTTCCGACCCCGATGGCGGCTACCCCGCGTCGCACGTGCCACACTCGGAACATGCGCGTGTACCTCGGCTCGGACCATGCCGGCTATGAACTCAAGAACCACCTCGTCGAGTGGCTCACGGCCCAGGGCCACGAGGCCGTCGACTGCGGCCCCCACATCTACGACGCCCAGGACGACTACCCGCCGTTCTGCCTGCGCGCCGCCGAGCGGACCGCCGCGGATCCGGACAGCCTCGGCATCGTGATCGGCGGCTCCGGCAACGGCGAGCAGATCGCCGCCAACAAGGTCAAGGGCGTCCGTGCCGCACTTGCCTGGAGCGAGCAGACCGCCGCCCTGGGCCGCGAGCACAACAACGCCAACGTGGTCGCCATCGGCGGCCGGATGCACTCGGTGGAGGAGTCCACCAAGTTCGTCGAGATCTTCCTCGCCACCCCGTACTCCAACGAGGAGCGTCACACCCGTCGCATCGAGATGCTGACGGCGTACGAGACGACCGGCGAGCTCCCCCCGATCCCGGCCCACCACCCGCAGCAGGGCTGACCGGCCTCCACTCCTGTGCCGCCGGTGCTGCCGGCGGCACAGTCATGTCCGCCCCCGCATCCCACCGAGGAGAGCCGCCACCGTGCCCGAGGGACACACGATCCACCGCCTCGCCGCGGACCACCGGGACAGGTTCGCCGGGCGCCCGGTGCGGGTGAGCAGCCCGCAGGGCAAGTTCGCCGCGGGCGCCGCGCTGCTCGACGGCCTGCCCCTCACCGACGTGGACGCCCACGGCAAGCACCTCTTCCTCGGCTTCGAGGGCGCCGGCTGGGTCCATATCCACCTGGGCCTGTTCGGCAAGCTCGGATTCGGTACGGTCCCGGCCCCGCCGCCCACCGACACGGTCCGGCTGCGCCTGCTGAACGAGGAGCACCACGCGGATCTGCGCGGCCCGACGGCCTGTGCGCTGATCACCGAGCCGGAGAAGCGCGCGATACACGACCGCCTCGGACCGGACCCGCTGCGGACCGACGAGGACGGCGAGCGGGCCTGGCAGCGGATCTCGCGCAGCCGGATCACCGTCGCGGCCCTGCTGATGGACCAGAAGATCATCGCGGGCGTCGGCAACGTCTACCGCGCGGAGGTGCTGTTCCGGCACGGGATCGACCCGTACCGCGCGGGCAGGGACCTCACGCGCGCGGAGTGGGACGCGATCTGGGCGGACCTGGTGGTGCTGATGCGCGAGGGCGTGCGGAACAACCGGATCGACACGGTCCGCCCCGAGCACATGCCGGAGGCGATGGGCCGCCCGCCGCGAGTCGACGACCACGGCGGTGAGGTGTACGTCTACCGCAGGGCCCGGCAGTCCTGCCACATCTGTGGCGGCGAGATCCGCACCGCCGATCTCGCCGCCCGCAATCTCTTCTGGTGCCCGGGGTGCCAGAAGGGCTAGGGGCTTGCGCCCGGATCCGGCCTGATCCGGGCGAAAGGCCCTGGCAGGCTCCTAGAAGCCACGCGGCAGCCACGGCGCCACGTCGGACAGGAACGCCGACGACGCCTCCGCCAGCGCGCCCGCCCGCAGCTCCCGCACCCGCCCGGCCTGACCCAGGGAGCCGAGCGACTCGCCGCCCAGGTAGGCCGAGCCCAACTCCCGGACCGAGAGCGCCAGATCGGCCGGGTCATCGGTCCGCCGGCAGGACGCGACGCCCTTCTCGTCGGCCGTCAGCCGCCAACGCCCCTCGTTCCAGGGGCAGAACGCGTCCTCCACCTCGAACACCACGTCCAGCGGGCCCCGGTAGGACCGGGCCTCCAGCGCCGCGCCCAGCTCCACCAGGCGCACGTGGAGCGAATCGCGGACCCGGATGTTGCACCGCCGCACGTCCGACACCAGGTGCAGCACCGCGTCGTCGACCGGCCGGTTGCGGGCCACGACCGTCGTCATCAGGTCGATCTCGAAGACGAACCGCCACAGCGCCGCGTACGCCGCCGGGTCCAGGGCGGCCAGGTCGTTGACCACGATGGTGCCCTTGGGGCCGGACGGCTCCCACTCCGGCTTGATGTGGTACGTCACATTGCCGACGATCTCCCCGTCCCGCTCCGCCAGCACGCACTGCTGCGCCGAGGAGCCCTGCCGGCTGGCGACCGGGTCGACCATGGGCTTGCGCTCCCAGCCGGGCGCGTGGACCGGGACGCCGGGACGGCCGGAGACCAGCCGCTCGTACACGCTCTCGCACGCCGCCATCGCTTCGTCCGGCTTCGCGTGGCGCAGCCGCACCTCGTCCGTGCCCGGCGGTACGTCCAGCCGGACCCGGTCCTTGTCGATCGTCAGGGACATCTGCCGCGAGGCGGCGCCGTAGCCGAACCGGCCGTAGATCGCCGGTTCCGAGGCCGTCAGTACGGCGAACGGTTCGCCCAGCGCGCGGATGTCGTCCAGTTGCCGGCGCATCATCGAGGTCAGCAGACCGCGCCTGCGGTGTGTGGAGGCGACGCTCACCATCGTGATCGCGGCGGCGGGCACCAGCGCCCCGCCCGGCACGGCGACCCGGAAGCTGAACGCTCCCGCCGTGCCGACCACGTCGTCGCCGTCCCAGATGCCGAGCGACCGCTCGTGCTCGGTCAGCTGCTCGAACAGCTCGCGCTCCTCGGGAGTCTCCGGATCCCCGCCGAACGCCAGTTCAAGACAGTCGAACCATTGATTCCATTCGGACGGGCGCAGGACGCGAAGCTCTGTAGTCATGGGCCATGCCTACCAGGGGCGACGCAGCGAGTGCGACCCGATTTCGAACGCATTGTCGCGGGGTCCCCCTGCACCTCGGGCGGCCGGGTAGATAAGGTCCCCGCAATGGCCCGTCGCGCAGGAGCAGACACGTACCCGGCCCGATTGAGGAAATCGGCGCACCGGGCACGCGTCGCGCTGCGCAAGTCCGGGGTCGACTACTTCCGCGGCGACGGATCGGACTGGATCGCGCTGGCCGGTCTGCTGCTCACCATTCCGGCCATCACCTGCGCCACCCTCTTCAACGCGGTGTGGTGTTCCCCGGCCGCGCTCGTCCTGCCGATCGTCGCGGGCGGCCTGCTGCTGCGCCCGGCCAGCCTGCTGGGGCTGTACGCGACCGCCGCCACCGCCCTGATCGTGGAGTCGGTCGCGCTGGGCCCGTACGGCGACGGCCCGGCCCGGGTGACCCCCGGAATCGTCCTGGTGGTCGCGGCCTGCGGCTTCTTCGGACTGGTCCTCGCCCAGTTCCGGGCCAGGGTCGGAGTGCCGTGGCGGCGCGGCGGCACCATGCTCTTCGACCTGCGCGAACGCATCCGGGTACAGAGCGCCCTGCCCCGGCTGCCGCAGGGCTGGCACCGCGAGATGGCGCTGCGCCCGGCGGGCGGGCAGTCCTTCTCCGGGGACTTCGTCGTCGCCGCGCGCACCAACGGCGGACGCACCCTGGAAGCCGTACTCACCGATGTCTCCGGCAAGGGCATGGACGCGGGCTCCCGCGCCCTCCTGCTGTCCGGGGCCTTCGGCGGGCTGCTCGGTTCGCTTCCACCGCACGGCTTCCTGCCGGCGGCCAACGGCTATCTGCTGCGCCAGGACTGGGACGAGGGGTTCGCCACCTCGATCCATCTGGTCCTGGACCTCGAATCGGGCGACTACGAAATCCTGTCGGCCGGACACCCGCCCGCCCTCCAGCTCCACTCGGGCAGCGGCCAGTGGGAGGAGAAGGCGGCCGAGGGGCCGCTGCTGGGGGTGTACGACGGGGCGCAGTTCGACGCCGTGAAGGGCTCGCTGGCCCCCGGCGACGTGCTGATGCTGTTCACGGACGGCCTGGTCGAGGCGTCCGACCGGGACATCGCGGAGGGCATCGACCGGCTGACCGGCGAGGCCGACCGCTATGTCACCACCGGTTTCGAGGGCGCGGCCTGGCATCTGATCGAGGCGTGCGCCAAGGACGTCAACGACGACCGGGCGCTGCTGCTGCTGTCGCGCAGGTCCTGAACCGCCGGACACCGGCGTCTCCGGGCACGGGGCCGGGCGGGCCGAAGCCCGTCTCCCCGTACCCGGAACGCGGCGGGCGCCGGCTCAGGCCGGGACCGAGAGCTTCCCGGATTCGCGGCCACTGTCCTCACCCCGGCCCCGGCCGCCCGGCAGGACGCGGGCCAGCCAGTGCGAGCGCCCGGCCGCCAGCGGTGCGAGCACCGCGAGGAGCAGTACGTAGCCCGCGATGAACGGGGAGAGCCGCTCGTCCAGCCCGGCGGCCGCCGCCATCGTGGCGAGGATCAGGGCGAACTCGCCGCGCGCCACCAGAGTGGTGGAGATGTTCGCGGTGGCCTGCGGACCGAACGAGTACACCTTCGCGGCGGCGATGCCGGCGCATACGTTCATCACCAGGGTCACCGCGACGGCGGCCAGCACCGGCCAGAGCACGGTCGGCAGATCGCCCGGGTCGATGGAGAGCCCGAAGGCGAAGAAGAAGACCGCGCCGAAGGCGTCCCGCAGCGGGTGGACCAGTTTGAGGATGCGTGGCCCGGAGGCCGTGCTGCCGAGCATCAGGCCGACCATGAAGGCGCCGATCGCGTCCGCGACCCCGAACCACTCCGAGACACCGGCCACGAGGACCGCGGCACCGAGGAAGGAGATGACCAGGAGTTCGTCGTCCCGGGTGTTGATCAGCTTGCCGATGACCCTGGTGCCGAACCGGGCGGCCAGCGCGAGCAGCAGCAGGAAGCCGAAGGCCTTGCCGCCGTCGACCGCCGCGGCGGAGAGGCTGTCGGCGCCCGACAGGATGGGCTGGAGGGCGGCCAGGTAGAGGGCGAGGAAGACGTCCTCGACCACGATGATGCCGAGGATCGGCTTGGTCTCGGGGTTGCCGATCCGGCCCAGGTCGACCAGGACCTTGGTGACGATGGCGGAGGACGAGATGCCGAGCACACCGGCGAGGACCAGCGCCTCGGACGTGCCCCAGCCCAGCGCGAAGCCGAAGCCGAGCCCGGCGCCGACGTTCAGGGCGAGATAGGTGCCACCGGCGATCGCCATCTTGCGGCCGCCGGTCTTGAGGTCGTCGAGATGGAATTCGAGACCGAGGTAGAAGAGCAGCAGCACCAGACCGAGTGCGGAGAGCATCTCCAGCTCGTGCGGGTCGGCGACGAGCACGATGCCCGGGGTGTGCGGGCCGAGCAGGATTCCGGCCAGGATGAAGAGAGGGATGGTGGGCAGTCCGATGCGGCTGCCGACGCGGGCGAGAACGGCGGCGGCGAGGAAGGCGCCGCCCATGGCGATGAGCGTGTCTGCGTGTCCGATGAGCCCGGTCCTTCGTTAGGTCAAGAGAGCGTCAAGAAAGCGTCAGTAATTAGTTTACCGAACGATTGACCTTGCAACTGTGTGCCCCGTCGAGTCGCCGGCCCCGAGTCCCCTGCCCCGACCTGCCCGGCTCCGCCTTCCCCAGTACGGACCTGGGGTTTTCCCCACCCCCGATCCGCCAGCAGCCGCCATGTTCCCGGCCCGCCCCGATCCGTAGGTTCGAATCACGGTCGAAGAAGCGGCCGTCGAGCAACGGAAGGCGGACATCATGGGGCTGCGACGCAGCAGGCAGCGCGCGCAGGACAGGCAGCACACGGCGGACTTCCACCGGGGGCCCGTGCCCATGGACCTCGCCGTCGAACTGCGCGGTGTCCGCAGGCAGTACGGCCGCGGCGGCTCCGCCGTCCACGCGCTGCGGGGCATCGACCTCGCCCTCCCGCGCGCCACCTTCACCGCCGTGATGGGCCCCTCCGGCTCCGGCAAGTCCACCTTCCTCCAGTGCGCGGCCGGACTCGACCGCCCCACCGAGGGCTCCGTACGCCTCGGTGGCACCGAGATCACCGGCCTGAGCGAGAACCGGCTCACCGAGCTGCGCCGCACCCGCCTCGGCTTCGTCTTCCAGTCCTTCAACCTGCTGCCGTCCCTCACGGTCGAGCAGAACGTCGTCCTGCCGATGCGCCTGGCCGGACAGCGCACCGGCTCCACCCGCAGCCGCCGCGAAGCCACCGAGATGCTCACCCGGGTCGGCCTCGGCGACAAGGGCGGACGCCGCCCCAGCCAGCTCTCCGGCGGCCAGCAGCAGCGCGTCGCCGTCGCCCGCGCCCTGGTCACCCGCCCCGACGTGATCTTCGCCGACGAGCCGACCGGCGCCCTGGACACCACCACCGCCGCCGAGATCCTCGCCCTGCTCCGCGACGCGGTGGACGGCCTCGGCGCCACCGTCGTCATGGTCACCCACGACCCGGCTGCCGCCTCCCATGCCGACCAGGTGCTCTTCCTCGCCGACGGCGCGATCGTGGACCGCCTGCCGCGCGCCGGTGCCGCGCAGATCGCCGCCCGGATGGCCGCACTGACCACCCGGACCACCCCCGCTCATGCAGGAGCAGCAGCCTGATGTTCAGCCCGCACGCCCCGAACGGCCTCGCCCGCGCGGCCGTCCGCTTCAAACCCTCGTCGTTCATCGGGACCTTCGTCGCGCTCCTGCTGGCCGCGGCCATCGTCTCCGCCTGCGGCATCCTGCTGGAGACCGGCGTGCGCGCCTCCGTACCCGCGGACCGCTACGCGAAGGCCCCCGTGGTCGTCGCCGCCGACCAGCAGGTCCACATGACGGTCGGCAGCGGCGAGGGCGAGTACGACGCCGCCCACCCCGTACCGGACACCGCACGGCTCCCCGAATCCCTGGTGGCCAAGGTCGCCTCGGCCTCCGGCGCGGCGGCCGCGATCGGGGACGTGAGCTACTCCGTACGACACGGCGGCACCCCCCTCACCGCTCACGGCTGGGGCTCCGCCGCCCTCACCGGCACACGGCTGCTCACCGGCGAGGCGCCCGGGACCGGCGAAGTCCTCGTCCCCACCGGCACCGGGGCCCGGATCGGCGAGCGGATCACCCTCGACACCCCCGCGGGCGCACGGGAGTTCCGCGTCGCGGGCACCACCGCCACCGACGCCACCGCCTGGTTCGCCGACCGGCAGGCCGTCGAGCTCTCCGGCCACCCCGGCCGCGTCGACGCCATCGCCGTGCTCGCCGCCCGGGGCACCACCACCGACACCCTCGCAGGCCAGGTGCGCGAGGCCGTCGGCCACACCGCCCGTGCCGAGGTCCACACCGGTGACGACCGGGGCGCCGTCGAGGACGCGCAACTCGCGGGCGCCACGGAACTCCTCGTGGGCCTCGGCGGATCCTTCGGCGGCGTCGCCACCATGGTCGCCGTCTTCACCGCCGCCGGTACGGTCGCCCTCTCCGTCGGCCAGCGCAGCCGCGAGTTCGCCCTGCTGCGCGCCATCGGTGCCACCCCGCGCCAGCTGCGCCGCTCCATCGCCACCGAATCCCTGCTCATCGCCCCGCTCGCCGGAGCGCTCGGCTGCCTGCCCGGAATCGCCCTGGCCCACTGGTGGTTCGGTCAGCTCCAGGACCGGGGAGCCATCCCCGGGCCCGTCGATCTGCACGTCTCCTGGCTGCCGCCGGCCATCGCCACGGCCGCCACGATGCTCACAGCGCTGTGCGCCGGATACTTCGCCGCCCGCAAGCCGTCGAAGAGCAAGCCGGGGCAGGCCCTCGCGCAGTCCGCCGTGGAACGCCCCCCGTTCGGCTGGATCCGCACCCCGCTCGGCATCGCCGCCCTCGTCGGCGGCGGACTCTTCGCGGGACTCGCCGCGTCCACGAGTGGCGAGGACGCGGCGAACGCCGCACTCGGCGTCGTCATGTTCTTCATGCTCGCGGTGGGCCTGCTCGGCCCGCTGATCGCCCGGACCTGCGCCGCCGTCATCGGCCTCCCGCTGCGCGCGGCAGGCGCGTCGGGCTCGCTGGCCGCCGCCAACTCCCTGACGAACTCGCGCCGGCTGGCCTCCGCGATCACCCCGATCGTGCTCGCCATGGCCTTCTCCTCCACGCTCGTCTTCATGCAGACCAGCGAGGAGCGGGTGATCGCTCACCAGCAGCGTGACGCCATCACCGCCGACCACATCGTCTCCGCCCCGGGCCCGCTCGCCTCCGACGCGACCGAACGGGCCGCCGCCACACCCGGTGTCACGACCGCCGTCGGGCTGCTCCGCAGCTCCGTCCTGGTACCCACCGGATCGGGCGGGGACCGCAGGCTCCAGAGCACCTCCGCCCAGGGGGTCACCGGCTCCGGCGGCGACCTCGCCGAGGTCCAGGACCTCGACGTCAGGACCGGATCGCTCAGCGGCCTGCGGCCCGGCACCGTCGCCATCGACACCAGCCTCGCCGGCTCCACGAAGGTCGGCACCGGCGACCGGCTGCCCCTGCGCCTCCCGGACGGCACCGAGGCGAACCCGAAGATCGTCGCCGTCTACGGACGTGGCCTCGGCACCAGCCTCGTCACGTTCCCCGCGGCCGACCTGAAGGCCCACCTGACCTCGCCGTACGTCTCCGACGTGCTGGTACGGGCCACCCCCGCAGCCGCACAGAAACTGACCGCGCTCGGCACCGTCACCGACCGCTCCGGCTACGCCGCCGCACAGGACAAGGACCGCGAACTCAACGCCTGGGCCAACACCGTCATGGCCTCGGTGCTCGGCGGATTCGCCGCCGTCGCCGCCATCAACACCCTGGTGATGACCGTCCTGGACCGCCGCCGCGAACTGACCATGCTGCGCCTGGTCGGCTCCACCCGCCGCCAGGTCATGGGCATGATCCGCTGGGAGACACTGCTGGTCACGGTGGCCGGCGCCGCCCTCGGCACCGCAATCGCGCTGGCCACGCTCTTCCCGATGATGAAGGGCCTGACGGGCGAATCGCCCTACATCCCGCCGGTCCTGTACGGGAGCTTCGTCGCCGCGACCGTCGGCCTCGGCCTCGCCGCCACCCTGATCCCGGCCCGGGCCGCCCTGCGCAGGACGGCCGCCCGTCCGTAGAGTCGGCCCATGACCGAGCCGCACGCACACCTGACCCTGGCCGAAGTCGAGGCGATCGCCCGCGAGGCCCACGCCGAGCAGCGGGACAAGGCGGGACGCCCGTACACCGAACATCTCGCCGCGGTCGCCGAGGGGGTACGGATCCGGGGCGGCAGCGACGAACAGATCGCCGCGGCCTGGCTGCACGACGCGGTCGAGGACGACGCGCTGTCGGCCCGCTGGCTGGCGGAGGCGGCGCTGCCGCAACAGGTGAAGGACATGGTCCTCGCCGTCACCAAACGTGACGGCGAGGACCTCCGTGCGTACACCCGGCGCATCCTGGACACCCCGGGCGCCCTGCTGATCAAGGAGTCCGACCTGGCGCACAACGCGGACCCGGCCCGCCTCGCCGTGCTGGAACCGGCGACCCGTACCCGGCTGACGGAGAAGTATGCGCAGGTACGGGCGATGCTGGGGCTCACCCCGGGCGAATCGCCCGCCGAGCAATCGGTTCAAGCCAACACGGCGAAGGACTGATCCACTTCTCCGCCCGGCTCAGAGCCGGGCGGAGGCCCGCCGGAACGCCCAGTCCATGTCCGGCTCCGTCACCGGGCGCAGCACCCGCCGCACCACCGGCGTGCACATCAGCGTCACGGCGACCGCCGCGACCACCGAGACGAGGACCAGGCCGACGGGGGCCGCGAGCCAGTCGTAGACGTCGAACACCCCGGCGTACTCGGCTCCCTTGATCAGGAAGCCGTGCAGCAGATAGCCGCAGATCGTGCCGGCGCCGAGCACCGTGAACCACATGTGGCGGCGCGGCACCCAGGCCAGGAACCCCGCGGTGAGCAGCAGCGCGCAGCCGAACATCGCCAGGGTCATCACGGCACCGGACCACCACGGCGCGCCCATCTCCTGAGCGCTGTTGCTGCGGTAGAACCAGCCCAGCTGCATCCGCGGCGCCGCCCAGTACGCGAACAGCAGGGCCCCGGCGAACAGCGGCAGCGCGGCCATCCGCACCTCACGCCGGCGCACCAGCTCGAAGTGCTCGGGCTTCAGCCGCAGCCCCAGCACGAAGAACGGCAGGAACTGCAGGACACGCTGGAGATCGAGGTCGTTGCCGATCGTCGGGGAGAAGGAGGCGAGCGCGGCGATGACGAGCGCGACCGGCAGCGGATGGCGCAGCGCCTGCCAGAGCGGAGTGGTGATCCGCCAGATGAACAGCGCGATCAGGAACCACGTGAGGTACCAGGGGTCGAGCAGGCTGATCGACTGATCGGCCGCGTCGTCCGCGTACCGCTTGAACAGCGAGTACGCCGTCTCGAACACCACGTAGGGCACGGCGACGCCGGTGATCAGGCGCTTCACCTTCGCGGCGGACATGTCGAAGGAGCGGGAGAAGTAGCCGGAGACGATGATGAACGCCGGCATGTGGAAGGTGTACGCCACCATGTACAGCGCCCGGGCGGTCCGGCTGCCGTCCATCACCGGTTCCCACGAGTGCGCCACCGCGACGAGCACGATGGCCAGATATTTGACGTTGTCGAAGTAGGCATCACGCCGCTTCGCCGGCGTGGCGGCCGGAGGCCTGTTCGCGACCGGCGCGGGTGGTGGCGCGGTGGCTGTCGTCGTCCCTCGGTGTCTGGGCTCCGACTCCCGGGTCACCGATGGGAGCGGGGCCCTCTGAAATACGTTCGGAGCGTGGAACATCTCATGCACCTTAGACGCCCCGATTGCAATTCGTAAAACCGCTCCCGGATATCGCGTGTTCCGGTCCAATCGAAAGTGAAACCACCGACAACCGCCTGCTATGCACCGATTCATCCACCTTAAATGGGGCATATCGGCAGGCAGTTGGGGAGCGTGAATTTAATCGCACTCAATGCTTGGAATTGCCTGTGAATGAAGTGTGTGGATATGGAAACCGTCACATTCGCAAGCCATTGCGAATGATCGATTCACAGTTCACCCACAGGATTGCGCGACGCCGTCCGCAGGCCCGCGGGGCAAGGGCGGGGCGCCGTGCGACCCCTCGTGCAGCCGTGCGCCCCGAGTGCGCGCGGGGCGCAAGGATGGCGCGATCCCGTCGCTTCGATCCGTCACCCGGCAGCGACCACAGGGGAGTTGGTGGCACGATGGACGGGACGGAGGAGTGCTCGGCCGCACACCTCCGGGCCGGCAAGGCGGACCGACCAAGGGTGTGAGCAGTCGTGGCCATTTCACTGTCTGTGGTGCTGATGTTGGCGATCATCCTGGTGGTCCTGATCCGGGGCGGCTCGATCAAGCCCGGGCCGGCGATCGTCGCGGCGCTCTTCGGCTTCTTCCTGGCATCGACCGGCATGGCGCCGTCGATCAACAGGTTCATGAACTCGATAGCGGAGACCATCAATCAGATCTCCTTCTGAACCCGGCCGGTCCGCCGCCCGCGCTCCGGCACGGGCGGCGGACCGCATACGGGCGGAGCACATACGGAACGCAAAAGGCCCGGTCCGGCGAGGAATTCGCCGGACCGGGCCCAAGCATGGAGCGGGCGACGGGAATCGAACCCGCGTAGCTAGTTTGGAAGACTAGGGCTCTACCATTGAGCTACGCCCGCAAAGCCGCACCGCAGGTCCGGGGACCGGCGGTACGTGAAGCATCGTAGCGGGTCGCGGGCGCTGCCCGCACACCCGATTGCGGCCGGCCGGTGTCGCGTTCGGCGGTGCCCGCGCAAAGCGGCCGATGCGGTGCCTGACTGCATGTACCCTACGTGTCGCACCGACGGGGTGTGGCGCAGCTTGGTAGCGCGTCCGCTTTGGGAGCGGAAGGTCGTCGGTTCGAATCCGGCCACCCCGACCACCGGCAAGATCCAGGACCATCGCAAGCAGGATCAGGGACCACCCGCAAGATCGCAGACCACGGGCAAGATCGCATTGTGGGAGTCCGACTCCTTGCCGTTACTATGCAAAATGCGTGCCCGTGTGTCTGATGTACCGGGCTCGGTCCGCGAAGCCGCCTCCAGTGCGGTGGAGCAGAACCCCAAGAAGTCAGCCACAAGGAGACCGAACCGTGAAGAGCGCCGTGGAGACCCTGAACCCGACCCGGGTTCGGCTCACTGTCGAGGTGCCCTTCGAGGAGCTCAAGGACAGCCTCGACGCGGCGTACAAGAAGATCAACCAGCAGGTCACGGTGAAGGGCTTCCGCAAGGGCAAGATCCCTGCCCGGGTCATCGACCAGCGCTTCGGCCGCGGTGCGGTGCTGGAGGAGGCCGTCAACGACGCCCTCCCGAAGTTCTACACCGAGGCCGTCAACGAGGGTGAGCTGAACGTCCTCGGCCAGCCCGAGGTCGACATCACCGAGCTGAAGGACGGCGAACTGCTGGCCTTCACCGCCGAGGTTGACGTACGCCCCGAGATCGAGATTCCGGACTACTCCGGCATCGAGGTCACCGTCGACGCCCTTGAGGTCAGCGACGAGGACGTCGAGAAGGCCGTGGAGCAGCTCCGCGAGCGCTTCGCCTCCACCAACCCGGTCGAGCGCGCCGCCGCCGAGGGCGACGTCGTGACGATCGACCTGCAGGCCAAGGTCGACGGCGAGGTCCTGGAGGACGGCGTGGCCGAGGGTGTCTCGTACACCATCGGTTCCGGAGAGCTCCTCGACGGCATCGACGCCGCTGTCACCGGCCTGGAGGCGGGTGGCGAGGCCACCTTCACCTCCGAGCTGAAGGGCGGCTCCGCCGAGGGCAAGGAGGCCGAGGTCACCGTCAAGGTCGCCACGGTCGCCGCCCGTGAGCTCCCCGAGCTGGACGACGAGTTCGCCCAGATGGCGAGCGAGTTCGACACCCTGGACGAGCTGAAGGCGGACAGCCGCAAGCGCCTGGAGAACACCAAGCAGTACGACCAGGCCACCCAGGCCCAGGAGCGTGTCCTGGACGAGCTGCTCAAGCTCGCCGAGGTCCCGATCCCGGAGAAGCTGCTCGCGGACGAGGTCCAGACCCGCAAGCACAACCTGGAGCACCACCAGCTCGGCCAGATGGGCCTGACCCTCGACAAGTACCTGGAGATCCAGGGCAAGACGGCCGAGGAGTTCGACGCCGAGACCTCCGAGCAGGCGGTCAAGGGCATCAAGACCCAGTTCATCCTGGACGAGATCGTCAACAAGGAGAAGCTGAACGTCAACCAGGAGGAGCTCACCGAGCACCTCATGCGGCGCGCTGCTTCCTCCGGCATGAGCCCCGACCAGTTCGCCCAGGCCGTCGTCGAGGGCGGCCAGGTGCCGATGCTCGTCGGCGAGGTCGCCCGCGGCAAGGCGCTGGCCGTGGTCGTCGAGGCCGCCAAGGTCGTCGACACCAACGGTGAGGTCGTCGAGCTGGAGGACGACGAAGAGGTGGCGGAGGAGGCCGTCGAGGCCGCCGAGGGCACCACCGAGGCCGCGGCCGACGCCGTCGAGGCCGCCGAGGAGAAGAACGAGGCCTGAGCCTCGCGCTGAACCCGAACGACGGGCTCCGGACGCATGTGCGTCCGGAGCCCGTCGCCGTATGGCGTACGGTGCCCCACAACCCTTGTGCGGACTGCGGAGCTTGCGCTCCCAGCGAACAGTTGCGGAAGCGGGATGGCGTTGTCCTACCTGCGCGTTAGGGTCCATGAATAGGAAGGGCAGGGGAGTCCCCGCCCACCCGGTACGAAGACGCTGAGACGGCCGGAGCCGTCAGAGACGAGCAGGTGGATACGTGACGAATCTGATGCCCTACGCCGCCGGAGAGCCGTCCCTCGGTGGAGGCCTCGGTGACCAGGTCTACAGCCGGCTGCTCGGCGAGCGCATCATCTTCCTCGGTCAGCAGGTCGACGATGACATCGCCAACAAGATCACCGCGCAGCTGCTTCTTCTCGCCGCGGAGCCCGAGAAGGACATCTACCTCTACATCAACAGCCCCGGCGGTTCGGTGACGGCCGGCATGGCGGTCTACGACACCATGCAGTACATCCCGAACGACGTCGTCACCATCGGAATGGGCATGGCGGCCTCGATGGGCCAGTTCCTGCTCACCGGCGGCACCGCGGGCAAGCGCTTCGCGCTCCCGAACACCGACATCCTCATGCACCAGGGTTCGGCCGGCATCGGCGGTACGGCCTCGGACATCAAGATCCAGGCCCAGTACCTGCTGCGCACCAAGCAGCGGATGGCGGAGATCACCGCCCGTCACTCCGGTCAGACCGTCGAGACGATCATCCGCGACGGCGACCGCGACCGCTGGTACACCGCGGAGGAGGCCAAGGAGTACGGCCTCATCGACGAGATCATCACGATCGCATCGGGCGTTCCGGGCGGCGGCGGCACCGGCGCCTGATCCGGTACCCACCGGATCCGGCTCCACCGCCCCGCGCACCTCTCGTACGCCGAGACACCCAGCCACAGAACGCCACCAGGATGGTGAACACCCACATGAACAACTTCCCCGGCGCCTCCGCGAGCGGCCTCTACACCGGCCCGCAGGTGGACAACCGCTACATCGTGCCGCGCTTCGTGGAGCGCACCTCGCAGGGCGTGCGTGAGTACGACCCGTACGCGAAGCTCTTCGAGGAGCGCGTGATCTTCCTCGGCGTGCAGATCGACGACGCCTCCGCCAACGACGTCATGGCGCAGCTGCTGTGCCTGGAGTCGATGGACCCGGACCGGGACATCTCGATCTACATCAACAGCCCCGGCGGCTCGTTCACCGCGCTCACCGCGATCTACGACACGATGCAGTTCGTGAAGCCGGACATCCAGACGGTCTGCATGGGCCAGGCGGCCTCCGCCGCGGCCGTGCTGCTCGCCGCGGGTACGCCCGGCAAGCGGATGGCGCTGCCCAACGCCCGTGTGCTGATCCACCAGCCGTCCTCGCAGACCGGCCGTGAGCAGCTCTCCGACCTGGAGATCGCGGCCAACGAGATCCTGCGGATGCGCACCCAGCTGGAGGAGATGCTGGCCAAGCACTCCACCACGCCGATCGACAAGATCCGCGACGACATCGAGCGCGACAAGATCCTGACCGCCGAGGACGCCCTCGCCTACGGTCTCGTCGACCAGATCGTGTCGACCCGCAAGAGCGCGGCCGGAGCGGCCGCCTGACGTCCGCCTTCACCCCTTGGCACACCACATTCGCCCGGTCTCTGCCGTGTGAACCGTGCCAAGGGGGGCCCGAACGGGGGGCAAGGCAAGGTACCGTCGGATAGAGGCACCAGGAGCCGCTGAACCAAGCTGCTCCCAGGCGAAGGGGAAGCACCTCGTGGCACGCATCGGTGATGGCGGCGACCTGCTCAAGTGCTCGTTCTGCGGAAAGAGCCAGAAGCAGGTGAAGAAGCTCATCGCAGGACCCGGTGTGTACATCTGCGACGAGTGCATCGATCTCTGTAACGAGATCATCGAGGAGGAGCTCGCGGAGACCTCCGAGGTGCGGTGGGAGGAACTCCCCAAGCCGCGCGAGATCTACGAGTTCCTCGAGGGGTACGTCGTCGGGCAGGAGCCCGCGAAGAAGGCCCTCTCGGTCGCTGTGTACAACCACTACAAGCGGGTCCAGGCGGGTGAGAACGGCGGCGCGCAGGGCCGTGACGACGCCATCGAACTGGCCAAGTCCAACATCCTGCTGCTGGGCCCCACCGGCTCCGGCAAGACGCTGCTCGCGCAGACGCTGGCCCGCATGCTCAACGTCCCGTTCGCCATCGCCGACGCGACGGCGCTGACGGAGGCCGGCTATGTCGGCGAGGACGTCGAGAACATCCTGCTGAAGCTGATCCAGGCCGCGGACTACGACGTCAAGAAGGCCGAGACCGGGATCATCTACATCGACGAGATCGACAAGGTCGCCCGCAAGAGCGAGAACCCGTCGATCACTCGTGATGTCTCCGGCGAGGGCGTCCAGCAGGCCCTGCTGAAGATCCTGGAGGGCACCACCGCCTCCGTACCGCCGCAGGGCGGCCGGAAGCACCCGCACCAGGAGTTCATCCAGATCGACACGACGAACGTGCTGTTCATCGTGGGCGGCGCCTTCTCCGGTCTGGAGCGGATCATCGAGTCCCGTGCGGGTGCCAAGGGCATCGGCTTCGGCGCCACGATCCGGTCCAAGCGGGAGATCGAGGCGAGCGACCAGTTCCAGGAGGTCATGCCGGAGGACCTGGTGAAGTTCGGGATGATCCCGGAGTTCATCGGCCGGCTGCCCGTCCTGACCTCGGTCCACAACCTGGACCGCGAGGCGCTGCTGCAGATCCTGGTCGAGCCGCGCAACGCGCTGGTGAAGCAGTACCAGCGGCTGTTCGAACTCGACGGCGTCGAGCTGGACTTCGACCGCCCGGCCCTGGAGGCCATCGCCGACCAGGCGATCCTGCGCGGCACCGGCGCGCGTGGCCTGCGGGCCATCATGGAGGAGGTCCTCCAGTCCGTGATGTACGAGGTGCCGTCCCGCAAGGACGTCGCCCGGGTCGTCATCACGGCCGACGTCGTCCGCGACAACGTGAACCCGACGCTGGTCCCGCGCGAGCCGCGGACGATCGGCAAGGGCGACGGCGGGCGGCACGAGAAGTCCGCGTAGCGGTAGGCATACGGAAAAGGGGCGCCCGGCAGGGCGC
>NZ_JBHXTM010000018.1:0-155236 GCF_042677325.1 Streptomyces sp. NPDC127117
CGCGGGTCGGTTCGTGCCGGGCCCCCTCCGGGGGGGCCCCGCCCCCCCGGGGCCGGCGGGGGCCCCCCGCGCCCCCCCCCCCGCGACAGCGCGTACTGAAGACCGGCCTTGCCCCTTTCCGGGATCGGCGTATGTGATGCGCTCCAGCACACCTTCGAGGACAGCCGCGTTCGGCATGGTGGACGCATCCGTGCCGGTATGTACCGGGTGGGTACGACGGCCCGTGCCGGATGCGGTCAGGCCGCCACCGCGGTCAGCGAGCGATGGTGCCTCGGGCTCTCGATCTCGTCGATCAGCGCCACCGCCAAGTCCGCGTAGGAGAAGGAGGCCGCGCCGTCGACGACCGGCAGCACCCGGTTGTCCCCCGTCCGGTACCGGCCGGTCCGCGGGGCCTCGTCGTCCAGCATGACGGGCGGCGGGGCGATGACGAGCCAGTCGATGCCGGTCTGCGCGGCGCGCAGCACGTCGAGTTCCGCAGTGTGGCCCAGCGAGAAGGCCCGTGCCTCCTCGGGGAAGCCGGGGGCGTCATGGACCACCACCCCCGGTGCGGTCTCCAGCGTGGATCCGATCCCGACGAGGACCAGCCGGCCGACCCCGGCCGTGGCCAAACCGTCCAGCAGTGCGCGGGCCGCGCCGCTGTAGAACTCCGCCGACGGCATGTCGAGCCGGCCGGCCGCGCTGATCGCCGCATCGTGTCCCGCCGCGGCCTCCGCGACGCTGTCCGCCCGGGTTACATCACCGGCGACGACGCTCACGCCCTCACCGGCCAGATCCCGGTGCTTGCCCGTGTCCCGCACGACCGCGGTGACCCGGTGCCCGCGGGCCACCGCCTCGGCGACCGCGCGCCGTCCGGCCCGCCCGCCGGCTCCGAAGACGACGATCCTGCTGCTCATGGGGGTTCCCCTCGCCGAGGCCCGCGGATTCGCGGGCCGGTGAGGCGGACGCTAGCCCCGCACCCCATGGTTTCCGCAACGATAGTTACGTACGCTCGCCGGGGTGAGCCAACCACTTGATCCCGAAATGTTCACCGGCTGCTCCCATGACACCTCACCGTTCCGGATCGGCGGCAAATGGACCCCGAAGATCATCAGGTGCCTGGAGGGCGGCCCGCGGCGCTTCAGTGAGCTGGAGGTCCCGCTGCGCGGCATCACGCCGAAGGTGCTGACCGAGACGCTTCGGTCGATGGAGCGGGACGGCCTCGTCACCCGTACCGTCCATGGCGGGATTCCCCCACGGGTGGACTACGAACTGAGCGCACTGGGCCGCACCTTGCTCGCCCCGATGGCCGCCTGCTGCGCGTGGGCCGCGGCGCATCTGCCGGAACTGAGGGACGCGAGGGAGGCGCACGGGAGCCCCGCCCCGACGCCCGCCGAACCGCCCCTGGCCCATTCGTAACCGCCGACAGCCTCCTCTCACGGCCCCTCGGCGTCCGGCACGGCCGTGGTCAGCCGGAACGAGGTCTGCCGGCTGGGGGGCGGACAGATCGACATGTGTCACGCCCGCCCGCGCCCGGACACACGAAACGGGGCCCGGTCGCGAGACCGGACCCCCCTCGCTTTCCCCCAACGTCGAGACTTCCTGATCCCCCCAGATCCCTCCCCGGAAGCACCCGACGCCAGATACGACTCGGTCGGGCGCCAAACGGTTGCACGTCTTGACGATCTCTTTGCCTTGGTGGCAAAGACCCTGTTCAGCAGGCGTGCTCGGCGTACCGGGCGGCGACCTCGGCCAGGACCTCGGCGCCGTTCCGGGCCCAGAGGGCCTCGTTGAAGATCTCCACCTCGATCGGGCCGTCGAAGCCGGTGGCCTCGACCAGGGAGCGGAAGGAACGGAAGTCCACCGCTCCGTCGCCGAGTTGGCCCCGGCCGAGCAGGACGCCCGCCGGGAGCGGGGTGATCCAGTCGGCCAGCTGGAAGGAGTGGATCCGGCCGCCCGCACCGGCGCGGGCGATCTGCGCGGGCGCCTGGTCGTCCCACCAGATGTGGTACGTGTCGACGACCACGCCCACCTGATCGGCCGGGAAGCGCTCCGCGATGTCCAGCGCCTGGGAGAGCGTGGAGACGACGCAGCGGTCCGAGGCGAACATCGGGTGCAGTGGTTCGATGGCGAGGCGTACGCCGCGTTCGGCCGCGTACGGAGCCAGCTCGCCCAGCGCGTCCGCGATCCGCTCACGGGCACCGTGCAGGTCCTTGCTGCCCTCGGGCAGGCCGCCGGAGACCAGGACCAGGGTGTCGGTGGACAGGGCCGCCGCCTCGTCGAGTGCGGCGCGGTTGTCGTCCAGGGCACGGGCCCGTTCCGCCGGGTCCAGGGCGGTGAAGAAGCCGCCGCGGCAGAGGCTGGTGACGGAGAGCCCGGAATCGGCGAGCAGCCGGGCGGTGCGCTCGACGCCGTACGACTGGACGGGGGCCCGCCACAGGCCGACCTTGTCGATGCCCGCCTTGGCGCAGCCCTCGGCCAGTTCCGGCAGCGACCACTGCTTGATGGTCTCCTGGTTGATGGAGAGACGGCCGTCGCTCATCGGGTGCCTCCATTGACGGCGAGCAGGGCGCGCATCCGGGATTCGGCCAGCTCCGGGTCGGGGAACAGGCCCAGCCGGTCCGCGAGTTCGTACGCCTTCGCCAGATGCGGCAGCGAGCGGGCGGACTGGAGACCGCCGACCATCGTGAAGTGGTCCTGGTGGCCGGCCAGCCAGGCGAGGAGGACCACGCCCGTCTTGTAGAACCGGGTGGGCGCCTGGAAGAGGTGCCGGGACAGCTCGACCGTGGGGTCGAGGAGGTCGCGGAAGCCCTGGGTGTCACCCGTGTCGAGGACCCGCACCGCGTGCGCGGCCAGCGGGCCCAGCGGGTCGAAGATGCCGAGCAGGGCATGGCTGAAGCCCCGGTCGTCGCCCGCGATCAGCTCGGGGTAGTTGAAGTCGTCGCCGGTGTAGCAGCGCACCCCGCTCGGCAGACGGCGGCGGACGTCGATCTCGCGCTCCGCGTCGAGGAGGGAGATCTTGATGCCGTCGACCTTGTCCGGGTGTTCCGCGATGACCTTCAGGAACGTGTCGGTGGCGGTGTCGAGGTCCGAGGAGCCCCAGTAGCCGTCCAGCGCCGGGTCGAACATCGGGCCCAGCCAGTGCAGCACGACCGGCTCCGACGCCTGGCGCAGCAGGTGCGCGTACGTCTCCAGGTAGTCCTCGGGCCCCTTCGCCGCCGCGGCGAGCGCGCGGGAGGCCATCAGGATGGCCTGGGCGCTGCTCTCCTCGACGAGCCCGAGCTGCTCCTCGTACGCGGCGCGGACCTCGGCGAGGGTGGCGGGGCCGGTGAGCTGGTCGGTGCCGACGCCGCAGGCGATGCGGCCGCCGACCGACTTCGCCTCGGCGGCGGAGCGGCGGATCAGCTCGGCGGCGCCGGCCCAGTCCAGGCCCATGCCGCGCTGGGCGGTGTCCATCGCCTCGGCGACGCCCAGGCCGTGCGACCAGAGGTGGCGGCGGAAGGCGAGGGTGGCGTCCCAGTCGACGGCGGCGGGCGAGTCGGGGCTGATGTCGGCGTACGGGTCGGCGACGACATGGGCGGCGGAGAAGACCGTGCGCGAGGCGAGCGGGCTGCCGCCGGGGGCCAGGTCGAGCGGGGTGGTGCGGGGTTCGTACGGGCCCTGCGGGAGGTGGATGGTCACTCAGATCAGCTCCGATGCGCCGTGCGTGGGGTGGCTCGTCACAGCGACAGCTCCGGCACGTCGAGACGGCGGCCCTCGGCGTGGGACTTCAGGCCCAGCTCGGCGAGCTGCACGCCGCGGGCGCCGGCCATCAGGTCCCAGGTGTACGGCTCGTCGAGGACGATGTGGCGCAGGAAGAGCTCCCACTGGGCCTTGAAGCCGTTGTCGAAGACCGCGTTGTCGGGGACCTCCTGCCACTGGTCGCGGAAGGACTCGGTGACCGGGAGGTCGGGGTTCCAGACCGGCTTGGGGGTGGCCGAGCGGTGCTGGACCCGGCAGTTGCGCAGGCCGGCGACGGCGGAGCCGTGCGTTCCGTCGACCTGGAACTCGACCAGCTCGTCGCGATTGACGCGGACCGTCCAGGAGGAGTTGATCTGCGCGACTGCGCCGCTCTCCAGCTGGAAGATGCCGTACGCGGCGTCGTCGGCGGTCGCGGCGTACGGCTTGCCCTGCTCGTCCCAGCGCTGCGGGATGTGCGTCTGGACGTGCGCCTGGACGGTGGAGACCCGGCCGAACAGCTCGTGGAGCACGTACTCCCAGTGCGGGAACATGTCGACGACGATGCCGCCGCCGTCCTCCGCGCGGTAGTTCCAGGACGGGCGCTGGGCCTCCTGCCAGTCGCCCTCGAAGACCCAGTAGCCGAACTCGCCGCGCACGGAGAGGATCTCGCCGAAGAAGCCGCCGTCGATGAGGCGCTTCAGCTTCAGCAGGCCCGGCAGGAAGATCTTGTCCTGGACGACGCCGTGCTTGATCCCGGCCTCGCGGGCCAGCCGGGCCAGCTCCAGGGCGCCCTCGACGTCGGTGGCGGTGGGCTTCTCGGTGTAGATGTGCTTGCCCGCCGCGATCGCCTTCTTGATCGCGTCCACCCGGGCCGAGGTGACCTGGGCGTCGAAGTAGATGTCGATGGTGTCGTCGGCGAGGACCGCGTCGAGGTCGGTCGACCACTCGGTCAGGCCGTGCTGCGCGGCGAGCTCCTCCAGCGCATGGGCGCGGCGGCCGACCAGCACCGGCTCGGGCCACAGCACGTCCCCGTCGCCGAGGTCGAGGCCGCCCTGCTCGCGGATCGCGAGGATCGAGCGCACCAGGTGCTGCCGGTATCCCATGCGACCCGTGACGCCGTTCATGGCGATGCGCACTGTCCTGCGTGTCACGAAACTTCCTCCATACAGCCGTAGCAAGCGCTTTCTATCCGGTATGACGCTAGCCTGCCGACAGCGGCCCGGACAAGAGGGCCCGGCCCGAAACCCTCGGAGGAAAGCGGATGACAGTCACCCTGGCGGATGTGGCGGCCCGCGCCCGGGTGTCGCCGGCCACCGTCTCCCGCGTGCTCAACGGCAACTACCCGGTGGCCGCGTCCACCCGCGAACGGGTCCTGCGCGCGGTGGACGACCTGGACTATGTGCTCAACGGGCCGGCCAGTTCGCTCGCGGCGGCCACCTCCGACCTGGTCGGCATCCTGGTCAACGACATCGCGGACCCGTTCTTCGGGATCATGGCGGGCGCGGCACAGACCGAGATCGGCGGGCCCGGGGACGGCTCCGGCCGGGCGGGCGGCGAGAAGCTGGCCGTCGTCTGCAACACCGGCGGCTCCCCCGAGCGCGAACTGACCTACCTCACCCTGCTCCAGCGCCAGCGTGCCGCGGCCGTCGTCCTGACCGGCGGCGCGGTGGAGGACCCGGTGCACCAGGCCGCGATGTCCGCCAAGCTGGCCAAGCTCGCGGACGCGGGCACCCGGGTGGTGCTGTGCGGGCGGCCCCCGCTGCCGGACGGCGAGGCGGTCGTGGCCGCGCTGGCCTTCGACAACCGGGGCGGCGGCCGTCGCCTCACGGAGCACCTGCTCTCGCTCGGCCACCGGCGGATCGGCTATGTCGCGGGTCCGCTGGAGCGGACGACGACCCGCCACCGGCTGGAGGGCCACCGCGACGCGATGCGGGCGGCGGGGCTCCTCGGTGGCGGTACGGGCACGGCGGGGCGTCCCACAGACGGGTACGACGAGGAGCGCCTCACCGTCCACGGCCCCTACGACCGCCGCTCCGGCTACGACGCCACCCTCGAACTCCTGCGCCGTGAACCGGAGGTGACGGCGATCGTCGCCGCCAACGACACGGTGGCGCTGGGCGCGTGCGCGGCGGTCCGGGACCGGGGGCTGCGCATCCCCGAGGACATCTCGGTGGCGGGCTTCGACGACCTGCCGTTCTCGGTGGACGCGGTCCCGGCCCTGACGACCGTACGGCTGCCGCTCTTCGAGGCGGGCGCCCGCGCGGGCCGGCTCGCGATGGGCAAGGAGACCCCGCCGCCCGGGGGCATCGCGACGATCGCGGCGGAACTGATGGTGCGCGGCTCGACGGCCCCGCCCCGGGGGCAGTAGGACCTCTCGTACGGTTGTGGCCGCTTCGGACGCCGGGGGCGACAGGACCTCGCGAACGGTCGGCCGCTTCGGACGCCGGGGGAGATAGGGCCGCTCGTACGGATACGGCCGCTTCGGGCCCCGGAGGCAGCAAGGCCGCTCGTACGGATACGGCCGCTTCGGGCCCCGGCGCACCCTCCGAACGGGGGGCGTGCCGGGGCCCGTTCCGGTCCCCGATCCGGTTCCCGTTCGGGGCGTGGGCAGAAAGATGGGGGCGTTGCCCCCATGCCCGCCGGGGGCAACGGCGGAAGTATGGGGTGTGGCGGACCGGTGGTACCGGCGCCGGACCGAGGAGGTGCGATGGCGGAGATCCATGCGGGCGACCGACGGCTGGGCGTCACTTCCGCGTCACGTCCGGCTGCGGCAGCGGGTACCTCCGCCGATGCGGTCGGCCTGCTGGAGGCCGACCGGCCCGCGGCGGACGGGGCCTCCTGGGCCGCTGGTTCGTGGTGGCGGCCGGCGTTGACCGGTGACGCGAGGCCCGAACGCACCCCGGACTGGGCGGTGTTCGTCCGGGACGCGATCGCCGCAGCGCCCGAGCGGGCGGTGATCGGCGACCGGGAGGACCTGCCGGGACTGCGTGGATTCGAGCGTGTTCTCGCCCCGTTCACCGCCTGCGCCGCGCGGCGGATGCGGGACGGTCTGCCGCGTCGGCTGATCCGGTACGTCGATCTGGACGCCGTGCACGGCGACTTCGAGCGTCACCTGTCCCGGCGGCTCGCACGACTCGCCGCCCGGACGCTGGTCCTGGAACTGCACACGGCGCGGCGGGACGGACGGCTGGCCGGGGACGGCCCCGAGGACCGGTTCACCGACTTCCTGCGGCTGACCGGCGCCCGGTCCGGACTGGCCGCGCTCTGCGCCACGTACCCCGTACTGGCCCGGATCCTGGCGCGTACCGCGCTCGACGCCGCCGCCGCGCTGGCCGAGATGCTGGTCCGGTTCGCCGCGGACCGGCCGGTGCTGCCGGGCGTCCACGAGTCCTGGGGCGAAGAGGCCGGTGGCGGGCGGCTGGTGGGGGTCGAGCCCGGTGCCGGGGACGGCCACCGGGGCGGGCGGACCGTGATGCTGCTCCGGTTCGAGGACGGTGCCCGGCTGGTCTACAAGCCGCGCCCGCTCGCCGCGCACCAGCACTTCAACGAACTGGTCCAGTGGTTCAACGCGCTGCCCGGCACTCCCGGGCTCCGTACGCTCGCCCTGCTGGACCGGGGTCCGTACGGCTGGGTGGAGTTCGTCGCGGAACGGCCCTGCCGCTCGGGCCGCCAGGTCGAGACCTTCTACCGGCGCCAGGGCGCGCTGCTGGCCCTGCTGCACGCGCTCGACGGCACCGACCTGCACCACGAGAACCTGATCGCGGACGGGGAGTACCCGGTACTCGTCGATGTGGAGACACTGTTCCACCCGCCGCTGTCCACCGCGGGTTCGGACGATCCGGCGGCCCGCGCCCTGCACGACTCGGTGCACCGGGTGGGGCTGCTGCCGCAGCTGCTCGTCGGGGACGAGTCGGCGCTCGACATGTCCGGGATCGGCGGTGGGCAGGCGGCCGAATCCCCGGTGCGCAGCGTGGACTGGGCGGACGCGGGGACCGACCGGATGCGGCTGGTGCGCCGGACGGCCCGGTTCGGCGGTTCGGCGAATCGGCCCCGGCTGACCGGGACGCCCGCCGACCCGTCCGCCTTCACCCGTGCGCTGTGTGCCGGATTCCGCGCCGGTTACACCGCGATCAAGGAGGCCCGCACCGAACTCCTGCGCACCGGTGGCCTGTTGGACCGGTTCGCGCACGACGAGGTGCGGGTGGTGGTGCGGCCCACCTGGATCTACGCCTCACTCCTGGACGAGTCCACGCACCCGGACCTGATGAAGGACGCCGCCGAACGGCACGAGGTGCTCGCGCTGCTGGGCACCGACACCCTGGGATCAGCCGCGCTGCCCGGTCTGCTGGACGAGGAGATCGCCCAGCTCTGGTCGGGCGACGTGCCCCTGTTCACCACCCTGCCCGAACGTACCGACCTGTGGAGCGGGACCGGCCGGCTGCTGCCCGGCACGCTCGCCCGGACCGGGCTGTCCCTGGTCCGCGCGAAGCTGGCGGCCATGGGCGCGGTGGACCGCCAGGACCAGGAACGGATCATCCGTGCCGCGATGGTGACCACCTCGCGCGAGCCCGCCCACGAGCCCCGGCCCGGCCCGCGCCGGGTCCGCACGGCCGCGACCGCGCCGGATCCGGACCAACTGCTCGCGGCGGCCCGGTCGGTCGGCGACGAGCTGGTGTCCCAGGCCTACTCCGGGCCCACCCGGCTGAACTGGATCGGCCTGGAACTGCTGGACGAGCGCTACTGGCGGCTGGGCCCGATGGCCGCCGATCTGGCGGGCGGCTACACCGGTACGGCGTGCTTCCTCGCCCAGCTCGCCGCGCTCACCGGGGCGGACCGGTACGCCACGGCTGCCCGGGACGCGCTCGCGCCCCTCGCCGGGCTGCTGGACGTGCTGCACTCGCGCCCGGACGATCTGGGCCCGGTGGGTTCGGGCGCGTTCGCCGGGATCGGCGGGATCGCGTACGCGCTGACCCAGGTCGCGGACGCGCTGGACGACCCGCGCCTCGGCGGACTGGTGCTGCCCGCACTGCGGTTGACCGGTGCGGCGGCCGTCGCCGAGGGCGAGTACGGGGTGCGCGGGGGTACGGCCGGCGGGCTGGCCGGTCTGCTCGCCGGGTACCGGGTCACCGGACGGGCCGATGTGTGGCGTACGGCGGAGCGCTGCGCCGTGCTGCTGCGCGAGGCGCCGCTGCCGGCCATACCGGGATTCGCCGACGGGTCCGCCGGGATCGGCTGGGCGCTGCTGCGCTTCGCCGAGGCGGGTGGCGGCGAGCCGTACCGTGCCTCGGGGCTCGCCGCGCTGCGGGCCGCGACCGGTGCCGTGGACCGCGACATCTCCTGGTGCCGGGGCAGGACGGGCGTGGCGCTGGCGGTGCTGGACAGCCCGGCGGCGCAGGCCGACCCACTGCTGTCCGCCTGGGCGCACGGGGCGGCGGCGGACATCGCACGGGCCGAACCGCCGCCGGACGACAGCCTGTGCCACGGCGAACTCGGCGTCCTCGAACTGCTGCGCCGCGGCGAACCGTCCGTTGCCCGCACCCGCTGGGTGGAGCGGGCCGGGGCGCTGCTCGCGGCGGCCGACCGGGCGAAGCCGCGCTGCGGAACGCCCGGCCAGGTGTCGCATCCGGGGCTGCTGACCGGGCTCGCGGGGATCGGACACGGGCTGCTGCGGGCCGGATTCCCCGACCGGGTGCCGTCGATGCTGCTGCTCGCCGGGCCCACCGTGTCGGCGGCGCCCGGCTGAGCGGTCACGGGACGGCACCGGGGCGGATCGGAGCGGATCCTGGGCCGGGGCGAGGGCCGGACGAGTCCGGGCGAGTGCCGGGCGAAGGCCCGGAGCCGGCGTCCACGCGCCGCTCACACCCCACCCGCCACCGCCGCCCTGCTCCTCACACCTCCGCGTCTCGCACGTAGCACCCGAAACACCTATAACACCCCTACCTCAGCGCGTACTTCCTCACCACTCACGTACCACCGCGTCGTACACGTCTCGTCGCGCCGCTCACGCAACGACAACCTCCCACGAGAAGAGGCAGACCATGCAGACCGTGCAGACCCTCGAAGCTTCCGCCTTCCGCGCCGACGAGTTCGACGAGTTCACCGACTTCGCCGACGAGCACCCCGTCGGCAGGATCGCCCTGGGTACGGGCGGCAGACTGGGGTTGCGCAGCAGAATCCTCGGTGCCGCGGACGGCGGCGCCGACTGCACCTCGGACCTGCCGTGGACCACGATGACCTGGGTCTGAGTCAATTCCTTTTGGGATCAAGCGATTTGACGCACTGACCGGTGGGTAGTGGCTCAAGTAGCCTGCGTCCATGCGTGCCACTTCGTCAGTGATTGTCGGGCGTGTCGCTGAGACCGGCCTGCTGAGCAATGCCCTGGACACCGCGTCGCGGAGTTCGGGGCGTGCGGTCTTCTTCGTCGGTGACGCGGGCATCGGCAAATCCCGGCTGGCCGGTGAGTGTGCCTACCGGGCGTACGAGCGGGGCATGCCGGTGCTGCGCGGCAGGGCCACGTCGACCGGGCTCGTGGTGCCGTTCCGCCCGCTGATCGAGGCGCTGTCCTCGCGGTTCCGGGCGGCCGGGACACCCACCGACCCGGAGCTGGACCCGTACCGTCCGGCGCTGGCCCGGCTGGTGCCGGAGTGGCGCCGGGGCTCCTCCCCCGGCTATCCGGAAACGGTGGTCGAGCTGGCCGAGGCGCTGCTGCGGCTGCTGTCGGTGCTCGGCCAGGAGCACGGCTGCGTGATCCTGCTGGAGGACCTGCACGACTCCGACACCGAGACGATCGCGGTGGTGGAGTACGTCATCGACAATGTGGCGGACCTGCCGGTGCTGCTGCTGGGGACGTTGCGCCCGGAGCCCGGTGTCGCACTCGACCTGGTGCGCTCGGCGGAACGGCGGCAGGTCGCCACGGTGCGAGAGCTGGTGCCGCTCGGGGACGCGGACGTACGGGAGATGACCGCCTCGTGCCTGGAGGCCGCCCCGGACGAGGTGCCGCAGGCCACCCATGAACGGCTGGTCGGCCGGGCGGGCGGCAATCCGTACCTGGTCGAGGTGCTGCTCGCCGATCTGCTCGACTCCGGCCAGCTGCGCCGGGCGGGCGGCCGGTGGGAGGAGCACGTCAACCCGGACGCGTCGGTGCCCACCGGGGTGGTGCGCAGTTGGTCGCGGCGGCTGGACCGGTTCGACGAGCCGGTGCGCGAGCTGCTGCTGTGCGCGGCCACGCTGGGCAGCCGGTTCTCGGTCACCGTGCTCCAGACGGTCACCGGGTTCGACGACCGTACGCTCTTCAGCCATCTGCGCTCCGCCGTGGAGGCGAACATCATCGCCCCCGACGGGGCGGACCCCGACCGCTACACCTTCCGGCACGCGCTGACCGCCGAGGCGCTGGTGGCCTCGCTGGCGCCGGCGGAGCGGGCCGCGACGGCCCGTCGAGCGGCGCTTTCCCTGGCCGCCGCCGAGCATCAACTCGGTGATGAGCAGCGGCAGTTGATGGCCACGCTGCAACTGGCCGGGGGCGACCGGCACGGCGCGGCCCGTCAGTTCGCCGATGTCGGCCGCCGGATGCTGGCCGCGGGCGCGTCCGGTTCGGCCGTCATCCTGCTGGAACGGGCCCGCTCGCTCGCCCACGAGAGCGATCTGCGGAGCATCACGGAGTCGCTCGCCGTCTCCCACGCCGAGGCCGGTGAGCTGGACACGGCTCTGGCGCTGACCGCGGAGCTTCCCCCGGTGCCGCCGCGCTCCGACGCCTCCGAGCAGCGCGGCGAGACCCACATCCGGATCGCCTGGGCGGCCGTGATGGCGGAGCGCGTGGACGAGGCCGCCGGGCAGATCCGTACCGCGCGGAGCGTGCTCGGTACGGCGGTCCGCCCCGAGCAGGAAGCGGCGCTCGACGTGGTGGACGGTCATCTGGCGCTGCTGCCCGGTCATGCGGGCCACGGGCGGCAGGGGTCCGCGCAGGACGCAGCGCGCCGGGCCGCCTCCGTCGCGGAGGAGCGGAACCTCCCCGTGGTCGCCTGCCAGGCATGGCAGTTACTGGCGCTGCTCTCCCGGGAGCGCGGCTTCGACGAGGCCGACGCGTGCCTGGAACGGATGCTCGCGGTCTCCGAACAGCACGCCCTGCCGGTGTGGCGGGTGGAGGCGCTGGTCCGGCTCGGCGCCAACACGTTCATGCGCACCGGTGACCCGGCCGGGCTGGAGACGGCCCGGACCGCCGCCCAGTCGCTGGGCGCGCTGGTGCCGACGCAGACCGTGGACGGGCTGCTCGCCATGAACGCGGTGATGCGGAGCGAGTGGGACGGGGCGCACGAGATCATCGAGCGGTCGGTGGCCGCCAGTGCGCGGGTCCGCAATCTGGGGGCACACCGCTATCTGCTGCTGGCCTCGGCGACGCTCGCCGCGCACCGGGGCCGAAGACGGGACCTGGACCGGGCCATGGTCCGGTTCCGCCGGGCGGGCGGCGAGGATTCCTTGCTCGTCCCGCTGCAACTGGGGCTCTGCCGCGCCTTCGCGGCGCTGCTGGAGGAGGACCGCGAGAGTGCGCTGGCCGACCTGGACGCCTCGCTGGCCTGGGAGCGCGAACACCCCAGTTTCTTCTACCTGAGCGGGCGTTACGGTCTGCGTCCGCTGTTGCGGATACTCGACGGCCGGGACGGCCGGGCGGAACTCGACGCGATCCTGGAGAGCCCCGGCGCGGACCTGGCGTGGAACCAGCTGTTCCTGCGACTGGCCGATGGCGTCCTGCACGGCCGCGCGGGCGACGCGGACCGGGCCGCCCGGTCGGTCGGGGCGGCCGTCACCGACGCCGCCGCCTTTCCGCTCGCCCGCCACCTGGGGCTGCGGCTGGTCGCCGGCGCGGCGCTCGCCGAGCAGTGGGGCGAGCCGGTGAGCTGGCTGCGGGCGTCGGAGGAGTACTTCTACGGGGCGGGCATCCAGCCGGTCGCCGCCGCGTGCCGGGCGGCGCTGCGGCAGGCGGGGGCCAGCGTCGGACAGCACCGGGGCGGCTGGGACCGCATCCCGGCCCAGCTGCGGACGAGCGGGGTGACGCCGCGCGAGTACGAGGTCTTCGTGCTGCTGGCGGAGCGGCCGGGCAATCAGCAGATCGCCCGGCGACTTTCCATATCGCCGCGCACGGTGGAGAAGCACATGGCGAGTCTGCTGAGCAAGACGGGGCGCGCGGACCGCGCGGCACTCTGCGAGTTCTCCGCCGAGTGCGCGGCCGAACGCGACTGACCGGGGGCCGGACACGGGGGGGGCGGGGCCGGGCACGGGGGGCCGGGCACGGGGGTTCGGGACCGGGGGTTCGGGACCGGGGGTTCGGGACCGGGGGTTCGGGACCGGGGGTTCGGGACCGGGGGTTCGGGACCGGGTGCGGCGGATCCGGGCCGGACACGGCGGATCGGGACCGGACACAGGAACTCGGGACCGCACACGGCGATCCGGGACCGCACACGGGGGCTCGGGGGCGGCCCGCGGTGTCTCCCCCACGTACGGATGACGGGTACACGGGCCCAACATGGGGGCGCGGGCCGGGTTTGGTCGGGTGCCGGTACGGAACATGCGGGCCCGGCACCGATGTGGGGGCCGCTGCCGCCGGCGGACCATCCAGGGGTACGACCGGCAGCCCGCCACCGCCGTCCCCCCGGTTCTTCGGAGGCCCGTCCATGACCCGACTCCCCACCCGCGCCCCGTCGTCCGGTGCGCTGAGCCTCTCGGTCCTCGGCCCGCTCTCCGGGCATCTGGACGGGCGACCGCTGCTTCTCGGGCCGCGCAAACAGCGGCTGGTCCTGGCCATGCTGCTCAGCCGGCCCAACAGTCCGGTACCGGTGGACGTGCTCACCGACGCGGTGTGGCCGGACGCGCCGCCCCGCACGGCACGCAAGAACCTCCAGGTGTACATCAGTTCCACCCGGACGCTGCTGGGCGCACGGTGTCCCGACGGGCCGGACGGCGGTGGCGGGGAACGGCTGGTGCACTCCTGCGGCGGCTATCTGCTGCGGGTCGGCGAGGACGAGCTGGACGCCCTGCGCTTCCGGTCGCTGGCCGTGGCCGGCCGCAGGGCCGCCGACGACGGCGATCCGCGCGCCGCCGCCGGTCTGCTGCGCCGGGCGCTGGACCTGTGGCAGGGTCCGCCGCTGCACGACCTGCGCGACTCGCCGGAGGTGGCCGCGGCGGCGGAGCGGCTGGAGGCCCGCTGTCTGACCGTGCACGAGGACTGGGCCGAGACGGAGATCTCGCTGGGGCGGGCGCCCGCCGTGGTGGACGGGCTCCGGGACCTCGCCGAACGGCATCCGTCCCGCGAACGCATCCGGGCGGCGTGGATGGACGCCCTGCACCGGACCGGCCGCCGGGCCGAGGCGCTCGCCGTGTACGACGACTACCGCCAGTTGCTGGCACGGGAGTTGGGACTGGAGCCGGGGGCGGCCATCGCCGCCCGGCACCGTGCGATGCTGACCGGCCGGGACACCGCGGACCGGCCGGGGAGCGCGGCTCCGGCTCGTCGGGCACCCGCGCTGCGGGCGGTGCTGCCCGCCGGGATACCCGATTTCACCGGCCGGGGCGAGCAACTGCGGGAACTGCTGGACGTCCTGGGCGGGGAGGGCGGCCGGGTGGTCGCGGTCACCGGGGCCGCCGGGACCGGGAAGACGGCGCTCGCGGTGCGGGCGGCCCATCTGCTGGCCGACCGGTACCCGGACGGCCGGATCCACATCCGGGTCCGCGACGGACAGGGGGCGGTGCGCCCCGCCGCGGAGGTCGTCGGCGAACTGACCCGGCTGACCGGCGGTCCGCATCCGGCGGAGCCGATGACGGACGCGGAGCACTGGCGGCACTGGCTGGCCGCGCACCGCGCGCTGGTCGTGCTCGACGATGTACCGGACGAGGCGGCGGTACGGGCCCTGCTGCCGGGAACCGGGGGCAGTTCGTTCGTCCTGACCGCGCGCGGTCAGCTGGCCGGGCTCGCGCCGGTGCACCGGATCGCGCTGCCGCCGCTGGCCCCGGCCGAGGCGCTGGCACTGCTGGGCCGGCTGATCGGGCCGGGCCGGGTGGGTCTGGACCGGGCCGCCGCGCTGCGCATGGTCGACGCCTGCGGGCTGCTTCCGCTGGCGGTGCGGGTGAGCGGGATGCGGCTGGCGGTGCTGCGCCATCTGCCGCTGGCCGAGTACGCGGAACGGCTGGCCGATCCGGCCGGGGCGCTGGACGAGCTGGTGGCCGGGGACATCTCGGTACGTGCCCGGCTGGCCTCCGGCTGGCAGGACCTGTCGCCCGGCAGCGGACAGGCGCTGGCCCTGCTGGCCTCCGCGGTCCGCGAGGGGCCTTTCACCCTGCCGGAGGCGATGGCGGCACTCGGCTGCGGTGAACGGCAGGCACTGCGGGCGGTGGAGTCACTGATCGACGCCGGGGTGGTGTCCTCCCCCAGCGGCGAGGTCACCGCACACTGCGTGCTGTACGAACTGCCTCGCCTGACGGGCCTGTACGCCCGCGAACGCAACGCCGTACCGGAGCCGGCCGCGGAACCGGCGGGGGCCCAGCACGCGTAGGCCCACCACCGCTTGGGCCACCGCCCGGCCCGGTTCCGACCGTACCGGGCGGTGGCCGCGTCTCACCCCAGCGTCAGCACGTCCAGCAGGTCGGGCCGTTCGTCCGGTGTCGCGAACACGGTGTGCAGGCCGAGCAGTACCCCCGCCGCGCCGGTCGCGAGATCGGCGGAGAACCGGCGCAGCCGGGAACCCGGCACCAGCAGGCGGTCCTGTTCGGCGACCAGGTGCCAGGAGAGGTTCCGTACCGAGTCCAGCACCTCGGACGCCGGCGCGCCGCCGGCGAGTTGGTGGGCGGTGGCCACCAGTCCGCTGCGGCCCCTGAAGAGCCCCGGTTCACGGATGAACTCCAGGACGCATCCCTGCCCGATGCCGGGCAGCAGGGCGGCGAGCGCCGGGTCCTCCCGGTGGGTCAGATAGCGCTGCGCGACCAGGGCCACGCCGCCGCTGCCCTGGTCCAGGTAGAGCAGATGGCGTTTCCCGTCCTTCACCTGCACGCTGCCGCCCGGCATGGTCACGCAGTGCCCGGCCTCCCGGGCGAGTGCCGCCCCGGCGGCGCGGAGCAGCCAGTCCTCGCCGGTGTGCGCGTGCAGTTCGAGGTGGAGCAGCGCGGCCCCGCAGAGCCCGCTCAGCAGACCCGCCGAGTGCGGGGCGGACGGGCCGTCGGTGGTGGCCCCGTCTCGGACCAGCGAGTCGAGTTCCCAGGCGGTCCGCAGGGCCCGGTCGAGGAGTTCCCGGTCGGGCTCGCCGGTCCGGTCCGTGGCGAACCGCAGGGCCGCCAGCGCCGTTCCCGCCGTACCGGTGCGCAGGTCGGCGGAGGTGGATGCGGGGGCCCGCAGGGCCCGGTCGAGGAGTTCGCGGCCCTCCTCGCGGCGGCCGAGCCGGGCCAGGACCAGTGCGACGCCGGGCAGCCCGTCGAAGAGCCCGCCGGGGGTGTCCGGAGCGCGGCGCGGTGCCGTGCGCGCCAGCCAGTCGACGTACTCGCCGGGGACCGGGGCGCCGACGCGGTGCAGGGCGTACAGCACCCCGGCGGCACCGTTCGCGGCGCAGATCCCGCCGGTGGTGAAGCCCGCCGGGTCGCCGGGGAAGAGCCGGTCGGCGCGGTCCGGGGTGGCCCCGGCGTGGATGCCCGCCACGAGCCGTTCGCGGATGCCGGGCCAGTCCGGTTCCGGGCCGCGCAGCAGCGCGTCCACCGTGGATTCACCGCTGTCCGCCGGCAGTCCGTGGGAGAGCGCGGCGGGGCGGGCCGGCCCGCCGGCGGCGGCCGGGCCGTACCGGGCTCGGGCCCAGCGTTCGATGGTGAGGGCCTTGCCCCGGTCGTGGTCGGTCACCTCCATCAGGGGCATCAGGATGTGCAGCCAGATCGCCCAGAGCGCGTAGTCGTCCGCCTCGGCGCCCTCGGTGCCGTACGGGGCCTGGAGGCCGGGGGCGCCCGCCAGCGGGGTGTCCTGGTCGTCGAGGTCGGTGGCGTACTCGAAGTCGATCAGGACCAGACGGCCGTCGGGGCGCAGGATGATGTTGGCGGGGTGCACGTCCCCGAACCGCAGTCCGCGGGCGTGGATCCGGTCCAGGGCGTCGGCGAGCCGGGTCGTGACGGACCGGGCCCAGCGGGCGTAGGCGTCGAGTTCGGCGCGGGTGCGTTCGCCGCGTACCAGCGGGAAACGCTCGACGATCTCGTCGAACAGGGTGGTGCCCTCGATGTACTCCTCGATGAGGAAGTGGTGTTCCCAGACCGTGCGGACGCCGTGCACCTCGGGCACGCAGTCGAGTCCGGCGAGCCGGGTCAGGGCCCGGTGCTCGCGGTGCAGCCGGGTGACGGCGTCGTCCCCGGCGGGGTCGAGTCCGCAGAGCGGCCGGGCCTCGCGCAGCACCACCCGCTGCTTGGTGGTGCGGTGTTCGGCCAGGTAGATGCCGCCCGCGTTGGAGAACTGGAGCGCCTCGGTGACCACGTACGGGAAGCCGTCGTCGTGGGCGGCGGCACGGGCGGCGAGGTGGGGGCGCAGCTCGGCGGGGACGGTCACCCACTCGGGCATCCGGAAGACCACGCCCCGGGTGTCGGGGACGAGCCGGCCGGACGGGTGGCGCATCGCGCGGACCCGTTCCCCGTCGGCGTCCCGGCACCAGAGTTCGACGAACGCGCCGTAGCGGACGTGCACGGGAGAGTTCCCGATCCGCAGGTCGCTGAGTATGTACGGTCCGCTGCGCCCGTCCAGGGCCTCGCCCAGGGCATCGAGCAGCTTCAGGAGTGCGGGTTCGTCCTCGGGGTAGAGGGTGATGAACTTCCCCGCGCCGGACCGGTTCATGTACTTCGCCGACATCAGCCGCAGGGCGCGCTCGCTGCGCAGGAACTTGAACGCAACGCCCTGCTCCAGGCAGATCCGGGCGGTGTCGGCGAGGGTTCGCTCGGCCTCCTCCGGGACGGTGGAGACGTGGATCTTCCAGCCCTGTTCGGGGAGCCGGGCGGATTCGGGGTGCAGCGCGGTCCACAGGCCGCCGGTGCCGCGCCGCCAGCCGGCGGGCGGTTGGGCACGGTCGAGCGGGTAGCGGGTGTTCTCGTCGGGCAGCCGGTCCGGGGTCTCGTAGTAGCGGCGGTCGGCGAGGCAGTACAGCTGGGTCTCCTGGATGCCGGGCACGGCATACCTCCTGTGGTTCGTGGTCAGGGGCGGGGGCTGCCGGCCCCGGTACGGTCCGCGGGGGTCTCGGCCGTGGCCGGTGCGGGCGGTGCATCCGGTCCGGGCGGTACGCCCGGTCCGGGCCGTGCGTCCGGTCCGGGCCGTGCGTCCGGTCCGGGCCGTGCGTCCGGTCCGGGCCGCGCATCCGGTCCAGGCCGTACGTCCGCTCCGGGCCGTACGTCCGCCGCTTCCGCCGGCTCCGGGTCGGACGGGGTGTCCGGTGCGGGTGGTGCCGAGCCCGGCCGGGCGGACGGGGCGAACGTGACGACGGCGGCGGACACCGCGAGGACCCCGGCGATCGCCCCGAACGTCGTCCGGCTGCCGAAGGCGGTGAGGAGCGCGCCCCCGGCCAGCGGCCCGAACGGCTGGACCAGCGAGGAGAGGAATCCGGCGGCGCTCTGCACCCTGCCCACCCGGTCGCCGGGGGTGACGGCCAGCAGGGTGGAGAGGAAGCCGATGCTGGCCACGGTGGACAGGCACATGCAGGCGGCGCAGAGCAGCCCGGCGAACAACGGAACCCGGACCCAGGCCATCGCGAGGGCGCTCGCCACACAGAACCAGCAGGTGGCGGCGATCAGCGCCCAGGTGTGACGTTCGGGACGCAGCCGGGGGGCGAGGAGCGCGCCGCTGAGGGCCCCGACCGAGATGAAGGTGACGACGGTGCCGCCGCCGAGCCCGGACCTTCCGCCGCCCGAGAAGACGGTCAGCGCGGTGAACGTCAGGGCACCGAAGGCGAAGTTCATGCCGAGTCCGAAGACGAGGAGCACGGTCCGCAGATAGGGCAACCGCCACAGGAAGGAGAGCCCGGCGGTCAACTCGGCCTTGCTGAAAGCCGATCCGGCCCCGCTCTCGGACCTGGACCGGGTGCGCACCAAAGCCACGCAGACCGTGGACAGCAGGAGCCCGATGGCCTCGGCGAGAAACGGCAGGACCGGGTGCAGACCGAACAGGGCGCCCCCGACCATCGGCCCCACCAGGCGCGCGGTGGCGGTACGGGCCTGGAGGCGGGCGGTCGCGGTCCCCATGTCCTCGGGGGGCACGACGCTCCTCATCAGTCCGAACGCGGCGGGCCCGTAGAGGCTGCCGATGACGGCGCCCGCGCCCGCGACCAGCAGCACCAGGACCAGCGGGACGTGTCCGGTCCACACCGCCACGACGAGGGCGCCGACGACACAGAAACTGCCCAGGTCGCACAGGCGCATCAGCCTGCGGCGCTCCACCCGGTCGGCCATCACCCCGCCGGGAAGCATCGTGATCAGGACCGCGGTGACGGACACCGTGCCGATCGCACCGGCCTGCACGGCCGATCCGGTCTCGCGGAGCACCAGGAGCGGCAGGGCCAGTGCGGTCATCTGAGTGCCGAGAACAGCGAACAGACCGCTCATCCAGAGCAGTCGGAAGTCCCGGTTGTTTCGTAGCGAGGCGGCCATCGTCGGCTCCCGGTCGGTGATTCGGGGACAGGGCTCGGCCAGTGGCCCGGCGAAGGCGACGGCCCGGCACCGGGGTCGGGGCCCGGTGAACGCGGGGCCCGGCCCGGAAAAGCGAGGCGGGGCGGTCTCCGTGTCACGGAGCCGCCCCGTTCCGGCCGGCCGGGGCGCCACCGGGGAAGGTTCCTCCCCGAAGTGGCGCCGCGGCCCGGTCATCAGCCCTTACTGCTCCGACAGGATGAGGCTCACGGTGCTGACGCAGCTGCCGTCGATCTCACGCTCGTGGACACCCGCGGTCTCCTGCAGGTCCAGAACGGAGTGCGCCTCGACCTCGGGGGTCTCGTTGTCGTCGCCGGCGGGCTTGGTGTTCTCGGCCATGGTGGTCTCCGTCCACTCGTATGACTCAGCGGTCTCCGGTCGTTCCGGGGCGTGCCCCGGTTCTTCCGGTTGCGGCCGGCGGGTGCCTGCCGCTGACCAGAAAGCTAGGAGCCCCGGCCTGGCAAACGGCTCGACGCCGGTATGGCGGCGGTATCCCGGCAGTTCACCGGCGGTGGACGGGAGCGGGCGGGCGGCCGCCGGGGCCGGTGGCGGGCCGGCGGACACCGTCCGGCCTGCGGCCATACCGGCCCCGAACCGGATCCGGACCGGTGCCGAACCGTCCGGCGGGACGCTGTGTCCGCGCACGGCGGCCGCGCGCCGCGCCCCTACGCCCGAAGGAGACGGCCGGATGGAACTCGCCGAACTCATCGGACTGCGGCCGGTCCCGGCCGGTGGAGTGCTGGTCACCCTCACCCGCCGCTGTCCACTGCGCTGCACCCACTGCTCCACCGGTTCCGGGCCGGAGGTGCGGGAGGAACCGGAGGCGGACGCGCTGGAGCGGTTCGTCTCCTCGTTCACCGCCGCCGACCGGCCCGAGGTGATGATGCTGACCGGCGGTGAACCCCTGCTCCGGCCCGGCCTGGTGACCTCGCTCGCCCGCTCCGCGCGGGCCGCCGGCACCCGGACCGCGCTGCTCAGCGGCATGTTCTTCGCCCGGTCCGGCGGACTCCCGGACCCGGTGCGGCGGGCGGTGCGCACGCTCGACCACTTCTCCGCCAGCCTCGATCTGCCGCACGAGCGGGAGGTGCCCAGGGCCGCGGTGTTCCGCGCGGTGCGCGAGATCCGCGAACTGGGGGTGGCGGTCAGCTTCCATCTCACCGGCACCGGAGCGGACGACGGCTATCTCTCGGACGTCACCGCGGACATCGACCGGGCCTTCGACGGCACGGTGCCGTCCCTGGTCAACGAGGTGCGGCCGTTCGGCCGGGCCGCGTCCTGGGCCCGCCCGGCCCGGACCGTGCCGGACGGCGAGGGGGCGCTGCCGTGCGCGATGGCCGCCTGGCCGGTGGTCGCGTTCGACGGCACGGTCCTGGCCTGCTGCAACCAGGACGCCGTGGACCACCGCCCCGTACCGCCCCATCTGCGGCTCGGCCATGTCGCACAGGACGACTGGCCGGCCGTACGGTCGCGGACGCTCGGTTCGCCGCTGCTGCGTCTGGTCCGTACGGTCGGCCCGGCCCATCTGCGGCAGCGCTGGTCGCCCGGCACACCGGCCGGTTCCTACTGCGGGGACTGCCGACGGCTGAGCGGGCTGCCGGAGGTGGTCGCGGCGGCCGACGCGCTGGCCTCGGGCGCCGTCGGCGCGCTGCTCGATCTGACCGCCGCCCGCCGGCAGCACGAGCAGGGTCCGGTGTCGCTGGTACGACGCCACGGCTGCGCCGCGTACGCGGGTCTGGTGGCGGCCCCGGGCGGCGGGCAGAACCCGCGTCCGGCGACGGAAGGCACCGGGTCGTGAACCCCGCCGGGGCGCCGGGAGCGCGCTGCGGCGGGCGCGGACTGCCGGCCTCCGAGCGGCTGCGGGTCAAACTCGCCTTCGCCGAACCGGCGTTGCGTGCCTCGTCGGCCGCGCTGTGGCGGTCCGAGGGGCTGCTGCCCCGCTATCGGGCGTACCTGTGCGCGATGCACACGGTCATCCGGGCCTCCGTACCGCTGATGGAGCGGGCCGCCGAACGGGCCGGGCAGCTGGCCCGGCGCGGCGATCCGCTGGGGGCGCCGCTGGCCGCCTACCTGGACGGACACATCCGGGAGGAGGCGGAGCACGACAGCTGGCTGCTGGAGGATCTGTCGGCGGCGGGCAGCGGGCCCCGGGCCGCGCTGGACCCGGTCCCCTCCCCGCTCGTCGCCTCCCTGGCGGGGGCCCAGTACTACTGGATCGAGCACCACCACCCGGTGGCGCTGCTCGGCTACATCGCGGTGCTGGAGGGGCACGCCCCGGCGGCCGGCCTCGCACCGCGGCTGGCCCGCTCGACCGGGCTGCCCGCCCCGGCGTTCCGCACCGTGCACGAGCACGCGCGGCTCGACGACGGCCACGCCGGCGAACTGTTCGCGCTGCTCGACCGGTTGCCGCTGTCGCGGGGCCAGGAGACGGCCGTCGCCGTCAGCGCCCTGCACACCACGGACGCGCTCACCCAGTTGTTCGTCCGGCTCGGGCGCACCGGACCGGCACCGCCGGTGCGGGGAGCCGGGCGGTCCGTCCCGAGGGAAGGCCAGACATGACCGAACCACCGGACCGGCTCGCCGTGCTGTACGGCGCCGGCTTCGCCGTCGATCTGCTCACCGACGAACAGCGCCAGGTGCTCAACGACCTGGCACCGGAGGAACTCACCGTGCTGCTCGACATCAAGAGCCGGCTCGACGCCGTGGGGCCCGAGGTGCAGGCGCACGGCGAGATCGCGGGCGGCGCCCTCTTCTGAGGCCGGCCGGCCCGGGGCCGTCCGGGTCCTGCCCCGTCAGGACCGTCACCGCGCGGCGGGCCGGTTCCCGTGACCCGGCCCGCCGCTCCGGCCGGACCAAGCAGAGAGGAACCCTGATGAACTGCACCTCGTGCCGGCACGAACTGCCCGCCGCCGCACGGTTCTGCCCGTCCTGCGGCACCCCGTGCCCGTCCCCGGTCGCCGCGGCGCCGGAGGACGAACGCAAGCTGGTCACCGCGGTCTTCTGCGATCTGGTGGGCTCCACGGCGCTGTCCGGGCTGCTGGATCCGGAGACCCTGCGCACCGTGACGCTGCGCTACTTCGCGGTGATGAGCGAGCGGATCGAGGCGCACGGCGGCACTCCGGAGAAGTTCATCGGCGATGCCGTGATGGCGGTGTTCGGGGTGCCGGTGATGCGTGAGGACGACGCGCGGCGAGCGCTCGCCGCGGCGCTCGGCATGCGCGAGGCGCTGGCGGAGCTGAACACCGATCTCGAAGCCACCCTGGGCATCCGGCTCGACATCCGGATCGGCGTCAACACCGGTCAGGTGGTGGCGAGTTCCGACGCCAGCACCCGGCAGGCGCTGATCTCGGGCGAGACGGTGAACGTGGCGGCCCGGCTGGAGCAGAACGCGGCGGCCGGCGAGATCCTGATCGGCCCGCAGACCCTGGAGGCGGCAGGTCCGACCGTGGTCGTGCAGGAGACGGGCCCGCTGCGGCTCAAGGGCAAGACCGACAGCGTGCACGCGTACCGGCTGATCGCGCTCGGCGCCGACGACCCGGAGCTGCTGCGCCGTTTCGATGTGCCGTTCATCGGCCGCGCCGCGGAACTGGCGTCGCTGGACGAGGCGTTGGACCGTACGGTGCGCGGGGCGGGCCCGGGTCTGGTCCGCCTCGTCGGTGACGCGGGGATCGGCAAGACCCGGCTGGCGCGCGAGTGGCTGACCGGACTCGGCGGGCCCGGGCGGCCGGTCGTCGGCACCGGGCGCTGTCGCAGCTACGGCGACCACGGCACCCTGGCGCCGCTGGCCGACGCGGTACGGGAGGTGCTCGGCTCGCCCGTCGCCCGGGAGGCGCTGGACGGGGCGTCCGGGCGGTCCGGTGCGTCCGTGGCGGACGCGTGGGCGCTGCTGCGCGGCGGTCTGCTGCACGACGACACGCCCAACGCCCCGTTCGAGGACATGTGCGCGGCGCTGGTCACCGTGCTGTCCCGGACGGCGGCGCGGCGGCCGGTCCTGCTGGTCCTCGACGACTGGCACTGGGCCGAACCGCTGCTGGTACGGGCGGTGAACCGGCTGGCCGGGCCGCTCGGCCGGGCGGGCGGACTCATCGTGTGTCCGGGCCGCCCGGACGGCCCCCCGGCCGTCGCCGACCCGGCCGCGCGTCCGGCGCAGATCCTGCCGCTCACCGGACTGCCGCGCGACGAGGCCGCTCTGCTGGCCCGCGAACTGACCGGGCCGGGCGCGGGAACCGGGCCGGGCGACACCGTCCCGTACGAAGCCGCTCCGGCCGCCCCCGGCGGGTACGACCGTGAGCTGTACGACCGGGCCGAGGGCAACCCGCTCTATCTGGAGCAGCTCCTCGTCCCCGCGGGCCCGGCGCCGGAGGGTGCGCGGAATGTGCCGGGCGCGGCGCTGCCGCCGACCCTCCAGGCGCTGCTCGGTGCCCGGATCGGCGCGCTGGAGCGTGCCGAACGCACCACCCTGGACCTGGCGGCGGTCGTCGGCCGGGACTTCACCGCACCCGAACTCGTCCGGCTGGCCAGGGCGGCACGCGAGACGGAGGGCGCGGCCCGTACCGCCCCGGCCGCCCACCCCGACGTGTCCGCACCGGAGGACGACCGCGGCCGGGTCGCCCGCGCGCTGGCCCGGCTGTGCGGACGCCGGCTGGTGGAGGCCGCGCCCGGCGGCGAACCGGGCACGGGCCGGCACCGGTTCAGCAGCGGTCTGGTCCAGGAGGTGGCGTACGCCTCCCTGTCGAAGCGGGCCAAGGCCGAGCGGCACGCCTGGGCGTCCGAGCTGCCCAGTGTGACGGCGGCGGGCGAGGCGGCGGTCGGCGGGCACCTGGAGCGGGCGTACCGGTACCGCACCGAGCTCGGTCTGGCCGACGACCGGGCCGCCGCCCTGCGGGTCCGGGCCGCCTCGGCGCTCGCCTCGGCCGGTGCGCAGGCCCTGGCCCGTTCCGATCTGCACTGGGCCCAGGGCCTGTTGGAGCGGGCCGTGGACCTGCACCCGGCCGGTGATCCGGCCGCGGCCCCGGCGTTGCGGCGCCTGGGCGAGGTGCGTCTCGCGCTCGGCCGTTCCGAGGAGGGGGAACGGCTGCTGCGGCAGGTGCTGGCCATCGGGACCGCGCCGGTGGAGGCCGCGCACGCCCGGCTCGCGCTGGCGGTGCTGGACCCGGCCTCGGCGAATGTGTCGGCCACCGCCCGGTCGGTGCTGCCGCTCTTCGAGTCCGCCGGGGACTCCGTCGGGCAGGCCCGGGCCAGGCTGCGGCTCGCGCAGCGGTTGCAGCTGGCCGGCCGCCACGAGGAGGCCGACCGCGATCTGACCCTGGCCCTGGACCACGCGGTGCGGGCGGAGGCCGAACCGGAGCGGGCGGCCGCGCTCGGGGCCATCGGGATCTCGCTGTGGCGCGGCCCGGAGCCGGTACCGGTCGCGGTGAACCGCTGCCGTGACCTGCTCGCCGCGCACGGCGCCGGCCGCCCCGCCGTACGGACCACGCTGAACTGTCCGCTGGCCGTGCTCTACGCCCTGCACGGCCGGGCGGACCGGGCCGGGGAGTGCCTGGCCGAGGCGGAGCGGCTGGCCGACGAGCTGGGTTACGCGGAGGCGGAGGTCTTCCTGCCGGTGTTCCGGGCGACGGTCGAGACGCTGCTCGGGCGCACCGGACCGGCCCTGGGCCTGCTCGTCCGGGCGGACCGTGCGGCGGAGCGCGCCGGGGCCCGGTCCATGCGTCCGGCCATCGCGCTGGAGGCGGCGCGGCTGCTGCTCGACGACGAACGGCCGGCCGATGCCGGTGCGTGGCTCGAAGGGGTCGGGGCACCGCGGTCACTGCCGCACTCGGACCGGGTGGACCTGGCGGGGCTGCGGGCCCGGCTGGCGGCGGGCGCCGGGGACGGGGCGGCGGCCCTGCGTCACGCGGACCGTGCCGTGCGGGACTCCCTGCTGACCGACTCCCCGCTGGTGCGGGCCACCGCGTCGCTGGACCGGGCGCGGACGCTGGCGCTGCTGGGCGACGCGGCGGGCGCGGCGGCGGCGGCGCGGGAGGCCCGGGAGGGGTTCGCGGAGAAGGGACATCTGCCGGGCCGGCGGTGGGCCGCACGGCTCGCCGCCGGAGCGGCGGCGGCCACGACGGAGAAGAGCTGAGGGATGACGACCACGGACACGGCACCGGGGCCGGGACTGACCTGGAGTCTGCGGGGGCGCGGCCCGGACGACGTGGCGGTACTCGCGGACGCCGGCCCCGGGCACGACGCCGGGGGCGTACCGGGCACGGGGCGGGGCGTACGGGTCTGCGTGGTGGACTCGGGCGTCGAGCGCGATCATCCGGGCGTCGGCCCGGTCGAGGGGTCCTGGGTGGTGGTCAAGGACCCGGAGACGGGCGGGACCGAGGTGCGGCCGACCGACACCGGGGACTCCTGCGGACACGGCACCGCCTGCGCGGGCATCATCCGGCGGACCGCCCCGGACTGCGAACTGCACAGCGTACGGGTGCTGGGCGAGCGGTTCTCCGGTACCGGGGACGTGTTGCTGGCCGGGCTGCGCTGGGCGGTGGAGCAGGGCTTCGACGTGGTGAACCTGTCGTTGTCCACCACCCGTGCCCGGTTCGCCGAGGAGCTGCACGCGCTGGCCGACCACGCCTACTTCAACCGCACGGTCGTCGTCGCCTCGGCGCACAACTCCCCGGTGGAGAGCTATCCGTGGCGGTTCGCCTCGGTGATCTCCGTGGGCAGCCACCAGGAGGAGGACCCGGACCTGCATCTCTACAACCCCGAACCGCCGGTGGAGTTCTTCGCCCCCGGCCAGAACGTGACGGTGCCCTGGCTGGGCGGCACCTCGATCCGTACCACTGGGAACAGCTTCGCGACCCCGTACATCAGCGGACTGTGCGCGCGGCTGCTCTCGGCCCATCCGAGGATGACGGCCTTCCAGCTCAAGAACGCCCTCTATCTCTCCGCGGCCAACGTGCGGTTCGGTCCGCGGCTTTCCACCCCGGCAGGAGAGGTTTGTGATGACTCCGAGAACTGAATCAGCGTCCGCCGCGGGCAGAGTGCCGTCGGCCGATCCGCACCGGCGTGAACTCCTCCAGTCCGTCGTCGACGTGGCCCGCGCGATCTTCGGCGCGGCGGCCAGTTCGGTCTTCCTGCTGGACGAGGAGGCGGACGAGCTGGTCTTCCAGGCGGTCTCGGGCCAGGGCGAGGAGTTCCTGGTGGGCCGCCGGTTCCCGGCCGGGCGCGGGATCGCGGGCTGGGTGGCGACGTCCGGCGAGCCGATGGTGGTGGACGACCTCAGCACGGACTCCTCGTTCGACCGTTCGCTCGCCGAGTCCACCGAGTTCGTGCCCAGCGCCCTGATGGCGGCCCCGCTGATCAGCGACGGCCGGGTGCTGGGTGTGCTGGAGGTGCTCGACCCGTCCCCCCGCGCCCGCACGGACATCCGGGAACTGGATCTGCTCGCCATGTTCGCCCGGCAGGCCGCCGCGGCGTTGCGGATGGCGGCGTACGCACCGGCCGCGGCCGGTGCGCCGGAGCCGGGCGGGCGGCTGGGGCCCCGGCAACGGGCGGACGCGCTGAGGCTGCTGGATAGTCTGGAGCAGCTGCTCCGGGAGCCCTGCTGAGGCCGGGCCGGCAGGGCGGCCGGACGACGATGGAAGGACCACGCAAGTGAAGCTCGCTTTCTCGACCCTCGGAGTGCCGGGGATGCCGGTCGCCGATGTCGTCCGGCTCGCCGCCGGGCACGGCTATCAGGGGGTGGAGCTGCGCGCCCATCCCGAGGAGCCGGTGCACCCGGGCCTCTCCGCGACCGAACGGGCCGCCGTCGTCCAGGAGTTCAAGGAGGGCGGGGTCGAGATCCTGACCGTCGCCGGTTACGTCCGGGCCGCCGCCGAGGGCGACGACGCACCGGTGCTGGACGAGCTGGCCGGGCTGGTGGACCTGGCGCACGACCTGGGTGCGCGGAACGTCCGGGTCTTCCCTGGCGGCGGCGGCCAGGAGCCCGCCGTGGCCGATGCGATCGCCGCCCGGCGGCTGGCCGCCGCCGCTGCGCACGCCGCCGACAAGGGCGTACGCATCCTGCTGGAGACCCATGACTCGCACCGGGCCGGCGCCGATGTGGCCCGGGTCGTCGGGACGGTCGGGCACCTGCAGATCGGCGCGCTCTGGGACATCATGCACACCTGGCTGGCGGGCGAGGACCCGGCCGCCAGCCATGCGGTGCTGGCCCCGCACCTGGGATACGTACAGGTGAAGGACATCGCGTCGGCCGAGGACACCGAGCCGTTGGCGCTGGGCGCCGGGGTGCTGCCGCTGGGGGCCTGCCTGGACACGCTGGACCCGGACAGCTGGGTCTGCTGGGAGTACGAGAAGCGCTGGCACCCGGACGCGCCGGAGCTGCCGGGGCTGCTGGCCGCCGGGCGCGAGCACCTGCTGCGGCTGGGCGCGGCCGGGCGGTAGCCCCGCATCCGGCGACCGCCGCCCCGCGCTCTCCGTGTGCGCGGGGCGGTGGCGCCCTTCGGTCAGTGTTGTCCGGCGGTGTCCTGGGCCGCCGCTGTACCGGTGGGGCCTTCACCCCTGGCGGCGACGACTCCCAGGCCGTCCATGTAGTCGCGGACCCGCGTGATCAGTCCGTCGCGGACGTGGAGCACCAGGAGACCGGGGACGGTGAACTCGGTGGCCTTCGTCGCCAGCTTTCCCACCACGACGTGCTCGGCGATGATCACTTCCGGATCGGTGGTCTCGTGGGCCGCGATCCTCCTGACCTCCAGCATCCGGGCGGGGCTGGCGCCCCAGGCCGCCCGGTATCCGGCGCGCACGGCCTCACGCCCCTCGTAGCGCGGGGGGAAACCGGGCGAGGCGAACGGGAACTCGTGCACCGCGTCCATGGCATAGAGATCGGCGAGGTCGTCCGCGGACTTGTCGAGCATGGCCCGGTAGTAGGAGGTCAGCACGGACCGAGGGGTGCGAACAGCGGTTTTATCCAGATTTGGCACGGGTGCAATTCTATTCGCTCAACACTTGTTGACCCACTCGGCGCAGGGTCGGTCTGAAGTTCGATCAACGCCTGGAGAGTGAACCGGCGCCCGCTCCCGGGGCGCCCGCTCCCGGCGCACCCACCCCGGCCCCGGCCCCGGCCCCCGGGCCCGCCACCACCGCCGGCCGGATCCGCCGCGCCCCGGCGAGCGACGTGAGGGCCACCCCGCCGACCAGCAGCGCCGCCGCGCACCACCGCAGCGGGCTCACCGACTCACCCAGCAGCAGCGCGGCCGAGGACATCCCGAAGACCGGGACGAGCAGGGTGAACGGGGCCACCGAGGAGGCCGGGTGGTGGCGCAGCAGGAAGCCCCAGGCGCCGAAGCCGAAGACGGTGGTGATCCAGGCGACGTAGACGATGATCCCGGCGCCGCTCCAGTCGAGCCCGGCCAGCGCCTCCGCGTCGCGGTCCCAGCCCTCGAAGAGCAGCGAGAGGCCGAGCAGCGGGAGCACCGGCACGGTCGAGACCCAGACCATGAAGTTGAGCGAGTCGGGCGGGGCGGCCTTGCGGGTCAGTACGTTGGACACGCCCCAGCAGGCCGCCGCCGCGATCACCAGGACGAAGGCGAGCACGGGCCCGCCCGCCCCTTCGTCGACCGCGGCCACCCCGATGCCCGCGAGCGCCACCCCCATCCCCAGCACCCTTGTCCTGCCGGGCCGTTCACCGAGCGCGACGGCGGCGAACAGGGCGGTGAAGACCGCCTGGACCTGGAGCACGAGGGAGGAGAGACCGGCGGGCATCCCCCGGTCCATGCCGATGAAGAGCAGGCCGAACTTCGCCACCCCGAGGACCAGCCCGACACCCACGATCCACTTCCAGGCGACCTTGGGCCGGCCGACGAAGAAGACCGCGGGCAGCGCGGCGACCAGGAAGCGCAGGGCCGAGAAGAGCAGCGGCGGGAAGTGCCCGAGGCCGACCTCGATGACGACGAAGTTGACACCCCAGACGGCCGCCACCAGGGCGGCCAGGGCGATGTGGAGGGGACGCATGCACCGAGGATCACCCGCACCGACCATGTAGCACCAGCACGGAATTCTTCATGGTTGGATTGAGCATCGCTGATGAATCACGCGATGGGCCGACTCGATGACCGGTTCACGCGTCACCGAGGTCCGGGAGGCCGTGGTGCTCGATCTGGCCAGGCTGCGCGCCCTGCACGCCGTCTCCGTCCACGGCTCCGTCGCGGGCGCCGCCGCCGCGCTCGGCTACACCCCCTCGGCGGTCTCGCAGCAGATCACCAAGCTGGAGCGGGAGACCCGCACCACGCTGCTTGAGCGTCGCGGTCGCGGTGTCGCGCTGACCGAGGAGGCGCTCCATCTGGCCGCGACGGCCCAGCAGTTGCTGGCGATCGTGGAGCGTGCCGAGACCACGCTGGAGGAGCGCAGGGGGCTGCCGACCGGGCGGCTGTCGATCGGCGCGTTCGCGTCCGCGGCACGGGGACTGCTGCCCGGGGTGCTGGCCGGGCTGGACCGGGAGCACCCGGCGCTGGAGGTCCGGATGACCGAGGTCGATCCGCATCTCTCGGTCGACCTGGTGGCCAAGGGCGTGATCGATCTGGCGGTCGCGCACGACTGGGACATCGCCCCGCTGCCCGCCCCCGAGGGCGTGGCGCAGGCGGTGATCGGCGACGACCGCTGCGATCTGCTGGTGCCCGAGGGACATCGCCTCGCCGGGCGGGACGCGGTGCGGCGCGAGGAGCTGGCGAAGGAGCGGTGGATCTGCCAGCCGCCGGGGACGGTCTGCCACGACTGGCTCGTACGGACGTTGCGGACGGCGGGTTACGAGCCGGACATCCGGCACCGGGCGGAGGAGAACCACACCCAGCTGGCCCTGCTCGCGGCCGGCCTCGGGGTCGCGATGATCCCGCGCCTGGGGCGGGGGCAGCTGCCGCCGGGAGTGGTGGCCGTACGGCTGGATCCCGTGCCGGTGCGACGGCTGTACGCGCTGTGGCGTACGGAGGCGGCCCGGCGGCCCGCGATCACGGCGGCGGTGTCCGCGCTGCGGGCCCACGGGGCCGCGGTGGGGCTGAGCTGAGTACGGCCCCCGGTCACCGGGAGGGGAGCGCGTCCGCTGCCACGCCGCACGGACTCAAATCGGTCCGGACCCTTGACCGGAAGTTATTTTCTGGATATCCGTGCTCCTTGGAAGTTTCTTTCACCAGTTCTCTCCACCTCTCGTCCCCGAGTACGGCCGAAGGAGCTCACGTGCACCACCGCACCTCCAGACGCACCCTCCTCACCGCCACCGCCGCGACGGCGGTCGCCGCCGCCACGGGCGCGGGCCTCGCCCCCGGCGCGGTCGCCGCCCAGCGGTCCGCGAGCAGCGGACGGCACAGCTCAGCCGCCACGACCAAGCGCCTCAAGCGGATCATCTCCGGAATGACCCTGGAGGAGAAGGTCGGGCAGCTCTTCGTGATGCGGGTGTACGGGCACTCCGCCACCGACCCCGACCAGGCCGACATCGACGCCAACATGGCCGAGATCGGGGTCCGTACCGCCGCCGAGATGATCGCCAAGTACCACGTCGGCGGGATCATCTACTTCACCTGGGCGCACAACACCCGCGACCCGCACCAGATCGCCGAACTCTCCAACGGCATCCAGCGCGCCGGTCTGGCCGGCCCCACTCCCCTGCCGCTCCTCGTCTCCACCGACCAGGAGCACGGCATCGTCTGCCGGGTCGGCGAGCCCGCCACCCTGATGCCGGGCGCGATGGCGCTGGGCGCGGGCGGTTCGCGCTCCGACGCCCGCCGGGCCGGGCAGATCGCGGGCGCCGAACTGGCCGCGATGGGCATCAACCAGAACTACGCCCCGGACGCGGACGTCAACGTCAACCCGGCCAACCCGGTGATCGGCGTACGCTCCTTCGGCTCCGACCCGCAGTCCGTGGCCGCCATGGTCGCCGCGCAGGTGAAGGGGTACCAGAGCAGCGGGATCGCCTCGACGGCCAAGCACTTCCCGGGCCACGGCGACACCAGCACCGACAGCCACACCGGACTGCCCGTCATCACCCACACCCGGGAGCAGTGGGCAGAGCTGGACGAGCCGCCGTTCCGGGCCGCGATCGCCGCGGGCATCGACTCGATCATGACCGCGCACATCGTGGTCCCGGCCCTGGACCCGGCGGAGGACCCGGCGACGCTGTCCCACCCGATCCTCACCGGCATCCTGCGCGAGGAACTCGGCTACGACGGTGTCGTGGTGACCGACTCGCTCGGCATGGAGGGGGTGCGGACGAAGTACGGCGACGAGCGGGTGCCGGTCCTCGCCCTCCGGGCCGGCGTCGACCAGCTGCTGAACCCGCCGATCCTGGACGTCTCCTGGAACGCCGTGCTGGAGGCCGTGAAGGGCGGTGAGATCAGCGAGGCCCGGATTGATGAATCGATCCTGCGCATCCTGCGGCTGAAGGCGAAACTCGGTCTGTTCGACGACCCGTTCGTCAGCCGCTCGGGGGTGGACCGCGCCGTGGGCACCCGCTCGCACCTCGCCGCCGCCGACCGGATCGCCGAGCGCACCACCACGCTGCTCGCCAACGACGGCGCGGTGCTGCCGCTCTCCCGCCGCTCGCACCGCAACCTGCTGGTGGCCGGCGCCGATCCCGCCTCCCCGTCCGGCACCACCGGGCCGCCGACCACCACCCTGGCCAAGGCCTTCGGCGAACTCGGGTACACGGCGACCGCGCTGTCCACCGGCACCGCCCCCACCGCGGCGAAGATCGCCGAGGCGGTGGCCGCCGCACAGGGCAAGGACGCGGTGGTCGTGGCGACGTACAACGTCTCGGCGACAGGCTCGCAGCGCACCCTGGTGAGCGCGCTGGCGGCGACCGGCGTCCCGGTGATCACGGTGGCGATCCGCAATCCGTACGACATCGCCCAGCTGGCCGGGACCGGGTTCGCGGCGAACCTGGCCACGTACTCCTGGACCGATGTCGAACTGCGCGCCGCCGCCCGGGTGATCGCGGGCCGCGCCGAACCGGAGGGCACCCTGCCGGTCCCGGTGCAGCGCGCGGACGACCCGGCCGTGGTGCTGCACCCGGTGGGTTACGGGCTGAGGTACTGACGCAGCGGGGAGGGGCTGTGCGCGGTGCGCGGCCCCTCCCCGTCACGGGTGACGGCCGGGCCCTACGGCCGCAGCCGGCGCTCGTTCATCAGGTCCTGCCTGTCGAGCCGCGCGTCGAACTTCGCGAGCGGCTTCGCCTTCGACGGGTCGTCCCGCACGGCGGCCGGGGCGACACCCGCCCAGCGCAGGATCGCCGCGGTGGCCTTCGCGCTGTCGTTCTCGGCGAGCCCGGCCACGCTGGCGCCGTGGTTGCCGCCGGGCTCGGTCATGACGTAGCTGTCACGGGAGCCCGCGCCGACCCGGAAGCGCTCCGCGCCCCACGGGTCGTTCTCCCCGTACACGTACAGCATCCGGTCGGCGTGGTGCTTCACCCAGTTGTCGACGTCGCGCATCACGGACGGCTGGAACTTCATCGGGATGGAACGCGGCACGAAGGTGCGCGGCGGCTGGTACCCGTACCGGCTGAGACCGCCGACCCACGGCTGGCGGATGTCGGGCGATCCCAGCTGGGTGCCCGCCTGGTAGTAGTACGGGGTGTACCGCTCCAGGCCCTGGTCGGTGTAGGTGGAGAAGCCGGAGATCGAGTCGATGGAGTCCCAGATCGTCTGGTCGGTGGCGGACTGGGCGTCGGCCGGGATGGTGTCGCAGTCGGACAGCAGGCTGTACTGCCAGTACGCCCAGACGTAGTCCATGACGACGGCCTCGTACGCCTTGTCGAGCGAGCCGGTGGTGTCGAAGGTGTAGCCGTTGGCGGCGGCGTACTCCCGGTACTTCTTCTCCAGCGGCTCGCGGCGGACCAGTGCCTCGCGCTGGACACCGTTCACCCGGTCGCGGCACTCCTTGGTGCCGACGTTCTCGAAGAACCGGTCGTAGGCCGAATCCTCCTTGTCCACCACGTCGTTGGGCGCGACGTACGCGACGACGCCGTCCATGTCCCGTGGGTAGAAGCGCTCGAAGTAGGTGGCCGTCATGCCGCCCTTGGAGGCGCCGGTGGTCAGCCACTTCTTGGTGTAGATCCGCTTCAGCGCGGTGAAGACGCGGTGCTGGTCACTGGCGGCCTGCCAGATGTCGAGCTTGGACCAGTCGGCGGGGGCCGGCCGGGACGGGGTGAAGTAGCGGTACTCCAGGGAGACCTGGTTGCCGTCGATGATCCGGGTCGGCTCGGCGCGGCCGGGACTCGTGGAGACGTTGTATCCGCTGGTGGAGAAGACCGTCGGGCGGGAGGTGTCCTTGTGCAGCACGGTGATGCGCTGCTGGAAGGTACCCCTGGACGGGTGCCGGTGGTCGACCGGCTGGGTGTAGTTGAGGACGAAGTAGCGGTAGCCCGCGTAGGGCTTCTCCTCGATGAGGCTCATCCCCGGGATGGCCAGGATCCGGTCCTTGATGTCCGTGCCCGTGCCGTTGTCCGCGGCGGGACCGGTCCTGATCGCGGCCGGTTCCGCGGCGGTGGCCGCCCCGGCCGAGGCGCCCGTCGCGCCCACCGTGCCGATGAGCACCGCGAGCGACAGGAACCCTCTGAACGCCTTGCGCATACGCCCTCCCAGGAGTCACAGCAGTCGCCGTGAACCTAGCGGGGGCGACACCCGTGCCGCCAGACCCGGTCGGCACGCGGCGGCCTCGGGGTCCGGGCCGGTCAGCAGAGGATCCAGCCCGTGGAGCCGGACTTCCCCGAGATGGTGGCCGAGGCTCTGACGCAGCGGTTCAGCGCATGGACCGTCACCGGGCCGGCCTGCTTGGTGTACCGGCCCCGGTCGACGACGGGGCTGCCGCCGCGCGCCTGGAGCGTCACGGACATGGCGCGGCGCGGGCCGGACTTCTTGGCGACCGCGATCGCGCAGGCATAGGAACGGCTCTTGTAGACGCGCAGCTCGCCGGTCTTGAACGGGACCGTCTTCGCGAGTCGTCCGGCGCAGGCCGACGCGGCATCGGCTCGGCCGGCCGACGGACCGCCGAGCACCAGGCCGAGGGCGGCCACCAGCGGCAGGACGACGGAACGGACCAGCATCCGGCGGACACGACGGCTCCCGCCTCTTCCTCTGCCGCCACCCTCTTCGGAAATATCGACCTTTCCGGACTTTCGCGTCCCTCTGATCACCAGCAACTCCATCACCATTCGAACACCTACGCCCCTGAGTGGCGCATGCGCATACATGCGTACGACGCAGGAGGCCATCCGGAGGTTGCGTACGGCGTGCTCCTCACCTCGGGCAACCGAATCGCCACAGCATGACTCCAACAGGACAGAGCCATACGAAAGGCAGGAACTGTCATGCTTCAGCTCCGCAACGCACAGGGCCCCCGCGCCCGGCGCCTCATCGGCCGGACGCTGCTCGCCTCCGCTCTCCTCACCGCCGTCGCCGCTCTCCCGGCAGCGGCGGCGACCCCGCAGGCCCCGGCCGCCGCGGCATCGGTACGCAGTGACCTCAACACCCCCGCCTACCAGCAGGTCGCCCACTTCTACGGCGCCTACATCGACGCCGTCTCCGCCGAGGACGGCGGACAGCTCGCCACCGCCCTGCGCACCTTCTATCTGACCCCCCGTCTGCGCTCCGAACTGAACACCTGGGAGCAGCGCAACCACGCGGACGGTGTGCTCCGCGCCCAGAACACCCCGCTCGCCTTCCGGGTCACCCCGGACGACAGCGCCGCCGGCCACACCTGGTCGACGGTGCGGCTCACCTGGAGCGGCGGCGAGCACCCCACGTACTCGTACCTGACGGTCCGCTCGGACCTGCGGACCGGAAAGATCTCCGGCATCGGCGACTGACCCGGAAACGGCCCGGGGCGGACGGGCCCGCTCTCACACCTGCGCGGGCTCGTCCTCCCCGATGAAGGTGCGCCACAGCACGGCGTAGTGGCCCTCCCCGGCCAGGAGTTCATCGTGCGTGCCGTCCTCGACGACCCGGCCGTGGTCCATCACCACGACCCGGTCGGCGCGGGCCGCCGTGGTCAGCCGGTGGGCGACGACCAGGGTGGTGCGCCGGCCGGTGAGCCGGTCGGTCGCCTGGTTGACCAGGGCCTCGCTGGCCAGGTCCAGCGACGCGGTCGCCTCGTCGAGCAGCAGGACGTCCGGGTCGACGAGTTCGGCGCGGGCGAGCGCGATCAGCTGGCGCTGTCCGGCCGAGAGGTTGCGGCCCCGTTCGGCGACCTCGTGCAGATAGCCGCCGTCCAGGGTGGCGATCATGTCGTGGGCGCCGACCGCCCGCGCCGCCGACTCCACCTCGGCGTCGGTGGCCTCGGGCCGCCCGTAGGCGATGGCGTCCCGGACCGTGCCCTCGAAGAGGTACGCCTCCTGCGGTACGACGCCGAGGCGGTGCCGGTACGCGGTGAGGTCGAGGCGGCGCAGATCGGTGCCGTCCGCCGTGACCCGGCCGCCCGTGGGGTCGTAGAACCGGGCGACGAGCTTGACGAGGGTGGACTTGCCGGCGCCGGTCTCGCCGACGAAGGCGACCGTCTGCCCTGCCGGTATCCGCAGGTCGACCCCGGCCAGCGCCTCCTCGGCGTCGTCGCCGGAGCCGTACGCGAAGGACACGTCCTCGAAGGCGATCTCGCCGCGCAGCGACAGCACGTCCAGCGGTTCGTCCGCGGCGTCGGTGGAGGTCGGTTCGCGCAGCAGCTCCTGGATGCGGCCGAGGGAGACGGTGGCCTGCTGATATCCGTCGAAGACCTGGGAGAGCTGCTGCACCGGGGCGAAGAACAGATCGATGTAGAGCAGGTACGCGACCAGCGCACCGGTGGTGAGCGTGCCGTTGTCGACCCGGCCCGCGCCGACGATCAGGACGGCGGCCGCGGCCACCGAGGACAGCAGCTGCACGAACGGGAAGTAGACCGAGATCAGCCACTGGCCCCGGACACGGGCCTCGCGGTAGTGGTCGCTGCGCTCGGCGAACCGCTGCCTGCCGTCGTGCTCGCGGCGGAACGCCTGCACGATCCGCAGCCCGGAGACGGACTCCTGGAGGTCGGCGTTGACCGCGCTGATGCGCTCGCGGGCCAGCTCGTACGCCCTGACGCTCTTGCGGCGGAAGAAGAACGTACCGATGACCAGCACCGGCAGCGTCGCGAAGACCACGAGGGCCAGCTGCACATCGAGGACCAGCAGCGCGACCATGATGCCGAAGAAGGTGACGACGGAGACGAAGGCGGTGACCAGACCGGTCTGCAGGAACGTGGACAGCGCGTCCACGTCCGTCGTCATCCGGGTCATGATGCGGCCGGTCAGCTCGCGCTCGTAGTAGTCCAGGCCGAGCCGCTGGAGCTGCGCGAAGATCTTCAGCCGCAGTGAGTACAGCACCCGCTCGCCGGTGCGGCCGGTCATCCGGGTCTCGCCGATCTGGGCGGCCCACTGTACGAGGACGACCACCAGCCCCAGCGCGGACGCCGCCCAGACCGCGCCGAGCGCGAGCTGCGAGACGCCCTGGTCGATGCCGTGCCGGATCAGCACCGGCAGCAGCAGACCGGCGCCCGCGTCGACCGCGACCAGGGCCAGGCTCACCAGCAGCGGCAGCCCGAAGCCGCGCAGCAGCCTGCGCAGCCCGTACGAGTCCTCGGCGCGGACGGCCCGCGCCTCGTCTATGTCGGGGGTGTCGGTGGCGGGCGGCAGCGCATCGACCTGGGCGAGCAGCTCGGGAGTGGCGGGCATGCCGGCCGCGTCGGTGTCGCGCGGCTCCTCCTTGCGGACCCACAGGTGGGGGCTGATACCGCGCTCGGCGTCGAACTCGGCGTCCAGCTCCTCCTGGAGCGCGCGGTCGTCCTCGGGGGTGGTGTCGGCCGGGGCGGCCGTCGGGAGGTGTCCGGGCGAGGTGCCGCCCAGCTCGTCCGGGTCGGTGAGCAGCCGCCGGTAGAGCGGGGAGCGGCGCTCCAGCTCCTCGTGGGTGCCGATGTCGGCGAGCCGGCCGTGCTCCAGGACGGCGATCCGGTCGGCGAGGCCGAGGGTGGAGCGGCGGTGGGCGATCAGCAGGGTGGTGCGGCCGGCCATCACCTGGCGCAGCGCCTCGTGGATCTCGTGCTCGACGCGGGCGTCGACGGCGGAGGTGGCGTCGTCGAGGAGGAGCAGCCGGGGGTCGGCGAGGATGGCGCGGGCGAGCGCGACGCGCTGGCGCTGGCCGCCGGAGAGGGTGAGCCCGTGCTCGCCGACCTTGGTGTCGTAGCCCTCGGGCAGCTCCGCGATGAAGCGGTCGGCCTGGGCGGCGCGGGCCGCCTTCTCGATCTGTTCCTGGGTGGCGTCGGGGAACCCGTAGGCGATGTTGGCGCGGACGGTGTCGGAGAACAGGAAGCTGTCCTCCGGTACGAGGCCGATGGCGGCGCGCAGCGATGCGTGGGTCAGTTCGCGGACGTCGTGGCCGCCGACCAGGACGGCGCCGTGCGTCACGTCGTAGAAGCGGGGCAGCAGCAGCGAGACGGTGGACTTCCCGCTGCCGGAGGCGCCGACGACGGCGACGGTCTCGCCGGGCTCGATGGTCAGCGAGAACCCGTCGAGGACGGGGCGCTCCGGGGCTCCGTCTCCAAGATCCTCGTCACCGGCGGAGGCGGAGCGCGACGGAGCGTAGCCGAACCGTACGTCGTCGAACTCGACGCTCGCGGGGGCGTCGGCCGGGAGGTCCTTGGTGCCGTCCTTCATGGTCGGCTCGGTGTCGATCAGCTCCAGTACGCGTTCGACGCCGGCCCGGGCCTGCTGGCCGACGGTGAGCACCATGGCGAGCATCCGGACGGGCCCGACGAGCTGGGCGAGATAGGTGGAGAACGCCACGAACGTACCGAGGGTGATCTCGCCCCGGGTGGCGAGCCAGCCGCCGAGGGCCAGCATCGCGACCTGGCCGAGCGCGGGGACGGCCTGGAGGGCGGGGGTGTAGCGGGAATTCAGCCGGATCGTGCGCAGCCGTCCGGCGAAGAGCCTGCGCCCGACCTCGCGCAGCTTGCCGGTCTCCTGCTCCTCCTGCCCGAACCCCTTGACGACCCGGACCCCGGAGACGGCCCCGTCGACGACTCCGGCGACGGCGGCGGCCTGCCCCTGGGCGTACCAGGTGGCGGGGAAGAGCCGGGTGCGGGAGCGGCGGGCGATGAACCAGAGGGCGGGGGCGACGGCGATCGCGACCAGGGTGAGCAACGGCGAGAGCCACGCCATGATCACCAGGGACATGAGGAAGAGCAGTACGTTCCCGATGGTCATCGGGAGCATGAACAGCAGCCCCTGGATCAGCTGGAGGTCGCTGGTGGCGCGCCCGACGACCTGGCCGGTGGACAGCTCGTCCTGCCGCTTCCCGTCGAGCCGGGTGATCGTCCCGTACATCTCGGTACGGAGATCGTGCTGCACGTCGAGGGCGAGCCGGCCGCCGTAGTACCGGCGGATGTACGTGGATATGTATACGAGCACGGCGGCGGCTATGAGGAGCCCGGTCCAGACGGCGAGGGACCGGGTGTGGCCGACCACGACATCGTCGATGATCACCTTGGTGATCAGCGGGACGAGCGCCATCACCGCCATGCCGGCGAGCGACGAGCCGAGCGCCAGCAGCACATTGCGCCGGTAGCGCCATGCGTAGCCGCACAGCCGCCGGGCCCACCCCGGGGCCCGCGCCGCGCCCTGTACGTCCCCTGCGTCCGTCACCGGTGCCTCCCCGTTCGACCTGCCCTACCGCAAGGCACCAACGCGCTGGGCAGCGGATTTCATCCCGCTGTCACAAAGCCGGGCCCTTCGCGGTAGCGGGGGTCCGCCGACGGTCCTACGCCGTCCGGCCGCCCCGCCGCCGGACGGGCTTGCCGGGTCCGGTGGGCGGGGACGGCTTCGGGCGGGCGGGTGCTACCGCTGCGGGGTCGCGGTGAGCATGCGTACGGCCGGGGCCTCCGGTACCGCGGGGACCGCCTCCTGCGGGGCTGCGGGGGGTGCGACGGTCGTCTTCGCGGTGGTGGCCGGGTTGAGGTCCTTGTGCACGGCGCGGGCGACGGCCTGGATGGTGTTGATGCCGTCGTTCATCGTCTTGTTGTCCTGGGTGAGCACGGTGATCGCGTAGTCGTGTCCCTTGCCGGTGAACGCGCCGATGCTGTGCACCCGCCAGCCGTGGGTGGCCCGCGGCAGCCAGCCGTTCTTGACCTGCACGGTCGTCCCGGACGGCGCCCCGGCGGGCGTGCCCCAGCGCTGCGAGGAGACGACCTTGCGCATCAGGCCCAGCTCGTAGGCGCGCGAGTTGTCGCTCAGCACGGAGTTCTTGGCGGTCAGCAGGTTCAGCAGCCGCAGCTCGTCCTGGGCGGTGATCTGGGTCAGTCCCCAGTAGCCGCCGGAGCCGGGCACGGTGTGTGTCATACCGGCGGCCTTGAGGAATCCCTTGACCTTGGTCACCCCGAGCTGCTTCCACAGGCTGGTGGTCGCGTTGTTGTCGGACTTGGTGATCATGGCGGTGGCGAGGTTGATCTCGCGCTGGGTGAGATAGCGTTTGTGCTTCTTGTTGTCCCAGAGCAGCGTCGCCAGCACGGTCGCCTTCACCACGCTGGCGGAGTCGTACTTCGTCGTCGCCCGCAGGGTGCAGCTGGTCTTGGTCCTGCGGTCGTAGAGCGCCACGGCCGTCGTCGACTTGCGGCCCTTGAGCGCGGCGGTGATGTCCTTCGACAGCTTCGCGGCGAGCCCGGCCTTGCCGGACGTGCAGCTCACCGTCGGCGTCGCCGCCGCGGCGGGCGCGACGCCGAGCGCCACGGGTGCGAGCACGCCCGCGGCGAGCGCCACGGCCATCCCGCCGCGCGCACGGCGGGATATGTGGGATCCAGTCATGAGGCTTTCCCCGTCCCCTGAGTCATCTGTACGGGCGCGCCCCCTGCACGCCCGACAGAGATGACTGCCGTTGGACCGAAAAGTTGTACGAGGCACGGGTCGTTGTAGCCATGTCGTGACACTCGCCGGGGCGCGGGGGGACGCCGGGGCGCACACGGCTCAGCCGGGCGGAAACCGTGCTTTCCCCCGGTCGTACGGGGTCTCGACGCCGTACGGGGCGTCGGGCACGGGTTCCGCCCGCGGCTCTCCTGCGGAGCGGCTCTCCTACAGATGCGTCGGCTCGAACATCCTCAGCAGGGCCGGGAGCACGACCACCGAAGGGCCGGGTGCCGCGAGGGACGCGGCCAGGTCGGCGGTGAGCGATTCCGGGGTGGTGCGGATCGCCGGGACGCCGAAGGACTCGGCGAGGGCCACGAAGTCGGGGCGGGTCAGCTCCGTCGCCGTGGCCTCGCCGAAGGCGCCCGTCATGTATTCGCGCAGGATGCCGTAGCCGCCGTCGTCGACGATCAGCCAGGTGACCGGGAGGTCGTACTGGCGGGCCGTGGCGAGTTCCGCGATCGAGTACATCGCGCCGCCGTCGCCGGAGACCGCGAGGACCGGCCGCGTACGGTCGGCCGCCGCCGCGCCGAGGGCGGCCGGGAAGCCGTAGCCGAGGCCGCCCGCGCCCTGGGCCGAGTGCATCGTGTTCGGGCGGCGGGCGTCGAAGGCGGACCAGGCCCAGTAGGCGAGGATCGTCATGTCCCAGAAGCTGGGGGACGTGTCGGGCAGCGCCTCGCGGACCGAGGCGATGAGCCGCTGCTCCAGGGTGAGTTCCTGGGCGGCGATCCTGTCCCGTACCGCGTCGAGGACCGTACGGACCCGGTCCGGCGCCGACGGGTCCTCGCGGTGGTCGACCGCTTCGAGGAGGTCGGACAGCGCCTCGCGGGCGTCGGCGTGGATGCCGAGCGCGGGGTGGTTGGACTCCAGCTTCCCGGCGTCCGCCTCGATCTGGATGACCCGGCCGCGCGGGGCGAACGTGTGGTAGTTCGAGGAGAGTTCACCGAGGCCGGAGCCGACGACCAGCAGCACGTCGGCGGACTCCAGGAAGTCCGTCGTGTACCGGTCCTCCAGCCAGGACTGGAGCGAGAGCGGGTGCTCCCACGGGAAGGCGCCCTTGCCGCCGAAGGTGGTGACGACGGGTGCGTTCAGCTTCTCCGCGAGTGCCAGCAGCTTGCCGGACGCGTCGGACCGTACGACTCCGCCGCCCGCGATGATCACCGGACGCTCGGCCCTCGACAGCAGGTCGGCCGCCACGGCGGTCAGCTCGGGACGGGCGTGCAGCTCGCGCGGGGTGGCGTCCATCGCCGAGACGACCGGCACGGTGGTCTCGGCGAGGAGCACGTCCTGCGGGATCTCGATCCAGACCGGGCCGTGCGGGGCGGTCAGCGCGGACTCCCAGGCGGCGGCGATCGCCGACGGGATCTGGGAGGCGGTGCGGACGGTGTGGACGGACTTCACGACGTCGCGGAACGACGCCTTCTGGTCGCGCAGTTCGTGCAGGTAGCCGTGGCGTCCGCCGCCCAGGCCCGCCACCGGGATCTGGCTGGAGATCGCCAGCACGGGGGCGGAGGCGGCCGCCGCCTCCTGGAGCGCGGCGAGGGAGGTGAGGGCGCCCGGCCCGGTGGAGAGCAGCAGCGGGGCGACCTCGCCGGTGATCCGGCCGTACGCGTCGGCGGCGAAGCCCGCGTTGTTCTCGACGCGCAGCCCGATGTACGTCAGGGAGGAACGGCGCAGCGCGTCGAACATGCCGAGCGCGTGCTGGCCGGGCAGGCCGAAGACGGTGGTCGCGCCGAGGCCCTGGAGGGTCTCGACGACGAGGTCGCCGCCGTTGCGGCCGGCCGGGGGGTTCAGCGCGGCCGCGATCTGCTCGGGGGTGAGCCGCGGCCGCTCGTCGTGGTGGTCGTGGCTCACTTCGTACGGGCCTCTGCGATCTGGCGGGACATGATCGTGGTCAGCTCGTACGCCGTGTGGGAGGCGGCGACGGAGGTGATCTCGGCGTGGTCGTACGCGGGGGCGACCTCGACCAGGTCGGCGGAGACCAGGTTGCAGGAGGACAGCCCGCGGACGATCTCCAGGAGCTCGCGGGAGGTCAGACCGCCGGCCTCGGGGGTGCCGGTACCGGGGGCGTGCGCCGGGTCCAGCACGTCGATGTCGATGGAGATGTACAGCGGCCGGTCGCCGATGCGCTGGCGCAGCTGGTCGGCGACCTCGTCGACGCCGCGCCGCATCACGTCGGCGGAGGTGACGATGCCGAAGCCCATCTTCGCGTCGTCGTCCAGGTCCTGCTTGCCGTAGAGCGGGCCGCGGGTGCCGACGTGGGAGAGCGCGGAGGTGTCGAGGATGCCCTCCTCGACGGCGCGGCGGAACGGGGTGCCGTGGGTGTACTCGGCGCCGAAGTAGGTGTCCCAGGTGTCGAGGTGCGCGTCGAAGTGGAGCAGCGCGACGGGGCCGTGCTTCTTGGCGACCGAACGCAGCAGCGGCAGCGCGATGGTGTGGTCGCCGCCGAGCGTCATCATGCGGGCGCCGGTGCCGAGCAGGTCGTCGGCCGCGGCCTCGATCGTCTCGACGGCCTCGTTGATGTTGAACGGGTTCGCGGCGATGTCACCGGCGTCGGCGACCTGCGCGAGCGCGAACGGCGAGGCGTCCTGCGCCGGGTTGTACGGGCGCAGCAGGCGAGAGGCCTCACGGATCGCGTTGCCGCCGAAGCGGGCGCCGGGCCGGTAGGAGACACCGGTGTCGAAGGGCACGCCGACGACGGCGACATCGGCGGTACCGACCTCGTCGAGGCGGGGCAGCCGGGCGAACGTCGCGGGTCCGGCGTACCGCGGGACGCGGGAGGAGTCGACGGGGCCGCGCGGCGTTTCGTTGCTGCTCATGTGAAGTGCCTTTCCTTCGGGTTTCATGCGTTGTTCGGTGTGGTGGGGAGGGAGCCGGGCAGGCCCTAAGCGGTGGTGACCGTCTCGCTCACCGGCTCCTCGGTCTCCGCGCCCCGTCCCGCCAGCCGCTCGCGCCAGGCCGTGAGTACGGCCGCGTCGGTCGGCTTCGTCACCAGGGAGACGATCACATACACCGCGAGCGAGGCCAGCAGTCCGTAGTAGACCGGTTCGTTGGCGAGGATTCCGTAGGTTGCCATCAGGCCGATCACCGCGAGGCCGCCGACCGCCACCGCGGCCAGCGCGCCCGCCGCGGTGCCGCGGCGCCACAGCAGACCGCCGAGGATCGGCACCAGCAGGCCGCCGACGAGCAGGTTGTACGCGACGGTCAGAGCCTCGACGACGTCGTTGAGCGCGATGGCGATCAGGATGACGGCGACGCCCATGATGAGGATGAAGACCCGGTTGCCCTTCACCTCGTCGTGTTCGGCCTCGGCGGCCTCGCCGCCCCTGGACACCACGCCCCGCAGCCGGGACCAGATGTCGTTGTTGGCGACGGTGGCACAGGCGATCAGCGCGCCGGAGGACGTGGACATCACGGCGGCGAGCGCGGCGGCCAGCACCAGGCCGCGCACACCGATGGGCAGCTCGTCCTTGACGATGGTCGCGAACGCGGAGTCGGCGCTGGGCAGCGTCGGGTACATGACCTTCGCGGCGGTGCCGATGACGGCGCCGGCGATGGCGTAGACGAGGCAGTACGTACCGGCGACGGTGCCGCCGATGCGGGCGACCTTGTCGCTGCGGGCGGTGAACACCCGCTGCCAGATGTCCTGGCCGATCAGCATGCCGAAGGTGTAGATCAGCACATAGGTGAAGATCGTCTCGCCGCCGATGCCGAGCGGGTCGAAGTACTCGGTGGGCAGCTTCGCCTTCATCTCGCTGAAGCCGCCCGCCTTGATCACCGCGATGGGCAGCAGGAGCAGCAGCACACCGATGGTCTTGACGACGAACTGCACCATGTCGGTGAGCGTGATCGACCACATGCCGCCGAGCGTGGAGTACGCGACGACGATGGCGCCGCCGAGGATGATCGAGACGGTCCGGTTCAGGTCGAAAAGGACGTCGAAGATGGTGGCGTACGCGATGGTCGAGGTGACCGCGAGCATCAGCGTGTACGCCCACATCACGACGCCGGAGATGATCCCGGCCCGGCCTCCGTAGCGCAGGTCGAGCATCTCGGAGACGGTGTAGACCTTCAGCCGAGCGATGCGTGCGGAGAAGAAGACGGACAGGGCGAGCAGTCCGAGGCCGATGGTGAAGACCATCCAGGCGCCGGAGAGGCCGTACTGGTAACCGAGCCCCACGCCGCCGATGGTGGAGGCACCGCCGAGGACGATGGCGGCCATCGTGCCGGAGTACATCCCGGGGCCGAGCCTGCGGCCCGCCACCAGGAATTCGCTCTTGGACTTGGCGCGGCGCATGCCCCACCAGCCCATGGCGAGCATGCCGGCCAGATAGATGATGATCACCGCGTAGTCGACGGCCATGGGCTTCCTCCATTTCGCTCACAAGTGCACATGTCTTACGTGAAGAAGACGGTAGGTGGCCCGCAAGCGACGCTGAAGAGTACGTTTCATCCATAATCGAAGTCTCTGATGGATGGACCGTCCATGCCGGAAGCCTCGGCCGGGCCGACCCCGGCGCCCGCTCCCCCGCCCACTCCACCGATCCCGCTCGCCGAACTGCTCGCCCACGAGGAGCTCGGGCTGCGCCGGATCGCGGGTCCGGCGCAGGCTGATCTGCTGTGGGTGCACACCTCGGAGATGGCCGACCCGTACCCCTATCTGCTCGGCGGTGAGCTGCTGCTGAGTGCCGGGGTGCTGCTGAAGGACCCGGACGCGTACGTGGACCGGCTGGTGGAGGCGGGGGCGGCGGCGCTCGGTTTCGGGGTGACGCCGGTGTTCGACACGGTGCCGCAGGCGTTGATCGAGGCGTGCGACCGGCACGGTCTGCCGCTGCTGGAGGTGCCGCCCGAGACCCCGTTCACGGCGATCGCCCGGACGGTGTGGCGGCTGATGGCCGAGGCCCGCCACCGCGAGCTGCGCCGGGTGACGCGCGCCCAGCAGGCCCTGGCCACGGCGGCGGCCCGGCCCGACCCGGTCCCGGCGGTGCTGCACCAGCTGGCGGCCCAGCTGGAGGGCCGGGCGGCGCTGCTCGCCGCGGACGGCGAGGAACTGCACGCGTCGGGCCGCCGCCCGGCCCCCGACATCGGGGCGGCGCTGGCCAGGCTCACCCGGGTGGTCTGCGCCGGGTCACGCCCTGCCCCGGCGTCGGCCACCGACACCCTGCGGGGCACCCATCTGTCGGCGTACGCGCTGGGCGGCGGCCAGGGGCTCGTCCTGGCGTTGGCGACGGACCGGCGCGAGGCGGGCGACCACACCATCGCCGGGATCGCGGTGGTCCTGCTCTCCCTGCTGGCCGCCCCGCACCAGGGCGCCGACGCCGCGGGCCGCTCGGCCGCACTGGTACGGATGCTGCTGGGCGCGGACCCGCAGGACGTCGCGCCGCTGCTCGGAGGCGCCGAGCAGTGGACGGTGGTGCACGCGCGCCGCAGCGGCGACGGCCCGGTCGACCCGCTCACCACCGGCGCGCTGGGCGCCGCCCTCGGTTCGGCCCTGGTCGACGCGGGCCGGGGCGGCGACGCCGTACGGGTGCTGATCCCCGGCAGCGACCGGATCACCCCGCAGCCCGGCTGGACCCTCGGCGCGTCCGCCCCCGCCGCCATCACCGCCCTCGACCTCGCCGACGACCAGGCCACCCGGGCCCTGGGCCGGGCCCTCGCCACCCGCACCCCGCTGGCCCACCACCACAACGGCGGCGGGGCGGGGCTGGCCGCGCTGATCCCGCCCGACCGCGCGGAGGCGCACGCCCGCGCCCTCCTCGCCCCGCTCACCGAGCCGCTGACCGAGACCCTGCGCTGCTGGCTGAGCCTCCACGGCAGCTGGGACCGCACGGCCACGGCCCTGCGGATCCACCGCAACACGGTCCGCCAGCGCATCGCCCGCTGCGCGGCCCTGCTGGACGCGGACCTGGACGACATGGACGTACGGACGGAGCTGTGGTTCGCGCTGCGGGTGCGGTGAGCGGTGTTCGGCGGTGCGCCGCCGACCGGGACCGCCGGTACCGGCCTACCGCAGCCCGAGGCAGGGCAGCCAGTCGCGCGAGGTGTCGTCGGTGGCGGTGAGCAGGGCGCTGAGTGCGCCCGGGGCTCCGGCGAGCAGTGAGGTCCGCGGCCGGCCGGCGGCGAGGGCCGCCGGCAGCCGGGTGGTCAGGTGCTCGGCCAGCCGGGCGCCGAGCACGGCGGCGGGCGACAGCCGGGCCCAGCGGTGGAAGGCGTCCGCGACGGCCAGCACGCCCGCCGCGCCGTGGCACAGCGCGAGCCGGTCCGTCAACGGGTCGCCGAAGAGGTGGAAGTCCTCGTCATAGCGCTCCGCGAGGGTGGCGAAGGCGGCCGCAGCCCAGTCGGCCGTCGCCCGGTCGCCCAGCACATCGGCCGCGTCCCAGAGCGCCCAGGTGATGCCGGGGGCGCCGTAGCACCAGGCCTGCCGGGCCCGCGCCCCGGCGGGCGGCGGGCCGTCGAGACCGGCGCCGTCCCAGCTCCGGATACCCCGGTCGTCCTCGAAGGACTGCCGCACCAGCCAGTGGGTGGCCCGGCGCAGGGCATCCGTCAGCCGGGGGCGTGGCCCGGTGCGGCGGACCGTCGCGGTGAGCGCGGCGACGAGTCCCGCCACGCCGTGGCCCATTCCGGTGTTCACCCGGCCCTGCAGCCAGCCCAGCCGGGGATCTCCGGCGTACTGGCCGATGTGCAGTCGGCGCAGGTCACCGCTGTCGCACAGCGCCGCCAAGTGGGTGGCGAACGGCAGGAGTTGGCGGACGGACGGCTGTGGTTCCTGGGCGCAGAGCGCGAGCAGGGTGCCGGCCGGTCCGCCGATGAGGTCGTAGTCGGGCAGACCGATGTCCGTCGTCCGCCAGGGGCGCGCCGAGGCGCTGCTCAGCAGGTGGTCGCGCAGCCGGTCGGCGGCGTGGTGCAGCGGGGGGTGGATCCGGGCGGCCCGGCGCAGGCCGACGTAGGTTCCGGCCAGGCCGCCGTCGAGCAGCCCGCCGTGGGAGAGGCCGCGGCCGACGGTCCGGGACCAGGCGGCGACCGCGCGCCGGGCGCTCGCCGCCGCTGCGGGGTCGCCCGCCCGGGCGACCAGCGAGGCCAGTACCGGGATGCCCGGGTCGGAGGTGGTTTTCTCGGACTCCGGGTATCCGTCCAGGAATTGCCGGGCGAGATCGAGTGCCGAAGGACGCGGTCCGGGGCCGTGCGGTGGCATCGGGCCTCCTCGTCGGGGAGCCACCCGGACCGGTCCGGGTGGCTCCGTTCAACTCAGTGATGGACGCGTCGCGTCCGGTCGGACGTGGTCAGCCGGCGGCCTCAGCCACAGATGACCGAGTTGCAGACGATGATGGTGCACAGGGCGCTGTAGCTGTCCGTCAGCGCGGGCAGCTCGGTGCCGGTGATGCGCTCGTCCAGCTCGTCGATGAGGGTGTCGAGGTCGGTGATCTCCATGTTGGACATGGTGTTTCCTCCTTGTTTCCTACTGTTTCCCTGATGGGTTGCCGCCCCGGCATCCGTCCGCACCGGGTGCGGGCGGGCCGGGGACGTCCTGGGTGAGGGCTGCGGCTGCGGGCGCGGCCAGCTCCTCGGCGGTCCGGTCGAAGGGCAGCCTGAGCATCAGCTCGGCGGCGACCGGTGCGCCCCGGTGCAGTGCGTCGGACAGCGTCGGCCCGTGCGGTCCGGCCACCGGGCCGGGCAGCATCTCCTCGATGACCAGCTCGTCACCGGGCAGCGCGGCGCAGGCCCGCTCGATGGCGTTCAGCGCGGTCAGCGCTTCGAGGTCGGCCGGTACCGGCTTGGCCTCGAAGGCGGGCCGTACGAAGACGAACCGCGGCATCGCGGCGGACCGTACGAGCGTGGCCAGTGTCCGTACCCGGTCGAGATCCCCGTCGCCCGGCCGCCACAGCCGGGCTCTGGGCACCCGCCAGGTGGCCGGGGAGACGACCAGATCGGTACCGATCGTCACCCTCGGCGTGCGGGTCACGTCCGGGTGCGTGGGGAAGGCCGCGGCGAGACCGTCGAGCCGGAGCATCGTGGCCGCCCACGGGTGCCCGGCCGACAGCAGCAGCCGGACGAGTACGTCGTACGGGGGCATCGGGTTACGGGTGGCGTGATGGACGGGCACCACACGCTCCCCGTCCACCTCGGCGACGATCCGGCCGCCCGATCGGCGCAGGGTGATGCGGTCGAGGGGGAGGTAGCGCGGGCCGGGGCCGTCGGGCTGACCGGGGCCGCCCGGTCCGCCGGGGCCGAAGTACGCGGCCGGGTTGGGGTCGCCCGTCCACCAGCGGGTGGTGACGGGGCGTCGGACGGCGTTGGCCGCGCGCTCCGACACCGGCGGTACCAGCAGTTCGACGAACCTCACCCCGGCCCGCCGCTCCACCGCGGCCAGGAAGTCGCGGTAGGTGTCGACGGCGCCGTAGCCGCCGTACAGGTCCTGGAGCGCCTCGGCGAACCGGGCGTCGATGATTCCGGCGGGCGAGGCGGTCTCCAGCACCGCGACGGGCCCCGGGCCGGGCAGCGGGCGCAGCAGACAGTCCAACGGCCAGGGCGGCACCGCCTCTTCGGCCGGCGGCGCTCCGAGCGCGTCCAGGAGGTCGTCGTCGATGTCCACCTGCGCCTCGTCACGGTGGGCGGCGAGACGGTCGAGGAGCCGGGCGTATCCGGATTCCGGTCCGTGGGCCGGATGCCATCCCCGGTAGCGGTGCGGGTTCGGCCCGGGGGACGGCCGCTCGCCCGACGACAGCAGCGCGGCCAGGATCTCGCCGACGGGACGCGGACGCTCGTCCAACTGCTCGGTACCGGGCGTGGGGGCCGGTGCGCCGGAGGCCGTTTCCCGGTCGGCCCGGCGCAGCGCGGCCACCCGGTGGGCGGTCCGCAGGGCGCGCTGGACGCGGGCGGCGGCCGGGTCGGGCACCCGGGCGTCCAGACGGCGGTAGGAGTCGAGGAACCAGCCGTCCGGCTCGGGGTCCGCGAATCGGTTGTCGGGCTCGGGGGCTGCGGATCGGCTGCCCGGCTCGGGGTCTGCGGATCGGTTGTCGGGCTCGGGATCAGCAGATCGGCCGCCCAACTCGGGATCAGCAGATCGGTTGTCGGGCTCGGGATCAGCAGATCGGCTGTCAGGCTCGGGATCAGCAGATCGGCCACCCAACTCGGAGTCAGCAGATCGGCTGTCAAGCTCGGGATCAGCAGATCGGCCGCCCAACTCGGGATCAGCAGATCGGTTGTCGGGCTCGGGATCAGCAGATCGGCCGCCCGGCCGGGGCAGCCGGCCGGATCCGGCCACCCGGGCTGCCGGGGACCAGGCGATGTGGCGACGGCGCGGGGCCGCGCAGTGCTGGAGCACGCCCAGCCCCATCAGGTGGGTGAGGAATCCGCGCAGTACGACGGGGTCGGCGACCGGCAACGCGCACTCCAGCTCCGCGAGGGTGCGCGGTCCCTCGGCGAACAGGGTGAGCAACAGGTCCAGCAGCGCGGTACGCCGCACCGCGACCTGCCTCAGCCGCCCCGGATCGCCCGGGTCGATCGCGTAACAGCGCAGCGTCTCCCCCGCCCCGTCCTCACCGCCGCCGTCGGTGAGGGACAGCGGGGCGGGCGCGAGCGCGGTCGCCGGGTCGGCGCCCCGCAGGTCCTGCGCGCCGGCCAGGGTGCGTACGACGTGGACGTTCTCCACGGCGGCGGCGGCCAGCCCGGCCAGCTCGGCACCGGGGGTGAGCAGCCGGACCCCCGCCCCGTCCGGCCCCGCCCCGCCGACCGGGACCGGGGCGACCTGACCCACCCACCCTCGTGGCGTGGTCTTCGCCGCCGCCCGGCCCACGGCCCGCCACAGATACGCGGAACGTTTGCGCAGCCGCTTGCCGCTCCATGTCTCGCCGCCGGCCAGGCGTGCGGCAACGTCCTTTGCCAGCCCGGGACTCGCTCCGTCTTTTAACCCCGGCCGCCCGGGGCGGGGGCACACCCCCCCCCCGCCCCGCGCCCCCCCCCGCGCGCGCCCGCCGCCGCGCGCGCGCTCCAGTTCCGCCCGGGTCGCGAGGGCCGACGCGGCGGCGCGGCAGAGCGCTCCGGTCTCCCGTACGAGCCACTCGGGTACGGCGGTCAGCGTCTCCAGGAATCCGCAGTCCGCCGGGCCAGGTGCCGAGCCGGAGTGCAGGCGTCGTCGCAGGGCCAGCACGGCACGGCGCTCGCTGTCCGTGAGGCGCTGGTCGGGGACGACGCTGCTCAACGCCTCGGCGAGGAGCCGGGCTTGCGCGGTCTGCCGCTCGACCGTGTCGGCGTGCTCGACGACCCGGCCGAACAGCCCGGAGCCGCCCGCGGCCGTCCACGTCGAGGCGGGGACGCCGGAAGCGCGCACCAGGGCGGTGGCGCCCAGGAGCCGGCCGTCGGCCGGGCCGGGGCGGGCAGGGGCCGGCGAGGCCACGTGGAGTCCGGTCATGTCAGTCCACCGCCCCGTCGTCCGCCCCGTCGTCGAACAGGGCCTCGGCGATCAGGCTCTGGCGGGCGGACGAGAGCCGTGCCCGGTTCCAGTGGAAGATCACGGCGTGGGCGGCGGCGCGGCGGGGGCCGCGCTGGGCGTAACCGGACTCGAAGTAGCCGGTGCGCCAGCGGGCCGCGGCCAGGTGCACCGCCTCGCAGTGGCGCTCCTGGCCCGCGCGCCAGGTCTCGGGCAGTCCGGCGAGGAGCTGTGCGCGAGGCTGTTCCCAGTAGGTGCGGATGCCCTGGGCCGCCCGGTGGAGCGCGGCGTCCCGCAGCCCCTCGGGAAGGCGGCGTCCGGTGTCCGTGCGCACCGCGTCCCAGACGCCCCGGTGTTCCCAGCCGACTATGCCCAGGCCGTCGAACATCTCGCGGAGCAGGGCGAGCGAGAGCCGCCAGTCGGCCGCGGCGTGCCCGCCGCTGTCACCGGGCCGCCGGGTGTGGTGGTCGAGCCAGGCCAGGGAGTCCGCCGTGAACACGTCGTGCACCCACGGCATGGAGCCGGGCCCGCCGAAGAGGTAGGACTCCGGCTCGTACACCGCACACACCGGCGGTCCGGACAGCCCGTCGAACTCCTTGATCCGGCCGAGGAGTTCGGCCTGCAACAGAACGGTGCCGGCCTCTCTCGACGCCTGGAAGCGCACCCGCAGACCGGGCGGCTTGTGCATGAAGAAGAAGGCCCGCGCGGTGTGTTCGTCGATGAGGTCGTGCGCGATACCGGCGAGCCATTCGTACAGGCGCGGCCATGAACGCGGCTGCGGGGCCAGATTCACCTGAACCCAGCTCGCCTCCGGGTGCTCCACCCCCAGCATGGGACCTCCGTGTGTCGTGTTTTCGGCATGCCGGTGCATCTCATGGATCGCCGGATCGCGTTCGCGGAGTGGGCGCCGCGGCCTCACCCGGGAATCGTGAGAAGCCCTGCTCGGTGCTGTGTCATCTACGGATTCGCGGACTCACGGGACGCTCGGAAACGCCCTGGCCGCATGTCGGCCGGACCGGATGCGCCCGGGCACGTCCGGCCGGAACCGGAGACCCTGTCTGTCTGCGCCGGACCGGTCAGGTCCGTCAACAGGTCAATTCCCGCGTCAACACCGACTGAAAGAGATATGGCAATAAGTCAGATGATGGACGGGTGTGCGCTTGGCGTGGCGCATGAGCCGGGAGCGCGGAAACCCACGCCGTCGCACGACCCACGATTCGGCTCCGAGCCGGTAGTCGCGCATCGGCCCGCGGGCACCGGTGGGCGATCACTCCGGGCAGGCGTCGGCGCCGGTGCGTGGAGGCGTGCCGCAGTCTTCGCGGTGGGCTTCGAGCGCCCCCGTTACCGCCTGTCTGCGCAGGTCACGGCCGTGCCACGCTGACGGTGACCAGGGGGCGGAACCCTGGCCACCGTCCGGAAAGAGGTCTCTTCATGAACCGCTTCAGCGCGCTCGCCGTCACCGCTCTCGCCCTCGCCCTGGGGCCGGCCACCGGCCCCGCCGCGACCGCGGCCACCGGGAACGCCGCTCCCGGGAGCGGCAGGGCTTCCTTCAGTTGCAGCCCCGGCTACTTCTGTATCTACAGCGATTGGAACGGGGGTGGCACCCGCTGCCAGTGGTCCGACAAGCAGCGGGCGAATACCGCCGACGACTGCTCGTTCATCCAGCGGGGCCAGAACGTCCGCTCCGTGTGGAACGCGACCGGGCACCGCGTGCAGTACTACACGCAGACCAACTACAACTCCCGGGTCGGCTCCACCCCCGCCGGCAGCGGTGGCAACCTCCAGGGGAACTACCAGATCCGTTCCTTCAAGCCCCAATAGCCTCAACAGCCCCACCAGCACCGACAGCACCGGCGGTCAGCGCCGACAGTCACCGAAGTGCGACGGTCCTTCCCGGTCGGCGGCCGGGGAGGACCGTCCGCGTACCCGTGGCCGGGCGTGCCGAGTATCACCCTGGACAGCTTCCATGACTGCCGGGTAACTTTTGAATGTATCTGAGCAAGCGCTTAGCCAGGCCGGCCGAAGCTGATCTAGGAGGCACCCCGTGCGCCGTACGGTATTCAACGAGGACCACGAGGCGTTCCGGGAGACCATACGCGCCTTCATCGAGGCAGAGGTCGTCCCCCACTACGACGAGTGGTTCCAGCAGGGCATCGTGCCTCGCGAGCTCTACACCAAGCTCGCCGACCTCGGCCTGTTCGGCATCAACGTGCCCGAGGAGTTCGGCGGCGCCGGCCTGGAGACCCACAAGTTCGAGGCCATCCAGTACGAGGAGACCGCCCGCGCGGGCGTCAACTTCGGCGGTTCCGGCGTGCACGTCCTGCTCGCCCTGCCGTACATCAAGATGCTCGCCAACGACGAGCAGAAGAAGCGCTACCTGCCGAAGTTCGTCTCCGCCGAGGAGATGTGGGCCCTCGCGATGACGGAGCCGGGCACCGGCTCCGACCTCGCGGGCATGAAGACCACCGCCAAGCTCTCCGACGACGGCACGCACTACGTGCTCAACGGTTCGAAGACCTTCATCACCGGTGGTGTCCACGCCGACCGCGTCATCGTCTGCGCCCGTACCTCGGCGCCGACCGCCGAGGACCGCCGCTTCGGCATCTCCCTGTTCGCCGTCGACACCAAGTCCGAGGGCTACTCCCTGGGCCGCAAGCTCGACAAGCTCGGCCTGCGGACCTCCGACACCGCCGAGCTGGCCTTCTCCGACGTGAAGGTGCCCGTCGCGGACCTGCTCGGCGAGGAGAACAAGGGCTTCTACTACCTCGGCCAGAACCTGCCGTCCGAGCGCTGGGGCATCGCCTACGGCGCGTACGCGCAGGCCAGGGCCGCGGTCCGGTTCGCGCAGCAGTACGTGCAGGAGCGCACCGTCTTCGGCAAGACCGTCGCGTCCTTCCAGAACACCAAGTTCGAGCTGGCCGCCTGCCAGGCCGAGGTGGACGCCGCCGAGGCCGTCGCCGACCGCGCCCTGGAGGCCCTCGACGCCGGTGAGCTGACCGCCGCCGAGGCCGCATCCGCGAAGCTGTTCTGCACCGAGGTCGCGCACCGCGTCATCGACCGCTGCCTCCAGCTGCACGGCGGCTACGGCTACATGAACGAGTACCCGATCGCCCGCCTCTACGCGGACAACCGGGTCAACCGCATCTACGGCGGCACCAACGAGGTCATGAAGTCGATCATCGCCAAGTCCATGGGCCTGTGAGAGCGGCTACGTTCCTTTCATGAGCGCAGCACTCGACTCCCTGCTCGATCTGCTCGACCTTGAGCAGATCGAGCGGGACATCTTCCGGGGGACGAGCCGTTCGGCGGTCGTCCCCCGTGTCTTCGGCGGCCAGGTCGCGGCCCAGGCCCTGGTCGCCGCGGGCCGCACCGTCCCCGCCGACCGCACGGCCCACTCCCTGCACTCCTACTTCCTCCGGATGGGCGACCCGGGCGCACCGATCGTCTACAGCGTCGACCGCATCCGCGACGGCCGCTCCTTCACCACCCGCCGGGTCGTCGCAGTCCAGCACGGCCAGCCGATCTTCCACCTCTCCGCCTCGTTCCAGACGTACGAGGAGGGCCTGGAGCACCAGGCGGCCATGCCGTCCGCCCCGGACCCGGAGACGCTGCCCACGGCGGCGCAGATGCTGCCCCGGTACGCGGACCGTTTCAGCGGGCCGGGCGTCGTGGACCGGCTGATCGAGGCACGGGCCGCGGTCGACCTCCGGTACGTGGACGCGCCGCCCTTCGGCACCGTCGGCGAACCGCGTGAGCCCCGCTCCCAGGTGTGGTTCCGCACCAACGGCAAGCTCGCGGACGATCCGCTGCTCCATGTCTGCATGGCGACGTACGTCTCCGACATGACGCTGCTCGACTCGGTGCTCCTCGCCCACGGGCGCGGCGGCTGGGCGGTCGGCGACGTGGTCGGCGCGAGCCTCGACCACGCGATGTGGTTCCACCGGCCGTTCCGGGCCGACGAGTGGCTGCTGTACGACCAGGAGTCGCCGTCCGCGTCCGGCGGGCGCGGGCTGGGTCAGGCCCGGATCTACACCCAGGACGGCCGGCTGGCGATCACCGTCATCCAGGAGGGCGTGGTCCGCGTCCCCCGGGACTGACGCCCACCGGGACCGACGCACACCGGGGTCGCCGCTCCCCGGCAACGGCGCACCTCCGCGCCGGTCCGGGGCCCGCCGGCCCGCCCCGCGTCGGCGGGCCCCGGACCGCCGGTTCGGACATACTCCCCACCATGAGCGACCAGACCACGAGCAACGGGACCGTGCCCGCCGAGAAGTCCGGTGGCGGGGAGTCCACCTTCACGGTCGTCGTCGCGGCGGCCGCCAACCTCGGCATCGCCGTGGCGAAGGCCGTCGCCGGGCTGATCAGCGGATCGAGCGCGATGCTCTCCGAGGCGGCGCACTCGGTCGCCGACACGGTCACCGAGCTGATGCTGCTCACCGCGCTGAAGCGCAGCGAGAAGCCCGCCGACGAGGAACACCCGCTGGGCTACGGCCCCGAGCGCTACATCTGGGCGATGCTCGCCTCCGTGGCCACATTCGTCGGCGGTGCGGTCTTCTCCATCTACGACGGCGTCCACACCCTCGCCGCGGGCGAGGACCTCGGCGACCCGCTCGTCTCGTACATCGTGCTCGGCGTGGCCTTCCTGCTGGAGGGCTACTCGCTGCGCACCGGGGTCCGGCAGGTCCGCGGCGAGGCCGCGCGGCTGCGGGCGCCCGTCGGGCACTACTTCCGCCACACTCCCGACACCGCGGTCAAGGCCGTGGTGATGGAGGACTCGGCGGCGCTGGCGGGTCTGCTGCTCGCCGCGGGCGGCCTGCTCGGCGGCCGGCTGACCGGTTCCGGGGTCTGGGACGGCATCGCGTCGATCCTGATCGGTCTGCTGCTGGTGTACGTCGCCTGGGTGCTGGGCCGGTCCAACGCCCAGCTGCTGATCGGCCGCCCGGTGCCGAAGCCGATGCGGGCCGGCATCCGCGAGGAGCTGCTCTCCGTCCCGCACATCATCGACGTACTGGAACTCACCACGCTCATCCAGGGCCCGGCCGAGATCCTGATCGCCGCGAAGGTCGACTTCCGGGACGCCTCGACCGCCGACCAGATCGAGTGGGCGTGCGAGGAGGCGGAGGAACAGCTGCGGGAACGCTATCCGTCGGTGCGCCGGGTGTACCTGGACCCGACGCCGGGCCTGCGGCAGCGGCGGCGCCGGGCGGGCGGGGCCGGTGCCTGACCGGGCCTAAGAGCGGGCCAGGTTCCGAAGTTCCTGGACGGACATGTTCCCGGCGCGGGCCGCGAGGTGGTCCTGGACGGTCTTGTGCAGGAAGGCGTAACCGTCCCCCGCGCGGCGCATGATCGCCCGGTCGGTCGCGTAGTCGAGGAACCCCCGCTGGAGGTGGTTCATCACCGGCGCCCCCAGGAGCGGCAGGGGCACCCGGTAGACGAAGACCATGCCCCGGTAGACCCGGTTCGGCCTGCTGGCGGGGTTCCCGGCCTCGTACCCGCTCATCCGCCGCATGCCCCGCAACATCCAGTACATCCACGACGGCAGGAGCCGCCTGGCCACGTCGTCCGGTGCCTGGAGCACGATGTGCGAGGGATCGTTCGGGTAGTACACCGTCGCGTGGACCAGGCTCAGGCTCTGGGCGAGCCGCAGCAGATCGGCCTGCACCTGGCCGGCGGGGCGTCCCGGCGTGATCGGCCGGCCGCGCAGGCTCCGGTCGCGGTGGATCATGCGCTCGATGTAGGCGTCGAAGATGCGCCCCCTGCGCTCCCCCGCGTCGCCGGAGGCCGCGACCTCGGTCTCGTCCACGCCCTCGTAGGCGAGGACGGCGACGCCCAGCATGAGCGGTGTGGTCAGCAGCCGGGCCAGCACCGGATCGGCGGCCGCCGCTGCCGCCAGGCCGCGCAGCCGTCCGCCCGCGCTGTTGAGCAGGGCGTGCACGGCGGCGACCTCAAGGGGCTGTACGCAGACCGCGCCGTTGACGGTGAGCCGTTGCGCCAGCTCGTCGTAGTCGGTCGAGCGGCAGGAGACGGCGATCGGGCACTGCGGGTGCTGCTCGGCGGAGAGCAGTCCGTTGATCGCCCGGACGCAGTCGCCGCGCAGGTCCGGGGCGACCTCGTCGAGCCCGTCCAGGACCAGGGCGATGCCGTTGTCCCGCAGCAGTGCGAGGCCGGTCGCCCGGGGCACCCGGTACCGGCTGTGCAGTTCGTCGAGGATCCATCGTACGAACGGTTCGCCGTGCCAGTCGGTCAGCAGCAGGAAGGCCGGTACGGGCGCGGTGCCGTCCCGCTCGGCCGTCTCGATCAGCTTCTCGGTCAGTTCGAGCATCCGCGAGGTCTTGCCGGCGCCGGGGGCGCCCAGCACGAGGAGCTGGCCGCGGTGGCGGTCGAAGACCTCGTCGATCCGGGTGCCCGCGGGCAGCGGCACCCCGCTCCCCTGCCCACCGGTGATGAGCCGGGGCGCGCCCCAGGGGTCGTGCACGGCCGCCTGCTGCTCGGCCAGGCCCAGCTCGATCCGTACCGACCGCTCCCAGGTCCGGTCGGCACCGTCCGTCCAGCTCCGGCGCACGGCGTGCAGCAGGGCGGCGCGCGCCGAGGCCCGTTCACCGGCGCCCGGCTCGGGTACCGCGTCCTGTGGCACCAGGCCGCGCAGATGCACGATGTAGAGGAGCAGGCCCACCAGCACGAAGGCGACAGTCGCGCCCACGACGAGCGTCCGGCGGTCGTCGCCCGCGAAGCCCTTGTAGATGTCGGGCAGCAGCCCGGCGGCGAGCTCCTGGAGGATGAAGAGGGCGAGCAGGATGAGCAGCCCGGTGAGAACCGATCTCGAACCGCTCCTGCGGGGCCGCTGCCCCGGTGCAAACATGCGCCCCCCACACCCCACGTCCGATGTTCGTGGCGCAGAGTAGCAACTGTGCGGGCAGGACGCGGAGTTACGGCCCCGGCTCCGGGCCGGGGACCGGAACCGGCCCCCCGCCCCGCCCCGCCACCGGGATCGGCTCGGCGTCAGCCCCGCGTCAGCCCCGCCGCGTCCAGCAGGTACTCCGTCATCGGGTCGTAGAACCGCGGGTCCAGTACATGGTCGTCCAGCGGAACGGCCACCTGGAGCGTCCCCTCCGCCTCGCCGAGGAAGAGTGCCGGGTCGTTGCAGTCCGCGTACCCCACCGCGTCCAGACCGCGCTGCGCCGCGCACCCGGCCCAGCCGTGGTCGGCGACCACCAGGTCCGGCAGCGGGCGGCCCTCGCGCTCCAGGCCGTCCAGGATGGCGGCCATCGGGGCGGGCGAGTGGGTGTGCCAGAGGGTCGCACCGCGCTCCTGCACCGCGACGTCCGCGAACTGGAACACCATGCCCTCGTCGGCGATCAGCCCCGAGGGAATCCGCACGATCTCGCAGCCGGCGGCCCGCAGCGCGTCCGCCGTCTGCCGGTGCACGTCGAGGAGCCCGCCCGGGTGGCCGGTCGCGAACAGCACCCGCTCCGACCCCGCCGCCGCCTTCCGCAGCCGCGCCGCCATCCGCTCCAGAGCGTCGACGGTCAGCTCCGGGTCGATGGTGTCCTGCCCGAACCGGTGCTCCGGGTCGTCGCTGACCCCGCAGCGCTCGGCCATCACCGCCAGCACGTCCTGCTCGTCGCGCCACCGGTCACCGAGCTCCAGGCCCAGCCAGTAGTGGCGGTCGCCGTTGGCGAGCTTGCGGTAGTGGGAGAGGTTGTTGTCGCGGGGTGTGGCGACGTCTCCGGCGATACGCGTACGGACGAGATGTTCGACGAGGGCGGCACGGCTGGGTATCGGCATGAACCCATTGTGCCGTCAGGTGTGCGCAGTGTGCCGGGTGTCCTGCACGACGGGCGGACCGGATCCGGCCGCCGCTCAGGGCAGCCGGGTCGAGTGCGTGATCTTCTGCAGGTGGTAGTACTGGGCGACGCACTTGGCCGGCCACGCCCGCCGGCCGTGGTCACCGAAGGGCTCCAGCATCCCGCTGACCGACACCGGCGTGTACGGGAGCACCCGGGCGCCGCGCGCCGCCCCCTCCCGCAGCGCCCGGTCCTGCCGGTCCCAGCGCTGGGCACGCACCTCCATCTGCCGTTCCAGCCGGAGCAGCGGGACGGCGAGGCCGACGCAGGTCGCGGCGCACATGGCGGCGGCGACGCCCGCCGTCGCCGCGCGGATCCCCCACCGGCGGGCCCGCAGCCGCCGCCCCGCCAGGGCGCCCACGCCGACCAGGAGCAGCACGTACAACAGGAGGAAGTCGCCCCAGACGCGCGAGGCGTTCCCCACGCTCGCTCCGAAGGCCGGGTAGGCGATGACGAGGCAGAGGTAGCCGGAGACCAGGAAGGCGAGGAATCCGGCGAGGACCACAAGGAGGGGCCTGCGGCGCAGCGGCCCGTCCGGCTCGTCCGTTCCCCGCTCGCCCCCGCGCGCCAGCAGACCCAGCAGCACGCCGACGGCGACCGCTCCCAGGTACGGCCAGGTCGTGAAGACCGTCCCCAGGACGTGTCCGAACGCCCGCAGCGCCGCGGTCAGCGCCTCCGGGCCGAACATGGCGGTGCTGTCGGCGCCGAACCGTGCACGCCGGGTGCGTGCGCCGGGCGACAGGTACAGGATGGCCGTCCCGGCGGCGACCCCGGCGAAGGCGACCACGCACCAGATGCGCGTACGGGTCCGGCCGGTCCCGGGCAGGGCCCACCGGCTCAGCAGCAGGACGGTGGCGAGCACGACGAACGCGACGATCGCCGTCTCCTCCGACAGGGTGCCGATGAACATCCCCGCCAGGTACGCGACGACGAGCGCGAAGTCGCGTCCCCGCCGCGTCCGTGCGCGCAGCAGCGGGATCACGGCGGCGCAGGCCAGCACCGGTGCGACGGTGTGCGAGACGGAGGAGGCGGGCCAGTAGAACGCCTTGTACGGGTTGGGCGTCGCGAAGAAGAAGAGCACCGCCGTCGTCGCGCCCACCAGCAGCGCGAGCCCGCGGGGCGCGGTCAGCCCGGCCCTCTTGAGCGCGGAGTCGATCAGCGCCCAGAGGATGCCCAGCATGAGCACCCCGCTGACCAGGGCGAACCACTGGTGGCCCGGGACGCCGAAGGCTCCGTACCCGATGACGAGCAGTGCGTTGGCGATGCGTCCGTTGTCGTGGAGGAAGAACTTCCCGATCATCCCGGAGGCGCCCCCGTCCCGTACGACCGGCAGGAAGCACCAGTCGTCCCCTCCCGGGCGGACCAGCCGGCCGGCCCAGAAGGCCGCGCCGAGCAGGGCGAGCGGCAGCAGGGCGAGGCCCGACGTCCCGATCGCCGCCCACCGCCGCGCGGGGGGCCGACCGGGTTCCGGCGGCCGGGTGGATTGTTCGCCCTCGGCCTGTGTGCCGGCGGATTTCGACGTGTCCGTGGTCATGTGCACTGGTGCCCTTCGTACGTTGCTCGCGTCCTTGACGACAGGGTCTGGAGGCTCAGGCGGTGGGTTCAGGGTGTGGTGTGTCCGGTACTGCTCCCGGCCGGGCCGCCGCTCTGCCGGGCGAGAGCCGCGCCGGAGTCGATGGCCCAGCGGGCGAGCAGGAACGAGAAGGGGGTGGCGAGAATCCCCGCGGCCACGGCGGCGATGTTCTTGTCCATGCCCAGCCTGCTCACGCCGAGGTAGAGCAGAATTCCGGTGAGTACGAGATTGACGACGCTCGACAGGGGATACCGGACGAAGGCGTGCCAGGTCGGCTTCGTGCGGCAGGTGATGCAGGAGTTGAGCAGGAATGACCCCACGACGCCGACCGTGTATCCGATGACGTGTGCGGCCAGATAAGGAATCCAGGAATTCAGTGAGGCGTATACCGCCAGATATACCGCCGTATTGATGATCCCGATCATCCCGAATTCGATGAACTGGCGCAGGGTGCGCCTCCTCGACGCCCCGAGCGCGGTCGCCCCGGTGCGCCCCGCCGACGGCCTCCCGCCCCCGGGGGCGGACGGGCCCGAACGCGCCCCGGCCGGGATGTCGACCGGGGGGACGTGCGGGGATTCGCTCGTCTCCCGCACCAGGTAGTGCGGGCGGCGTTTCGACTCGGAGTAGATCCGTCCCACGTATTCGCCGATGACGCCGAGCGTGGCGAGCTGGATTCCGCCGAGCGCCACGACGGCGGTCAGCAGGGTGGTGTAGCCGGGTACGACGACGCCGTGGCGAACGACGCCGACGATGGTCCACACGGCGTATCCCAGTGCCGCCAGCGCGAGCGCGAGGCCGGCGTGGATGGCCAGGCGCAGCGGACGGCTGTTGAAGGAGATCAGCCCGTCGATCCCGTAGTTGAGCAGGCGTCTGCCGCCCCACTTCGAACGCCCCGCCGCGCGCTGGATGTTCCGGTAGGTGAAGCCGACGGTGTCGAAGCCGATCCAGGAGAAGATCCCCTTGGAGAACCTGTTGGTCTCGGGCAGGGCGAGCACGGCGTCCACCGCGGTGCGTGACAGCAGCCTGAAGTCGCCCTCGCCGTCGACGACCTCGATGTCCATGCACCGGCCCATGGCCCGGTAGTAGAGGGCGCTGAGAAAGGTGCGCAGGACGCCTTCTCCCGCGCGGTCGCGCCGCGCGACGACCTGGTCGTAACCGCGCTGCCGCAGCTCCAGCATGCGGGGCAGCAGTTCGGGCGGGTGCTGGAGGTCGGCGTCCATGAGGACGACGGCGTCACCGCGGGACATGCGCAGTCCCGCGAGCATGGCGGCCTCCTTGCCGAAATTACGGCTGAAGGAGGTGTAGCGGACCCGTCGGTCCGCAGTGGCGAGCGAACCGATCCGGTGCCTGGTCCGGTCGCTGCTGCCGTCGTCGACATAACAGATCTCGAAGGTCCACCGAGTCGGTTCGAGGGCGGAGATCAACGCACGGTGGAATACCTCGATGACCTCGTCCTCGTTGAAACAGGGGACAACGACCGAAACCTGACATGTTTTCATTTAAATTCCCCATCAGGCGTGGGCGGGACAGCTCAAACCATAAGCCTGAGGGCCTCGCGAAACCGCGCCCGACGGAGCGCTTCGGGGAAAAGGAAAGGGAATGCGAGAAGACACCTCGCCCTTTCCTGTCAATTCATATATTCAAGGCCGGGCGAAAACCGCGGACACACCCGCCGGACACCCGCCCACCCGCCCTACGCGCGGGCCGCCGCCTCGAACGCCCCGCGCGCCAGCCGGTGCAGCAGTGCCGCCGTGTCCGCGCGGTCCGGCAGCGCGCCGGGCCGGCCCAGGTGCGGGGTCGAGTTCAGCAGGCCGAAGACGGCGTGGACGGTGGCGCGGGCCTCGTGCTCGGGCAGGTCCGGGTACATCTCGCGGACCACCTCCACCCACACCTCGACGTACTGCCGCTGGAGCTGGCGGACCCGCTTGCGGTCGGCGTCCCGGAGACGGTCCAGCTCGCGGTCGTGGAGGGTGATCAGTGGCCGGTCGTCGAGGGCGAAGTCGATGTGGCCCTCGATGAGCGCGTCGAGCAGGGCCCGCGGGGAGCCGCCCTCGCACGCCGCGTCCTCCGACACCCGCAGCTGCCCGCCCGCCAGCAGCCGCTCACTGATGCCGACCAGCAGCTCGGCGAGCATCGCGTCCTTGCCGGGAAAGTGGCGGTAGAGCCCGGGTCCGCTGATGCCGACGGCAGCACCTATCTCGTCGACACCGACGCCGTGGAAGCCGCGCTCGGCAAAGAGGCGGGCGGCCTCCTTGAGGATCTGCTCGCGGCGAGTGGGGGCGTCCGTCCTCGTGGTCATGGATTCGATTCTAGACAGTCGGGTTAGCGAACGTTAACCGACGCCGGGCCGCGCCCACAGCGTCACCGTGCGCAGCAGCCACTCCACCGGCCCCAGCCGGTACCGGCGCATCAGCCACCCGCTCAGCGCGAGCTGGCCGGCGTACAGCACGATCCCCCCGCCGACCGCCGCCGCGGCACCCGTACGGCCGTACAGCCCGAGCCCGTACCCGGAGAAGACCAGGGCCATGACGAGGGACTGGGTCAGGTAGTTGGTCAGCGCCATGCGCCCGGCGGGTGCGAGGACCCGGGCCGTCGCGGCGCCGCCCGGCGTGGCGAACCACAGCAGCAGCCCGGTGGCGTACGCGGCCGAGAGCGCCGGGGCCGCGGCCATGCCGACCGCCAGGCCCAGCAGCAGCCAGCGCTCCGACAGCGGCCCCACGATCGCCGCGGCGGAGAAGGCCGCCCCGGGAATCCCGACGGCGAGACCCGTCAGGAGGATGCGGCGCAGCCGCGCCCGGTCCGCGAGGACGGCCGCGCCGAGCCAGTGCCGTCGTCCGGCGACGAACCCCACGAGGAAGGCGGCGACGACGAATCCGCCCATCAGCACAACGGCCGCCAGGATCTCGGGCAGCGCCCGGATGTTGGCGCCGACGACCTCGGCGAAGCCGCCCCGGTAGGCGGCCGTCAGCTCGGCGTTCGCAGGGGCGGACGCGCCCGCCCCGGCCGGGTCGAACAGCGCGAGCCCCAGACCGATCAGCAGCAGAAAACCACCGGCGGCGCCGAACACCCACAGCGCCGCCCGCCATGCCCTGGCGGGTCCGGCGTTCCGGGCGGCCAGCAGGACCAGTCCGAGCAGGGCGTACACCATGAGGATGTCGCCGCTGTACAGCAGCACCGCGTGGGCGAACCCGAGCACGAAGAGCGCGGCCAGCCGCCGTGACATCCGGGGCACGAAGCGCGCGCCGGCGCGGGCGGCCGAGTCCATCTGGAGGGTGAAGGCGTATCCGAAGAGGAAGGAGAAGAGCAGGTAGAACTTCGACTGCGCGAGCAGCACGACGAGCCACTGCACGGCTCCGTCCGCCGCGTGCACCTCGGCGAGGAGATCCCTGGCGCCCGGCGGCCCGGCGGTCGTCATGAGGTTCACGGCCAGGATCCCGGCGAGTGCGAACCCGCGCAGGGCGTCCACTTCCAGGATGCGCGACTTCCCGGTCACCCCAATGGCAGGCCCCTCCCCCGCGCCCGCGCCCCGCACCGTCTGCGACTGCTGCGTCATCCGCCTTTTCCCCCACCCCGAAGGTCATCGCCGGTCCGCGACCGGCGCCGCCCCGGGTCAGGGGGCGGCGCGGGCCATTATTCCGCCCTGGACAAGGCTGTTAGCGCTCGTTAACCTGAAGTCGGACGTTAACGGTCACTAACTACTGCGGTACGGGCAAGGGGGCTCGACACGATGCAGCAGGCACCGGTGCTGGCGAGCGCGGCCGATCCCGCCTCCGAGGCCTGGAAGGCCAACGAGGCGGCGCATCACGCGCTCGCCGACGAGCTGCGGGAGCGGCTCGCCACGGCCAGGCTCGGCGGGGGTGAGAGGGCCCGCGCCCGGCATGTGGCGCGCGGCAAGTTGCTGCCCAGGGACCGGGTGGACACCCTGCTCGACCCGGGTTCCCCGTTCCTGGAGCTGGCCCCGCTGGCGGCCGAGGGGCTGTACGGGGGCGCCGCCCCGGCGGCCGGCGTGATCGCCGGGATCGGCCGGGTCAGCGGCCGGGAGTGCGTGATCGTCGCCAATGACGCGACCGTCAAGGGCGGCACGTACTACCCGATGACGGTGAAGAAGCACCTCCGCGCCCAGGAGGTGGCGCTGGAGAACCGTCTCCCCTGCCTGTACCTGGTCGACTCGGGCGGCGCGTTCCTGCCGATGCAGGACGAGGTCTTCCCGGACCGCGAGCACTTCGGGCGGATCTTCTACAACCAGGCGCGGATGTCGGGGGCGGGCATCCCGCAGATCGCCGCCGTGCTGGGTTCGTGCACGGCGGGCGGGGCGTACGTCCCCGCGATGAGCGACGAGGCCGTGATCGTCCGCAACCAGGGCACGATCTTCCTGGGCGGTCCCCCGCTTGTGAAGGCCGCGACCGGCGAGGTCGTGACGGCCGAGGAGCTGGGCGGCGGCGAGGTGCACTCCCGTACGTCCGGGGTGACCGACCATCTCGCCGAGGACGACGCGCACGCGCTGCGGATCGTGCGGAACATCGTCGCCACGCTGCCGGACCGGGGCGCGCTGCCGTGGTCCGTGCGGCCCGTCGAGGAGCCGAAGGTCGATCCCGCGGGCCTGTACGGCGCGGTCCCGGTCGACTCCCGCACCCCGTACGACGTGCGCGAGGTGATCGCCCGGGTCGTCGACGGCTCGCGGTTCGCCGAGTTCAAGGCCGAGTACGGGACGACGCTGATCACCGGCTTCGCCCGGATCCACGGCCACCCGGTCGGGATCATCGCCAACAACGGCATCCTGTTCTCCGAGTCCGCCCAGAAGGGCGCCCACTTCATCGAGCTGTGCGACCAGCGCGGCATCCCTCTGGTCTTCCTGCAGAACATCTCCGGCTTCATGGTGGGCCGGGACTACGAGGCCGGCGGCATCGCCAAGCACGGCGCCAAGATGGTCACGGCGGTGGCGTGCACCCGCGTGCCGAAGCTGACCGTCGTGGTCGGCGGTTCGTACGGGGCGGGCAACTACTCCATGTGCGGCCGGGCCTACTCCCCCCGCTTCCTGTGGATGTGGCCCAACGCGAAGATCTCCGTCATGGGCGGCGAGCAGGCCGCGTCCGTCCTCGCGACGGTCAAGCGCGACCAGCTGGGCGACGACTGGAGCGCGGCCGACGAGGAGGCCTTCAAGGCCCCGATCCGTGAGCAGTACGAGACCCAGGGCAACGCCTACTACGCCACGGCCCGGCTCTGGGACGACGGTGTGATCGACCCGCTGGAGACCCGGCAGGTGCTGGGACTGGCCCTGACCGCGTGCGCCAACGCTCCGCTGGGTGAACCCGGCTTCGGCGTCTTCCGGATGTGAGGAACAGATGACGATGTTCGACACCGTTCTGGTCGCCAACCGCGGCGAGATCGCGGTCCGTGTCATCCGCACGCTGCGGGAGCTGGGCGTCCGCTCGGTCGCCGTCTTCAGCGACGCGGACGCGGACGCCCGGCACGTGAGGGAGGCCGACACGGCGGTACGGATCGGGCCCGCCCCCGCCGCGATGAGCTACCTGAGCGTGCCCGCGCTGCTGGACGCGGCCCGCCGCACCGGCGCGCAGGCCGTCCACCCGGGATACGGATTCCTCGCCGAGAACGCGGGCTTCGCGCGGGCGTGCGCCGAGGCGGGACTGGTCTTCATCGGCCCGCCCGCCTCCGCGATCACGCTGATGGGCGACAAGATCCGGGCCAAGGAGACGGTCGCGGCGGCCGGGGTTCCCGTGGTGCCCGGCTCGTCCGGGAGCGGGCTCACCGATGCCCAGCTGGTCGACGCGGCCCGCGCGATCGGGATGCCGGTGCTGCTGAAGCCCTCGGCGGGCGGCGGCGGCAAGGGCATGCGACTGGTGCGCGACGAGGCGCTGCTCGGGGACGAGATCGCGGCCGCCCGGCGCGAGGCCCGGTCCTCGTTCGGCGACGACACACTGCTGGTGGAGCGCTGGATCGACCGGCCCCGGCACATCGAGATCCAGGTGCTGGCCGACGCCCACGGCAACGTGGTCCACCTCGGCGAGCGCGAGTGCTCGCTCCAGCGCCGCCACCAGAAGATCATCGAGGAGGCGCCCTCGGTCCTGCTCGACGAGGAGACCCGGGCGGCGATGGGCGAGGCGGCCGTCCAGGCGGCCCGCTCCTGCGGCTATGTCGGCGCGGGCACGGTGGAGTTCATCGTCCCGGGCAACGACCCCGCCTCCTACTACTTCATGGAGATGAACACCCGCCTCCAGGTCGAGCACCCGGTCACCGAGCTGATCACCGGCCTGGACCTGGTGGAGTGGCAGCTGCGGGTCGCGGCGGGCGAGCAACTCCCGTACGGGCAGCAGGACATCACGCTCACCGGCCATGCGATCGAGGCCCGGATCTGCGCGGAGGACCCGGCCCGCGGCTTCCTGCCCTCCGGCGGCACGGTCCTCGCACTGCACGAGCCGCAGGGCAACGGCGTACGGACGGACTCCGGCCTCGGCACGGACGGCGAGGTCGGCAGCCTGTACGACCCGATGCTGTCGAAGGTCATCGCGTACGGCCCCGACCGGGCCACCGCCCTGCGCCGGCTGCGCGCGGCGCTCGCGGACACGGTGATCCTCGGCGTCCCGACCAACGCCGGATTCCTGCGCCGCCTGCTCGCCCATCCGGCGGTGGTGGCGGGTGACCTGGACACGGGGCTCGTGGAGCGCGAGGTGTCCGGCCTGGTCCCGGAGGGCGTCCCCGAGGAGGTGTACGCGGCGGCGGCACTCCTGCGGCAGTCCAAGGCCCCCGCCGACGCCTCCGGCTGGGTCGATCCCTTCTCGGTGGCCGACGGCTGGCGGCTCGGCGGCACCCCGGCCCGTACGGTGCTCGACTTCCGGCTGCCGGGCCGCGATCCGGTGCAGGTCTCGCTGCGCTCCTGTCCGGCCGGTACGGAGCTGGCGTTCGGTCATGTCGGCGAGGGCGCCGAGCCGCCGCAGCCCGTGACGGGTGCCTGCGGCCCGCTGGCACCGCTGCCCGGCGGCAGGGAGACGGCCAGGACGGTCGAGGTCTCCGGGCACCGCATCGCTCTCGAACTCGCCGGTGTCACCCATGCGTTCACCCATGCCGCGTCGCCGGACGGCGTGTGGCTCGGCCGGAACGGCGACAGCTGGCACGTACAGGATCACGACCCGGTGGAGGCGTCGCTGGCCGGCGCGGGCCGTTCCGGGGCGGACACGCTCGCCGCACCGATGCCCGGGACGGTCACCGTGGTGAAGGTGGCGGTCGGGGACGAGGTCGTGGCCGGGCAGAGCCTGCTGGTGGTGGAGGCGATGAAGATGGAGCACGTCATCTCCGCCCCGCACGCCGGGACCGTGACCGAGCTGGACGTCATTGCCGGTGCCACGGTCGCCATGGACCAGATCCTGGCCGTGGTGGCCCCCGCCGAGGCTCCCGAGGAGAAGGCGTGACGACGACCCGCACACTGCCCATGACCGTGCCGGCCCAGGATCTGCCCGCCCGGGTCCGTATCCACGAGGTCGGTGCCCGCGACGGGCTGCAGAACGAGAAGGCCGTCGTACCGACGGAGGTCAAGGCGGAGTTCATCCACCGGCTGGCCGCGTCGGGCCTGACCACCATCGAGGCGACCAGTTTCGTGCATCCCAAGTGGGTGCCCCAACTGGCCGACGCCGAGGACCTGTTCCCCCGGCTGGCCGACATCGACGGCGCCGCCCTGCCGGTCCTGGTCCCGAACGAACGCGGCCTGGACCGGGCCCTGGCGCTCGGCGCCCGCCGGATCGCGGTGTTCGGCTCGGCGACCGAGACGTTCGCCGCCCGCAACCTCAACCGCACCGTCGACGAGTCGCTCGCCATGTTCGAGCCGGTCGTCGCCCGCGCCAAGGCCGACAAGGTGCATGTCCGCGGCTATCTGTCGATGTGCTTCGGCGACCCGTGGGAGGGGCCCGTCCCCGTACACCAGGTCGTCCGGGTCGCCAAGGCGCTGATGGACCTCGGCTGCGACGAGCTCTCCCTCGGCGACACCATCGGCGTCGCCACGCCCGGCCACGTACAGACCCTGCTCTCGGAGCTGAACGAGGAGGGCGTACCCACCGACACCATCGGCGTGCACTTCCACGACACCTACGGCCAGGCCCTCTCCAACACCCTCGCCGCGCTCCAGCACGGGGTGACCACGGTGGACGCCTCCGCCGGCGGCCTCGGCGGCTGCCCGTACGCGAAGAGCGCGACCGGAAATCTCGCCACCGAGGACCTCGTGTGGATGCTCCAGGGCCTCGGTATCGAAACCGGGGTCGATCTCGACGCGCTCACCGCCACCAGCGTGTGGCTCGCCGAACAACTGGGCCGGCCCAGCCCGTCCCGTACCGTCCGCGCGCTCTCGGTGCGATAGACACCCGTTCCCACAAGGAGTGACCCCTGCCATGTCCCTGGACCACCGGCTGACCGCCGAACACGAGGAACTGCGGCGCACCGTCGAGGAGTTCGCGCACGACGTGGTCGCGCCGAAGATCGGCGACCTGTACGAGCGGCACGAGTTCCCGTACGAGATCGTGCGGGAGATGGGGCGGATGGGCCTGTTCGGGCTGCCGTTCCCGGAGGAGTACGGCGGCATGGGCGGCGACTACCTCGCCCTCGGGATCGCCCTGGAGGAGCTGGCCCGGGTCGACTCCTCCGTGGCGATCACCCTGGAGGCCGGGGTCTCGCTCGGCGCGATGCCCGTCTACCACTTCGGCACCGAGGAGCAGAAGCGGCGGTGGCTGCCGAGGCTCTGCTCGGGCGAGGCGCTCGGCGCGTTCGGCCTGACCGAGCCGGACGGCGGTTCGGACGCGGGCGGCACCCGGACGACGGCGGTGCGCGACGAGGCGGCCGGCGAGTGGGTGATCAACGGCTCCAAGTGCTTCATCACCAACTCCGGTACGGACATCACGGAGCTGGTCACGGTGACGGCGGTGACCGGCCGCAAGGAGAACGGCGCCCCGCGCATCTCCTCCATCATCGTGCCGTCCGGCACCCCCGGCTTCACGGTCGCCGCCCCGTACTCCAAGGTCGGCTGGAACTCCTCGGACACCCGCGAACTGTCCTTCACCGACGTCCGCGTCCCGCTGGCCAACCTGCTCGGCGAGGAGGGCCGCGGCTACGCCCAGTTCCTGCGCATCCTGGACGAGGGCCGGGTCGCCATCTCCGCCCTGTCCACGGGCCTGGCGCAGGGCTGCGTGGACGAGTCGGTGAAGTACGCCGAGGAGCGCCACGCCTTCGGCAGGCCGATCGGCGCCAACCAGGCCATCCAGTTCAAGATCGCGGACATGGAGATGCGCGCCCACATGGCCCGGATCGGCTGGCGCGACGCGGCCTCGCGCCTCGTGGCGGGCGAACCCTTCAAGAAGGAGGCCGCGATCGCGAAGCTGTACTCCTCGACGGTGGCGGTGGACAACGCCCGCGACGCGACCCAGATCCACGGCGGCTACGGCTTCATGAACGAGTACCCGGTCGCCAGGATGTGGCGCGACTCCAAGATCCTGGAGATCGGCGAGGGCACGAGTGAGGTACAGCGGATGCTGATCGCCCGCGAGCTGGGCCTGCCGTCGTCCTGACACAGCGCCGGCACAATGGGGCGGGCCTCCCCGGAGGCCCGCCCCATCCGTATGCCCGCGCCCTCCGCCGCGGGCCTCACGCCCCGCCCTCCGGAGGCCGAAGAAACGAAGCTTCCAAGCGGGCGTCGGCGTCTCGTCCGTGCTCCTGGTCAGCAAGCCGTACGAAGAACGCCGCGCCAACGCCACGGCGCGCAAGCTGTGGTCGGGCGTCGAGTTCGTGAGCGCGTCGAGCCCGATGACCTTCGAGGAGTACGTGGCGTCCATCCAGGACGAGCGCCTGGTGACCGACATGCTCGTCGGTGCGCTGCAACGCCTGATGATCCACCCGGCCCGGGGCTTCATGGTCGCCGACCCCGTCCCCGGCGAGGAGACAGTGGCGTACGAGCGGTTGTGCCGTGCGGGGTTCACGAGCCGGCTGGTGACGGGGGACTCGGGCGTCCACCGTTGAGGCCGGTCGGTCAGTAGCGGTGGCTGGGCCAGTGCGGGTCCTCCCAGCGGGCGGGGCCGGTGAGGCCGAGCAGGCGTATGCGGTGGAGCAGTTCGCCGGGTGCGCCGTGGGCGATGAGGCGGGGCCGGGCGTGGCCCAGCAGCCAGGCCGTCAGCTCGGCGCGCCTCTCACCCCCGTCGTCCTCGCTGTCCCAGGCGTCCCAGGGGAGTTCGTCACCGAGGAGGTGGTACTCCCAGTGGGCGGCGGCCTCGGTGAGGTGCTGGGTGGCAGGGGTGCCGGTCTGCGTCTCCCAGTGGGCGAGCCACGGGGTGAGCGCGCCGGATGCCTCGACGACCACGGCGAGGAGTTCATGGGCCGGGACGGCCGGGACCGGGTCGGTGAGGGTGTGGGACCACCAGGCGTGGAGGAACTCCCGGACCGTCGCGCCCTGTTCGGCCGGCCACTGCTGCCAGTGACCCCGGTCGAACGACCGGCCGATCTCCTCCGGGCCGAGGAAGGGTTCGACGCGGCCCGCGACGAGGGACCGGGCGAACTGAGGGAGGATCCGGCGCAGCACCGACGCGTGGTCGCTCCAATCGGCAGCCCGCCAGGTGCGTTGCAGGAGATCGTCGTCCAGCTCGACGTCCGGGACCTTGAGCTGGGCGAGATCCTCGGCACTGCCCCAGTGGCACTCGCAGTTGTTCTCGTCGGGGCGGGCGGTCATGCCGCGGAAGGTGGCCGCGAGGCCGTCCAGTGCGGCGTCGAGGCGGCGGCGGGCGGGGGGCGCGGCGGAGGGGCGTGAGGAGGTCATGGGCGTGATCGCCTCCAGGGCTCCGGGGGCTGACGCCGCCCGAAGAGCGCGACACTACCGGAACCGCCGCCGCCCGTCCCCCGCAGGTGCGGAGAACGGGCGGCGGCAGTACGCGGATCGCGGATCGCGGGTACGCGGATCGCGGGTCAGGCCTTGGCCGTGGCCTGTTCCGCGGTGGCGTCGGTGCCGGTGCCGGGCTCGGCGCGGCGCGCGGCCGGGATGGCGGCGGCGATCACCGCCGCGACCAGGGCGACGCCGCAGCCGACCATGAGGCCGGTGCGGAAGCCGTTCTCGGAGGTGAGGGTGTAGCCGCCCATGGTGACGTTCATCTGGGACAGGACCACGCCGATCACCGCGGCGCCGATCGAGGTGCCGAGGGAGCGCATGAGCGTGTTGAAGCCGTTGGCGGCGGCGGTCTCGGACAGCGGGACCGAGCCCATGATCAGCGCGGGCATCGCGCCGTACGCCAGGCCGACACCGCTGCTGGTCACCATGCCGACCACCATCAGGCCCCACGCGGAGCCCATGAGCACCAGCGCCAGGCCGTAGCCGACCGCGATGATCAGGATGCCGCACACCAGGGTGAACTTCGGCCCGCGTGCGTCGATGAGCTTTCCGCCGAGCGGGGAGACGATCATCATCATGATCCCGCCGGGCGCCAGCCACAGGCCCGCCGCGAGCATCGACTGGCCCAGGCCGTAGCCGGTGGCGGAGGGGAGCTGAAGCAGCTGCGGCGCGATCAGCATGCTGGCGTACATGCCGAAGCCGACGAAGACGGAGGCGAGGTTGGTCATCAGCACCCGGGGGCGCGCGGTGGTACGCAGATCGACCAGCGGGTCGCGGGTGCGCAGCTCCCACAGGCCCCAGGCCAGCAGCACCACGACGGCGGCGGCGAACAGTCCGAGCGTGGTGGCCGAACCCCAGCCCCAGTCGGCGCCCTTGGAGACCGCGAGCAGCAGGCAGACCAGGCCCGCCCCGAGACCGAGCGCACCGAGCAGGTCGAACCGCTGGCCCCTGGCGCCGGCCGGTACATCGGGGATCAGGAACCAGATCAGTGCCGCGACCACGGTGGCCAGGCCGGCCGAGCCCCAGAACAGCACCCGCCAGTCCGTGTACTGGGCGACCGCCGCGGCGATCGGCAGACCGAGCGCACCACCGATGCCCATGGAGGCGCTGACCAGCGCGATGGAGGAGCTGAGCTTCTCCGCCGGGACCACGTCACGCAGCAGGGCGATACCGAGCGGCAGCACGCCCATGCCCATGCCCTGCAGACCGCGGCCGACGATCATGGGGACGACGGTCGAGGAGAGCGCGCACACCACCGAGCCGACGATCAGCGGCACGGAGCAGACGAGAAGCATCCGGCGCTTGCCGACCATGTCGCCCAGACGTCCGGAGACGGGCACACAGACGGCGGACACCAGCAGGGTGACGGTGATCACCCACGCCGCGTTCGAGGCGGTGGTGTTCAGGATCTGCGGCAGCTCCGCGATGAGCGGAGTGACCAGGGTCTGCATGATCGCCGCCGTGACACCGGCGATGGCCAGCGTGGCGACGACGCCGCCGGTGCGGGTTGATGGCTGGGGCGCGCCCATCCGGGACTCCTCGGGTGTGGATCGGAAGAAGGATATGCAGCGTACACACTCCATGCATCGTGCATGTTATGTGTAAGCTACATATCACTGTGGGAGGATGGCCGCCGGCGTCCGGAACAGGCCGGAACGCCCAGACGACAACGGGAGACGGCAGGCGCATGACCAGGCCCACCCATGAGGTCGAGTACGAGCAGATGCTCCTCAGCCGCCACGGCCTCCTGCAGAGCAAGGGCAAGCAGCGCAAGGACGGCCTGATGGACCGCAGCGCCTACATCCTGCTCAGCCGTGTCCGCGTCCAGGGCCCGATGTCGATCGGCGAGCTGAGCGACGCCTTCGGGCTCGACGCCTCCACCCTCAACCGGCAGACCGCGGCGGCCATGCGCGCCGGACTCGTGGAGCGCATCCCGGACCCCGCGGGCGGCATGGCCCGCAAGTTCCGGATCACCGACGAGGGCGCCCGCACGCTCGACGCGGAACGCGAGGGCATCATCGACTCCCTGGAGCGGGTCATGGCCAACTGGTCGGACGAGGACATCTCCGGCTTCGCCGCCTACCTGAGGCGCTTCAACACCGACATCGAGCGCCTGGCCGGCCGCCCCTGGCCGCGCCCCTGACCCGGCGCACCGGGAGGAGTGCCGGAGAATCGAGGTCTCCGCCGAGGAAGTCGGCGGCTGCCGGGGGGAGTTCGGGGCATGACACTGCTGGTGCACACCTTCGTGTACGACGAGCCGGGGAAGCTGCGGCTGCTCGACGACCCCGACGACGGAAGCGACATGGCCGGCTTCGAGAGCAGCCGGACCAAGCTCTGGGGTTCGGAGCTCGCGCGGGCGATCGGAGCCCGGTTCTTCCCCGAGCTGGCCGCCGACGACCTGTACGTACAGCCGGAGGACGTCGAGGACTTCCTCGCCGAGTGCGAGCTGATGCGCGGGCACACGGCGGAGCTCGGTGCGCACAGCGGCTACCGGGAGGACTACGTGGCGGCCCGGCTCGCCAACATCACCCGTGCCGCCCTGCGGGCACGGGCGATGGGCGGCGGGGTCCTGATCTGGTGAACGTGAACACGCCGCCGCGGGCGGGACGGCCCGGATGACGGCCGGGCCGCCCCGCCCTCACCTCACTCCGTCGCCCAGGGGACCTGCGGCGCCCGGTAGTAGTTGATGCCCAGCGCCGAGAACCTCGGCCCCTGCGCCCCGAGTCGCACCTTGTACGCGTCCCAGTCGTGCGTGGCCTCGGGCGACCAGCCGAGTTCCGCGACCCCGGGCAGCCGGGGGAACGCCATCTGCTCGACCTCGTCGCTGTCGGTCAGGGTCTCCGACCAGAGCGGCGCCTCGACGCCCAGGACCGAATCCGCCGGGGCGCCGGCCAGGTACGTCGCCGGGTTCCAGTCGTACGAGCGCTGCACCGAGACGTAACCGGCCCAGGCCAGGCCCAGTTCGGTGTCCTTGTCGTACTTCATGTCGAGGTAGCTGCGGTCGGCCGGGGACAGCACCAGCTTCGTGCCGTTCACGGCGGCGTCCGCGACCTGCTTGCGCTCGGCCTCGCCCGTACGGTCGTAACCCCAGTACTGGGCGACCGCGCCCTTCACCGGCGTCCCCCCGGTCAGCTGGTGCCAGCCGACCACGGTCTTGCCGTACTTGCCGACGATGGCCTGCGCCCTGTCCATGAAGGCCACATAGTCCTCGTGGCTGGTGGAGTGCGCCTCGTCGCCGCCGATGTGGAGGTACTTGCCGGGGGTGAGCTCGGCGAGCTCGCGGACCACGTCGTCCACGAAGTCGTATGTGACGGCCTTCGGCACGCAGAGCGAGCTGAAGCCGACCGCGGTGCCGGTGTACAGCGGCGGCGCGACCCCGTCGCAGTTCAGCTCCGCGTACGAGGCGAGTGCCGCGTTGGTGTGGCCGGGCAGGTCGATCTCCGGGACGACCTCCAGGTAGCGGGAGGCCGCGTACCGGACGATCTCCTTGTAGTCGTCCTTCGTGTAGTGGCCGCCGGGGCCGCCGCCGACCTCCGTCTGCCCGCCGTACGTGGCGAGCCGCGGCCAGGAGTCGATGGCGATCCGCCAGCCCTGGTCGTCGGAGAGGTGCAGATGCAGCTTGTTCATCTTGTAGAGGGCGAGCTGGTCGATGTAGCGCTTGACCTCACCGACGGAGAAGAAGTGCCGGGAGACATCGAGCATCGCGCTCCGGTACGCGTAGCGCGGGGTGTCCGTGACCGTGCCGCCCGCGACCGTCCACGGGCCCTTCTGGGGGCTCTTCTTCTCCACGTCGGCCGGGAGCAGCTGACGGAGCGTCTGGACGCCGTGGAAGAGCCCCGCCGGGCCGCCCGCGGTGATGGTGACCGAGCCCCGGGCGGACTTCAGGCTGTAGCCCTCGGCGCCCAGCCGGCCGTTGCCGGGTTCCACGCGGAGCCGGATGCCGTTGCCGCCGCCGCCGGTGACCGGCAGCGGGTATCCGGTGGACGGGCGCAGCACGCCCGCCAGGTAGTCGCCGACCTTCCGGGCCTCGTCGGAGCCGTCGACGCGGATCCGGGTGTCCGCGGTGATGGTGTACGGAGCGCCGCCGGGCTTCGCCTCGGCGGGGGCGGGCACGATCTGACCGAGCGGACGGGGCGAGGCGGCGGCCGGGGCGCTGTTCACCGCCGGTCTCTCCGGCGCCGCGCCGACACTGGAGATCCCGGCCGCCGTGACGAGCAGCAGCGAGCCGAGGAGGCGGGGAAGGGCGGTGCGCTGTGTCCTGTGCAGTCTCACGAGCCGGTCCCTTTCGACGGGTTCACACCTGTGGGTCTCCTGAGCAACCGAACCTTCACCATGCGTATCGCCTGCCTCACGCATGGTCAAGGTGTAGACCACTTCCCCGTTGGTGGGACTGGCAGAATCTGCCGCATGGCGGAAATAATCCAGCGCGACGGAACCTGGACCTTCGACGGCGAATCGGTGCGGATCGTGCCGGGCCGGGGCAAGGGCATCCACCCGCTCCGGGAGGGTCTGGGCGAATGCGTCGTCCCGCTGCGGGCGTTGGCGGGCATCTCCCTTGAGCCGGACCGCAAGGGCGGCCGGCTGCGACTTCGGCTGCGCGAGGGCGCGTGCCCGGTCCTGCGCGCGGCCGACGGCAGGCTCAAGGACACCGCGGACCCCTACCAGCTGGCGGTGGAGAAGGACCGGAACGGGGTGGCGGAGTTCTTCGTCGACGAGGTGCGCAACGCCCTGCTGGTCGAGCAGGTGCCGGCCGACGCGGTGGACGGCTTCCTGCTGCCGGGGCCCGCGGTGCCGGTCGCCGGTGGCGGCGGGGACGGCACGGCCTCGTTCGACGGGGAGACCGTCCGCCTCACCTGGAACTGGAAGGCCAAGGAGGCCAAGACCTCCGGCGGCCCGGTCTCGTTCCCGGTGTCGGAGGTGACCGGCGTGCACTGGGTGCCCGCCATCGGCCTGGAGAACGGGCACCTGCGCTTCGTACGGGGCGGGGAGACGGCGCCGGCCCAGGCGGCCGAGTACGACCCGTACTCGCTGGATCTGTGGGGACTGTCCAAGAAGGAGTACACGGCGGTGCTGGTCGCGGCGGCGGTACTGGTGCGGCTGCCCGGGGCGGCGGGGAGGGCGGCCGGGCCCGGCGGCACCCCCGTGAAAGCCGGGCCCGCGGAGGTCGCGGCCCCCGGGATCGCCGTACCGGCCGCCCCCGCGGAGGTCGCGGCCCCCGGGACCACGGCCCCGGCCGCACCCGCACCGGCCGGCGACGATCACGACGTGCTGCTGCGACGGCTGCGCGAGCTCGGTGAGCTGCACCGGTCCGGGGTTCTCACCGACGACGAGTTCACCGCCGCCAAGCAGGCCGTCCTCAAGCGCCTCTGAGCGGGCACCCCGCCCCGTTCCGGGCCCTCCGAGACGGCAATCACACCCACCTCTGCCCGATATCGGGCAGAATTGTTGCGTAAGTGCCCTGCCCATCGCAATATCGACGAGTGCTCGAACGCCGCCCGTCGCATGACGACCTCATCGATCACCTGGTGCGCAGCACCGCGCTCCAGCGCGGTGAAGCCGCCCGGGTGATCCTCGACGTGCTGGCGTACTTCGACGAGACGACCGACGACTTCGTCCGCCGCCGCCACCGCGAACTGCAGTCCGGGGGCCTGGTCAACGCGGAGATCTTCGAACGGATCGCGGCCGAGCTGCCGCACCGGGCGGTCGCGCCGCCGGAGCTCTCGCTCCGCCAGCTGCGCCGCATCGTCTACGGCTGAAGAACCCACGGCTGAGCGACGGGCACCACAGGTACGTCGATGGAGGGGCAGAGAATCCATGTGCGGAATCGTCGGATATATCGGGAAGCGTGATGTGGCTCCGCTGCTGCTGGAAGGGCTGCAGCGGCTGGAGTACCGGGGTTACGACTCCGCGGGCATCGTCATCACCGGCAAGGCGTCGGCCGGCAAGCCCGCCGCCCTGCGGATGGTCAAGGCGAAGGGCCGGGTCCGCGAGCTGGAGGCCCGCGTCCCCAAGCGTTTCACCGGCACCACCGGTATCGCCCACACCCGCTGGGCCACCCACGGCGCCCCGAGCGACGCGAACGCGCACCCGCACCTGGACGCGGACAACAAGGTCGCCGTCGTCCACAACGGCATCATCGACAACGCCTCCGAGCTCCGTGCGAAGCTCGTCGCCGACGGTGTCGTCTTCCTCTCCGAGACCGACACCGAGGTGCTGGTCCACCTGATCGCCCGCGCCCAGGCGGACAGCCTGGAGGAGAAGGTCCGCGAGGCGCTGCGCTCGGTCGAGGGCACATACGGCATCGCCGTCATGCACGCCGACTTCAACGACCGCATCGTGGTCGCCCGCAACGGCTCCCCGGTGGTGCTCGGCATCGGCGAGAAGGAGATGTTCGTCGCCTCGGACGTCGCCGCGCTGGTCGCCCACACCCGCCAGGTCGTCACCCTGGACGACGGCGAGATGGCCACCCTCAAGGCCGACGACTTCCGCACGTACACCACGGAGGGCTCGTCCACGACGGCCACGCCGACCACCGTGGAGTGGGAGGCCGAGTCGTACGACATGGGCGGCCACGACACGTACATGCACAAGGAGATCTCCGAGCAGGCCGACGCCGTCGACCGGGTGCTGCGCGGCCGGATCGACGACCGCTTCGCCACCGTGCACCTGGGCGGCCTCAACCTGGACGCCCGCGAGGCGCGCGGGGTGCGCCGGATCAAGATCCTCGGCTGCGGCACCTCGTACCACGCGGGCCAGATCGGCGCGCAGCTGATCGAGGAGCTGGCCCGTATCCCCGCGGACGCCGAGCCCGCCTCCGAGTTCCGCTACCGCAACCCGGTCGTCGACCCGGACACCCTGTACGTCGCGGTCTCGCAGTCCGGTGAGACGTACGACGTGCTGGCCGCCGTCCAGGAGCTCAAGCGCAAGGGCGCCCGGGTGCTCGGGGTCGTCAACGTGGTGGGTTCGGCGATCGCCCGGGAGGCCGACGGCGGTACGTACGTCCACGCCGGCCCGGAGGTCTGTGTCGTCTCCACCAAGTGCTTCACCAACACGGTCGTCGCGTTCGCGCTGCTCGCCCTGCACCTGGGCCGGATCCGGGACCTGTCGGTCGCCGACGGCAAGCGGATCATCGACGGGCTGCGCAGGCTGCCCGCCCAGATCAGCGAGATCCTGGCGAACGAGGACGAGATCAAGAAGATGGCGGCCGAGTACGCGGACGCCAAGTCGATGATGTTCATCGGCCGGGTGCGCGGCTACCCCGTCGCCCGCGAGGCCTCGCTGAAGCTCAAGGAGGTCTCGTACATCCACGCCGAGGCGTACCCGGCCTCCGAGCTGAAGCACGGGCCGCTGGCGCTGATCGAGCCCGCGATGCCGACGGTCGCGATCGTGCCGGACGACGATCTGCTGGAGAAGAACCGCGCCGCGATGGAGGAGATCAAGGCCCGCAGCGGCCGCATCCTCGCCGTCGCCCACCAGGTGCAGGAGAAGGCCGACCACACCATCGTCGTGCCGAAGAACGAGAACGAGCTGGACCCGATCCTGATGGGCATCCCGCTCCAGCTCTTCGCGTACCACACGGCGCTGGCCATGGGCCGTGACATCGACAAGCCGCGCAACCTGGCGAAGTCCGTCACCGTCGAGTAGCCCCCGCGTACGGCCGCTGCCGGGCAGGGCCCGTGTACGCCCTTGCCGGGGCGGGCCCCGTACCCGCAGAGCGGCCCCGTACCCGCCGCCACCGCGGGTACGGGGCCGCTCCCGTGCCGGGCCGGCGCCTGCCCCGGCGCACCGGTCCGGTCGCTGCCTCGGCCGTGGCCGTCACGCCCCGGCCGGCAGCACACACCACCCCGGTGCGATCGTCGCCGAGCGCTCTCCGAGTGACCGTCATATACCCTTCACAAGCGCGCAATCCACCTCTGTCGGACATCAAATGCCGGTTTACGCAGGCGATTTGACGCCACGTTGAACGAGGGACGTCACAACGGACCACCGGAGTGACGGAAGGGGCTGCCGGGGTGCCGGGCACTCAGGGGATGACGACGACCGGGCGCTGCGCGCGCCGTGCGAGGCGGCCCGCCACCGAGCCGAAGATCCGGCCGACGATGCCGTGCGTGGAGCCGACGACGATGGCGTCGGCCGAGTACTCCCGGCCGACCTCCTCCAGCTCGTGACAGATGTCCCCGCCGCGCTCGACGAGGACCCAGGGGACCTCGGAGAGGTAGTCCGCGCAGGCGAGCTCCAGGCCGAGCACCTCGGTGCGGTGGTCGGGCACATCCACGAAGACGGGCGGCTCGCAGCCTGCCCAGACCGTGGTCGGCAGCCGATTGGCGACATGGACGATGATCAGGCCGGAGCCCGATCTTCGGGCCATCCCGATCGCATAGGCGAGGGCGCGCTCGCTGGAGGTCGAGCCGTCGAAGCCGACGACGACCCCATGGCGGAACGCGGGGTCGCATGAATGACGTGTTTCTTCGACCGTCTGCGGGTCCGACATGGGGTCGGCCACCTGCTTGCGGTCGGCGGGTTCGGGGATTTCGTGACCGGCCATCGGTGTCTCGGCGAAGAGAGTCCTCGTGAGGAGAGCGACTTGGGGAAGGTGCGTCAGCGAGCGGTGTTGCGGTGTCCGGGAATCATCTTCCCAACCCCTTACCCCCAAGGGTACGGCGCCATTCCTCCACTGCCCAGACCCGCGCAAAGCGCGCGCGACGTTTCACGGAGCATGCCCGAGGCGGCCCCGGATGGCAATGCCGCTTGCGCTGTACACGGACGCCGCCGGGCCCGGACGGCCGCCCTCCGTGACCGGACGGGGCCGTATCCGTCACCCGTACGGGGCGCCGGACGATCTCCGCTCCCCCGCGCGGACGCCGGACCGATCACCGCCCCGGCGCCGACCCCGGGGCCGACGACCCGACCCCGGGCGTCACACCGCGCCCGTTCCGGACCGTCCGCCCCGTTCCCGGCGAGCCGCCGGGCCGGCGACGGACACCGGCCCGCCCGGCGGAATCCGATCGCCTTCGGTTGCCACCGGTCCGTTCCGTACGATCAGCCGTCCGACCTGCCCAGGGGGCGCAAAGAAGCGGTTGATCACCCGGGTTGTGCGCCGGTTCAATGACTGAATCACACATGCACAACCATCTATTTTCAGCCAACTTCACACCCCTACCGACACCTTGCTGAATTGGCCGATCAACCCCCTTGTCACCAGGCAGGAAGAGACCGCGCGGTACGCTTCCACCCAACGGGGACGGGCCATGAACGCCAGGCGCACTTCCCTGAGCGTCCACCGGATGAAACGCTTCGTGATCGAATGCTTCCCGCCAAGTTGCCTTGTCGACATAACGCCGGTTGGTGAACTTGTCACGACGGCACCATGGGACGCAGTAGATTCGATCTTGGGTATCGAAGTCTGGGGAACTCGTGCAGGACCGAGGGGAAAAGTGCAGGAGCGACAGGCCCGTAAGGACCAGGGAGACGCGAACACCGAGGGGGGCTTAGCGTCATGAGCCAGGACTCCGCCGCCGCAACGGAGGCTGTACGGAAGCTCAGTGGCCGTCGACGACGAGAAGTCGTCGCCGTGCTGCTGTTCAGCGGCGGCCCCATCTTCGAGAGTTCGATCCCGCTCTCCGTGTTCGGAATCGACCGCCAGGACGCGGGAGTTCCGCGCTACCGACTCCTCGTCTGCGGCGGGGAAGAAGGGCCGCTGCGGACCACCGGGGGACTCGAACTCACCGCGCCCTACGGGCTGGAGGCGATCAGCAGGGCCGGCACCGTCGTGGTGCCCGCCTGGCGTTCGATCACCTCGCCGCCGCCCGCCGAGGCGCTGGAGGCGCTGCGCCGCGCCCATGAGGAGGGCGCCCGCATCGTCGGGCTGTGCACGGGTGCTTTCGTGCTCGCCGCCGCGGGTCTGCTGGACGGCCGTCCGGCGACCACACACTGGATGTACGCACCGACGCTGGCCAAGCGCTATCCGTCGGTCCACGTCGATCCGCGTGAGCTCTTCGTCGACGACGGCGATGTGCTCACCTCCGCCGGCACAGCCGCCGGGATCGATCTCTGTCTGCACATAGTCCGCACGGACCACGGCACGGAGGCCGCCGGGGCACTGGCCCGCCGGCTCGTCGTGCCGCCGCGGCGCAGTGGCGGTCAGGAGCGCTATCTCGACAGGTCTTTACCTGAGGAGATCGGCTCCGACCCGCTCGCAGAGGTCGTGGCCTGGGCACTGGAGCATCTGCACGAGCAGTTCGACGTGGAGACGCTGGCCGCGCGCGCCTACATGAGCAGGCGGACCTTCGACCGCAGGTTCCGTTCGCTCACCGGCAGCGCACCGCTCCAGTGGCTGATCACCCAGCGGGTGCTGCAGGCGCAGCGGCTGCTGGAGACGTCCGAGTACTCGGTCGACGAGGTGGCGGGCCGTTGCGGCTTCCGCTCGCCGGTCGCACTGCGCGGACACTTCCGGCGTCAGCTGGGTTCCTCCCCCGCCGCGTACCGGGCCGCCTACCGGGCCCGCCGTCCGCAGGGCGGTGGCGCGGAGCCGGTGGCCCCGGTGATCGAGCCGGTCGTGCCCGCCCAGGGCGGTGCGCCGATCCGGCGTGCCACGGCCACGGCGGGCCCGTCGGGCCCGCATGTCATCACGTCGCCGACGGCCGGCCCGGCCCAGTCGGAGCAGGGGAAACCCGGCCCCGACGCGTACACGACCGGGCGCCCGACCCTGCCGGGTCAACGGAGTGCCCCGTAGGGTGGGGCCATGAACGACCGCATGGTGTGGATCGACTGCGAGATGACCGGGCTCTCGTTGACGGAAGACGCACTCATCGAGGTGGCCGCACTGGTCACCGACTCGGAGCTGAACGTGCTCGGTGAAGGGGTGGACATCGTGATCCGCCCGCCGGACGCGGCCCTGGAGACCATGCCCGAGGTGGTGCGGCAGATGCACACCGCCTCGGGCCTCCTCGACGAGCTGGCCGGGGGCACCACCCTGGCCGACGCCGAGGCCCAGGTGCTGAACTACGTGCGCGAGCACGTGAAGGAGCCCGGCAAGGCCCCGCTCTGCGGGAACTCCGTCTCCACCGACCGCGGATTCCTGGCGCGGGACATGGCGGCTCTGGAGAGCTACCTGCACTACCGGATCGTCGATGTCTCCTCGATCAAGGAGCTGGCGCGCCGCTGGTACCCGAGGGCGTACTTCAACAGCCCGGCCAAGAACGGCAACCACCGGGCGCTCGCGGACATCCGTGACTCCATCACGGAGCTGCGTTACTACCGCGAGGCGGTCTTCGTACCGCAGCCCGGCCCGGACTCGGAGCGGGCGAAGGCCATCGCGGCCCGCGTCGCACCGCCCGCGCCGTAGGACCTTGCGAAGCCGCTGGTCATAGCCCTTTCGGGGGTTGAGACCGGCGGCTGAACAACAGGGGCGCGAGCACCCTCTCGGACCCTGTACACTTTTTCTCGGCCGGTCAGAAAAAGACCGGGCATGGTGGGTATAGCTCAGATGGTAGAGCACCTGGTTGTGGTCCAGGATGTCGCGGGTTCGAGTCCCGTTACTCACCCTGAATGATCAAGGCCTGACCTGTGAAAACAGGTCAGGCCTTCTTCATGTCCAGGACCTTGGGCCCTCGCCCCGGCGCCTCGGCGCCGGCCCGCGCCGGCCCTCTTCCGCGCCGACCGGGCCGAGCCCCGGTTTCGCCCGACTCGGGTGAGGGCTCGTCAGACCATCGAGCGGGGCTGTGCTCTCCCTCACAGCGTCAGCGGCTCCGGCGCGCGAGGAATCACTGCCGGGGAAATGCAACGGACCCGTGCTCCTGTACGTGACTCGGGCGCCGCCAGTCCATACCCGTCGTTCTCGTTTGTCAGCGTGTCATCGAGCGCAAAAGGAGGAAGAGGACCTTCCTCTTCCGGCCAGCGGTAAACCTGAGCATCAGCGGATGTCTCCCCAAAGGCACTGATCTCGCGAAACGGTCCGTTCTCCCGCTCGCAGCAGAACGAGGGGACACCGCATCCCCACGCCATCGGGCAGCAGGCCTTCGCAAGCTGCCCGAGCCGGGCTTTCAACCAGCCTTCTCCCATGAATCGGCATGCCGGCGATCCGGCGTGCCCGCTCCCCCGGCCCAGGGGACAGAACCCGGGGCCGGCACCGCAGAACCCCGTCCAGGAACGGTTCCGGGGCGGCGCACGGCAGAGAGAGGAAGTCCCATGCCCGTCAGCTCCTCGTTCGAGATCACGATCACCATGAGTGATGAAACCACCAACAGGTTGGTGGATGAGGGTTTCTACCTCTACGGGTTCAAGGCGGTGAATTCCTCGACCGGTGGTGGCAAGCCGCTGGTCTGGTTCGTCACCGACGACTACGCGACGTCGACGAACATCACCTGGCACGACGAATACCAGGCCTACACCTCGCGCAGAGAAATCATCCCGCAAGGCACGATCAGCGGGATCAACAGCTACGACATCGCCCTCGGCCAGACCCTGACGGTCGACAACGTCTCCGGCACCGGCACGGTGGGGGGCAGTCCGGGCTCCTCGCGCCGCATCACCGTCGACAACGAAACGACCCGGCCCTTCACATCCGGCATCGCGCAGCTGAACCACGTGGAGGCGGGACAGTCGGCAAAGGCGACGCCGCTGGCCGCATTCCCGCTGCACGGCAGGAATCTGGACTTCTTCACCCCGGTGGAGAAGGTCCTCCTGATGTTCGCCACGGCGGTCATCGAGACGTCGACCGTCGTCGAGCAGGCCTTCGGACCCGGCCTCCTGGTCGATCTGACCGGCGTGGAGCAGCGGGACGTCACCTACGACGTCGACCACGGCTGGGGCCCGACCATGCCCAACTGGACGACGCCCGTCGACTCCCTGACCCTGCTCACGCCCCTGCTGATCCAGCAGGACAGGTCGCTGCCGACCTCCGCGTGATCCGGTACATCACGATCGGCGCGCCAGGCCGCGCTCGTCCGACGAAGGGCGTGGCCTGGCGGCGGGCCCGGGCAGCAGTCCGCCTCCGACAGCAATGGAAAGGAATGATTTCATGCCCATGATCATCCTCAGGGCGAACGGCAACGGCCGGACCGGAGTATTGGATCAGCCCAGAGCCCAGAATTACCTGACCAACGTCCTCGCCCAGCATGGAATGCTCAACAGGCTCGCCCATCTCAAACAGGCCCTCAATCAGGCGTTCAACGCAGGAGGATTGCAAACCCATCCGTATCTCTTCAATGGATTTCCGGTCCTGCACGCCAGTGCCGGAAATTTCCAGACGAGCGTCACCCTCTTTTATTATTTGGACAACAACAATCTGATGTTGTTCGCCATGGGCGAGCACATCCCGGGCCCTCAGAATCGCTATCGGATCACCATCTATGGACAGGCAGGGACCAACTTCGCCATGAATAGCATTGTCTGACCGCCTCCCCTGTGGTGCGACGCACGAATCGCCCGTCACGAGGAGTCGCGGACGACCAGTTCGGTGGGGAGCACGATCTGGGGGCGTTCCTGGGTCTCGCTCGCGATCTCCTTGAGCAGGACTCGGGCCATGGTGCGGCCCATCTCCTCGATCGGCTGGCGGACGCTGGTGAGGGCCGGGTCCATGTGGCGGGCCACCGCCGAGTCGTCGAAGCCGATGAGGGCCACGTCGTCCGGGATGCGGCGGCCGGCCTCGCGCAGGACCTGGCGGGCGCCCGCGGCCATCACGTCGGAGGCGGCGAAGACCGCGTCGACGTCGGGTCGGCGGGCCAGCAGTTCGCGCATGGCGCGGGCACCGCCCTCCTCGGAGAAGTCGGCGGCGCCGATCAGCCGCTCGTCCGGTTCGAGACCGGCCTCGTGGACCGCGGCGCGGTAGCCGTCCAGGCGGCGCTGCGCACCGTAGACGTCCCCGGGCCCGGTGATCGTGGCGATGGCGCGCCGCCCCCGGGTCACCAGGTGGCCGACCGCGGCGCGGGCGCCCCCGAAGTTGTCTGAGTCGACCGCGGCGAGCGTCTCGGAGGCCGATCTGCGGCCGCCCATCACGGCCGGCATGCCGAGCTGTTCCAGCAGCTCCGGCAGTGGGTCGTCGGCGTGGACGGAGACCATCAGCACCCCGTCGACGCGGTGCGCGGTCAGGTACTGGGCCAGCCGGCGGCGCTCGCGGTCGTTGCCGACCAGGGTGAGCAGCAGCTGCATCTCGGTGTCGGCGAGCGCCGCTCCGACACCGCGGACGATGTCGGAGAAGTACGGCTCGGCGAAGAAGCGGGTCTCCGATTCGGGCACCACCAGGGCGATGGCGTCCGTGCGGTTCCCGGCGAGGGCGCGGGCCGCGCGATTGGGTACGTAACCCAGCTCGGCGACGGCCGCCTCCACCGCCTCGCGGGTCTGTGCGCTGACCCGCGGTGAGCCGTTGATGACCCGCGAGGCCGTGCCGCGCCCCACCCCTGCCCGCGCCGCGACTTCTTCGAGCGTGGGCCGGCCACCGCTCCGTACTCGCGCTGCCGTCATGGCTGCCTCCCGTTTGCGGTCAATTTCTCACAGCCGGGTGGCCGGGCCAAGTCCTGTGTTCGGCTCCTCCGGCAGCCCGTGCGGGGACGGGCTGCCGCTCCGCATCACCCCTCTGGGAGCGCTCCCATCCTACGCTGGCGACGGATGACGTCGGCGTACCAGTGGGCGCTCGCCTTGGGGATGCGGCGCTGGGTGGCGTAGTCGACGTAGACGGCGCCGAAGCGCTTGGAGTACCCGTAGCCCCACTCGAAGTTGTCCATCAGGGACCAGAGGAAGTAGCCGCGTACGTCCGCCCCGGCGGCAATGGCCCGCCGCACCGCGTCGAGGTGGCCGCGCAGGTACTCGATCCGCTCGGGGTCCTCCACCCGGCCCTCGGGCGAGACGTAGTCGTCGAAGGCGGCGCCGTTCTCGGTGACCATCAGCGGCAGGCCGGGGTTGTCCCGGGCCACGTCCATGAGGAGGTCGTACAGCCCGTCGGGGTCGATCGCCCAGTTCATGGCGGTGCGCTCACGGCCCTCGGCGAGGTGGAAGGCCACGTGTTCGGAGCCGGGCCACGGGGAGTGATCACTGTTGCCGTGACCGTCGTCGCGCGTGTCGCCGGCGCCGTCGGCGGGCGTGGAGACCAGCGTCGGTGTGTAGTAGTTGACGCCCAGGACGTCGACCGGCCGGGAGATGACCGCCGGGTCGCCGTCGTGGACCAGCTCCGGCCAGTCGACCAGGCGCTCGGTGTCGGCGATCAGGTCCTCGGGGTACGCGCCGTGCAGCATCGGGCCGGTGAAGATCCGGTTGCCCACCGCGTCGATCCGGCGGGCGGCGTCCGCGTCGGCGGCGCTGCCGGTCAGCGGGCGGACATGGTGGAGGTTGAGGGTGACCGAGATCTGCGCGGTGGCGGGGAGGCGGTCGCGCAGGACCTCGGTCGCCCGGCCGTGGGCGAGGTTGAGGTGGTGGGCGGCGCGCAGCGCGGCGGCGGGCTCGGTGCGGCCGGGGGCGTGCACGCCGGAGCCGTAGCCGAGGAAGGCCGAGCACCATGGTTCGTTGAGGGTGGTCCAGGTGCCGACCCGGTCGCCGAGGGCCCCGGCCATGATGTCGGCGTAGTCGGCGAAGCGTTCGGCGGTCACCCGCTGGGGCCAGCCGCCCGCGTCCTCCAGATCCTGGGGCAGGTCCCAGTGGTAGAGGGTGGCGACGGGTGTGATGCCCGCTTCGAGGAGTTCGTCGACGAGCCTGCGGTAGAAGTCCAGGCCGCGTTCGACGGCGGGGCCGCGGCCGGTGGGCTGCACCCGGGGCCAGGAGACGGAGAAGCGGTAGGCCGTCAGGCCGAGCCGCTTCATCAGCGCCACGTCGTCGCGGTAGCGGTGGTAGTGGTCGGCGGCGATGTCTCCGGTGTCCCCGTTGCGGACCTTGCCCGGGGTGTGGCTGAAGGTGTCCCAGATGGAGGGGGTCCGGCCGTCCTCGGCGGCGGCGCCCTCGACCTGGTACGCGGCCGTGGCCGCCCCCCAGACGAAGCCGGTCGGGAATTCCGCCGCCCCGGGGGCGGCCTTCGGGGCGGTGTCGGTTCGTAGGACAGTCATGCGGGAGCGCTCCCAGGGGTGGACGGGCAGGGGCAGGTGAGGGTGGGACTTTCGGGGCCCGTACGGGCGGTGGCCGGGGAACGGGCCCCACGGGCGGTCCGGGGAGAGACGGGAATGCGGGTGACGCGGTGTCATCCCTTGACGGCGCCGGACATGATCCCTCCGACGATCCGCTTGCCGAAGACCACGAAAACCACGAGCAGAGGCAGTGTGCTGATCAGCGCGCCCGCCATCACGATGCTCTGGTCGGGGACGTAGGACGCGCTCAGCTGGCCGAGGGCCACCTGGAGCGTCGGGTTTTCCTGGTTCAGGGCGAGGTACGGCCAGAAGAAATCGTTCCACGCCTGTACGAAGGTGAGCATGCCCAGCACCATCATGGCCGGGCGGGCCACGGGGAGCACGATGCTCCACACGACACGGAGGTTGTTCGCGCCGTCCACCTTGCCCGCCTCGATGAGTTCGTAGGGCAGCGCCTCGCTCAGGTACTGCCGCATGAAGAACACCCCGAACGCGCTCACGAGCGTCGGGAAGATCACCGACTCCAGCTGACCGCCCCATCCGATGTCGGACATCATCATGAACAGCGGTACGACGCTGAGTTGCGGCGGGATCGTGAGTGTGGCGACGACCGCGGACATCAGTGCGCCGCGGCCCCTGAAGCGCATCTTGGCGAAGGCGTAGCCGGCCAGCGTGCAGAAGAAGAGCGTCGCCGCGGTGATGCAGGCGGACACGATGAGCGTGTTCCAGATGGCCTTGCCGAGGTGGGCCTGTTCCCAGGCCGCTTCGAGGTTGTTGAACAGGTTGCCGCCGGGGAGGAGCGGCGGGGTGGTGTCCAGCACCTCGTCCTGGGTACGGGACGCGGCGACGAGTGTCCAGTACAGCGGGAAGAGGGAGCCGATGCCGACGACGGCAAGGGCGAAGTAGGCGAAGGGGCCGGCGTGGTGCTGGCGGCCCGCTCCCGGCTTGAACCTGCTGCGCCGCGGAGGAGCGCCGGGGGCTGCGGCCCTGGGCACGTGGCGCTGGTCCGGGGCGGTGATGGGACTGGTCGTGGTCATGGATATCGCTCCCGGTCAGGCCGAGGTCTTGCGCACGGAGCGCCCGACGAGCCAGTTGATCGCGGCAATGAGCAACAGCAGGGCGAGCATGGCCCAGGCGACTGCGGCGGCCGGACCGAGATGTCCGAGCTTCCAGCCGTAGTTGTACAGGTAGACGCTGAGCGTCTCGTACTGATGCTCATTGCCCCCCTGCGCTCCGACCGTGCCGCCCTCAAGGAGCAGCGGCTCGCCGAACAGCTGCATCGACCCGATGGTCGAGATGACGATCGTGAAGAGGATCGTGGGCCGCAGCGCCGGGATCGTCACGTTGAGGAACTGCTGCCGGCGCGAAGCACCGTCGAGTGCGGCCGCCTCGTAGAGGTCGGACGGGACGGCCTGCATCGCGGCCAGGTAGATCAGGGTGTTGTAGCCGGTCCAGCGCCAGATCACGATGACCGAGATGGCGATCTTGGACGACCAGTGGCCATTGGCCCAATTGATGTCGCCGAGGCCGATGAAGTCCAGGGCCCAGTTCAGCAGGCCGCCATCGGCGCGGAAGACAAGGGCGAAGACAAGGGCGGCTGAGGCCACGGAGGTGGCGTACGGCGTGAGGATCACCGTCCGCCAGAAGGTGCTGGCACGCAGCTTGTAATTCAGCAGGTGGGCCAGGCCCAGCGCCACCAGCAACTGCGGGACGGTGGAGATCACACCGATGAGGAAGGTGTTGCTGACGGCTGTCCAGAACTCCGAGTCCTGGAGGATCCTGCCGAAGTTCTCCCAGCCGGCCCATTCCATCCGGTCGAGGCTGATCATCTCCACCCGGTGCAGGGCTATCCAGCCGGTGTAGAGGAGGGGGTAGAGCCCGAAGGCCCCGAAGACGAGGAAGAAGGGTGCGATGTAGGCGTAGGGAGACGCCTTGTCGTCGAATCGCCACAGCCGGCTGCGCCATGCCTGGCGGCCGGGGGGCATGGCCTTCGGGGCGCGGCGGCTCGGCTTCGAATCGTGTGCGTCCCGGGTGGGGATCGAGGTTGCCACAGGTGGGAGTCCTTCCCTGGGGTGTGCCGACACCGCAGGGGCAGGCCGGAGTTCGGGTCAGGTCCGGCGATGGTGTCGGAATCCGTGCGCGGGGCCGATGACGGAGGCCGGCCCCACTGCGGGTGGACCGGGACGCGCGGGTGAGGTCCCGGCCGCCCGCATCGGTGAGGATCAGCCGATCACCTTGTCGATGGCCTCCGTGGCGGCCTTCCAGGCGTCGTCCGGCTCGGTGCCCCGCTGCTCCATGTTGTTGATCTGGGTGGAGATGCTGTCCTTGATGATGCCGTCCTTCGGTCCCAGCACGGCGGCGGGGATGACCTGGGCCTCCTCGGCGTAGATCTCGCCGATGGGGGCGTTGTTGAAGTACGCGAGCTTGGCGCTCTTCACCTCGGGGAGCTCGTAGGCGCCCTTGTTCGACGGGAAGACACCGACGGCCTTGAACACGGCGGCCTGCTGTTCGGGGGCGGTCAGCCACTTGACGAGCTTCTGCGCCTCCTCGACGTTCCTGCCCTTGGCGGGCACCGCGAGGAAGGAACCGCCCCAGTTGGCCGCGGTCCGGCCCGGAGTGCGGGCGATGTCCCACTTGCCCTTGAACTCGTCACCGGCGTACGTGGCGATCTGCGCGGCCATCCAGGCGGGGCAGGCGACCGTGGCAACCGTGCCCTTGCGCAGTGCGGCCTTCCACGGGTCCTGGAACTGGGCCAGGCCGGCGGTCAGATCCTTCGCGGCGGCCTCGGCGGCGAGGTTCCAGCCCGCCTTGATGCCGGCGCTGTCCTTGTAGATCGCCTTGCCGTCCTTGGCGTAGTACTGCTCCTCGTTCGAGCTGACCACGCCGTTGTACATGGCACTGGCGGAATCCATGTAGAAGGTGCCCTTGGGGGACTTCTTCTTGTACTCCTCGCCGAGCTTGAGGTAGTCCTCCCAGCCTCCGGCGACCTTGGCGGCGACCTCCTCACGGTCGACCGGCAGCCCGGCCTGCTCGAACAGGTCGCGGCGGTAGCAGAGCGACATCGGGCCTATGTCGGTGCCCGCACCGATGACCTTGCCCTCGTCGGTGGTGGCCTGCAGCGCCTTCCAGTTGACCCACTGGCCGGTGTCGACCGCCCCGGCCAGGTCGACGAAGGCGTCCGCCCTGGTGTCGACGAGTTCCTTCACACGGCCGACCTCGATGCCCTGGATGTCGGCCAGCCCGCTGCCCGTGTTGAGCTGCTGGAGGAACTTCGGGTAGTAGACCTGCTCGTCGGCCGTGACGTTCTCCTTGACCGTGATGTTCGGGTGCAGCTCGTGGTACTTGGCGAAGAGTCCGGCTTCCTTGTAACCGAACTGCCCGAAGTCGGCGACGGTCAGCGTGATGTTCCCGTTCGCGTCGGGGCCCGTGCTGCCCGACGAGTCGGAGTCGCCGCTGCAGCCGGTCAGCAACAGGGCCGAGGCCGTCAGGCCCGTGGTGGCCAGAACCGCGGCTCTGCGGCTCCGGCCGGCGACGGTGCGGGTGATGCGCATTCCACTACTCCTTGTTCCGGGGTGGGGCGTTCCGGGGTGACGTACCGGGTGTGAGGTTCCGGGGCTGGGCTTTCCGGGGCGTTCCGGTGGGGGGAGGGCACGCGTGGTGCCGTTCGGATGGGCGGGCCCACCCGATGTGGGAGCGCTCCCATGCGTCGATGTCGGAAGGTTCCTGCCTTGAAGGGGTGAGTGTCAAGAGTTGAAGACGCTTCCGTTGCCCGAGCGTGTCCGGCAAGTCACGGGACCGTGTCCCGCCGAGACCTTGCCACAACCCGCATACGCTGCCCGGGATTTCACGCAGCCCGGAGAAAGCGCAGGTCGGCGGCGCAACGGGCAGGGCGCACCCCATCGGTCGCCCCGGACCGCGCAGCCGCGCCCGCAGCCGGGAGCGGTTCTCGTCGTGCGTGGTTCACCCCGGCCGGCCCGCCGGAAGGTGAACGGGGCATCGCGCGGCACGGCGATCGGGCCCGCGCCCGCCTTCTCTCCCCGAAGCCGGGCGCCGGAGCCCCTTGGAATCGGCCGCCCTACGCCGCCCGCAACCGGGCCAGCGTGGCTTCGAGTTCCGCCTGCGCGGCCCGGCCCGCCGAGTCCGCGTCCCCGGCCACCACGGCCCGCACCAGCGCGTCATGGGTGGCGTCGCCGTGGTCCGGATCCTCGCGGCGCAGGCCGAAGAGCTCCACGAGGTCGATGAGCCCCTGCCGCAGCGCGGGCGCGAACTCGCCGAAGAGATCGGTGAGTACGGGGTTGTGCGCGGCGACCACCACGGCCCGGTGCAGCGCGATGTCCGCGTCGACGAACTCCGCGTCTCCCCCGGCCCCGGCCGCCCGCCGCGCGGCGAGCGCCGCGTCCAGCACGGTCAGGTCCTCGTCGGTGCGGCGCCGGGCGGCCAGCCGGGCGGCCTGGACCTCGATCAGCATGCGCACCTCGTACACATCGGTGATCGCGGCCCGGCGCAGCCTGGTCGGCCAGTCCTCCGTCACCCGGTCGGCGATGACGAAGACGCCCGCACCCTGCCGGGACCGGAGCAGCCCGAGCGTGGCCAGGGTCCGGACCGCCTCACGGACCGTGGAGCGGCCCACGCCGAGCGTCCTGGCCAGGGTCGTCTCGCCGGGAATCCGCATGCCGACCGGCCAGTGGCCCCCGGTGATCTGCTCGCGCAGATGGTTCGTGGCCTGTTCGACCAGGGGGCTGGGGCGGAGCGGACCGAGCGAGGACACCGGATTCACCTGTCAGGTTGTCTGAGGACTTGCTTTCTGGCTAGTCTACCGGCCATGACGCACAGCGGTCTCCTTCTTCTCGGCTGCCGCGGCGGGGCCTGAAGCGACCGGCACCCCTCCGCGGGATGCCGTGCTGCGCCGGTCGCACCCGGCGATCCGAGAAGAGCCCTCTTCATGTCCGACCGTCTGTCACCGATGCACGGCTTCCCCACCATCTGCACCCCGCGCGGGCCCGTGCCCGCCGACGCGCCCCGCTGGAATCCGCAGCGGGCGAGTTCCATGCCCTCGCACCGCTACCGCTCGGCGTTCGACCGCGTCGAGGTCCCCCTGACCGGCCGCACCTGGCCGCAGGCCCGTATCGAACGTGCCCCGCTCTGGGTGCCCGTCGACCTGCGCGACGGCAACCAGGCGCTGGCCGAGCCCATGGACACACCGCGCAAGCGCCGGATGTTCGATCTGCTCGTCGCCATGGGGTTCAAGGAGATCGAGATCGGCTATCCCTCCGCGAGCCGCACCGACTTCGACTTCGTCCGGCATCTGGCCGGGAGCGACGCGGTGCCGGACGACGTCACCGTGGTCGTCTTCACCCCGGCCAGGCCGGACCTGATCGAGCGGACCTTCGAGTCCATCGAGGGGATGGACCGCGCGGTCGTCCACCTGTACATCCCGACCGCGCCCGTCTGGCGCGACGTGGTGCTCGGCCGCAGCAGGGCCGAGGTGCACGGCACCGTACTGGAGTCCGCGCGGCAGATGGAACGGCTGGCGCGGGCGCGGCCCGGGGCGGACATCCGGTTCGAGTTCTCCCCCGAGGTGTTCATCCTCACCGAGCCGGATTTCATCCTGGAGATCTGCAACAGCCTCACCGAGCTGTGGGACGCCTCGCCCGACCGGCCGGTCATCCACAACCTGCCCGCCACGGTGGAGATCGCGACACCCAATGTGTACGCGGACCAGATCGAGTACATGCACCGTCATCTGGACCGGCGGGACTCGGTGATCCTCTCCGTCCATCCGCACAACGACCGCGGCACCGGCACCGCGTGCGCCGAACTGGCCGTCCTGGCGGGCGCGCAGCGGGTGGAGGGCTGCCTGTTCGGCAACGGGGAGCGCACCGGCAACGTCGACCTGGTCAACCTGGCCCTCAATCTGCACGCCCAGGGCGTCGACCCGATGATCGACTTCTCCGACATCGACGAGATCCGTCACACCGTCGAGCACTGCAACCGGCTGCCGGTCCCGCCCCGCCACCCCTACGGCGGCGATCTCGTGTACACGGCGTTCTCCGGCACCCACCAGGACGCCATCAGCAAGGGCTTCGCCCATCACGCGAGCAGCGGCTCCGAGCTGTGGTCGGTGCCGTACCTGCCGATCGACCCGGCGGATGTGGGGCGTACGTACGAGGCGGTCATCCGGGTCAACAGCCAGTCCGGGAAGGGCGGCATCGCCCATCTGCTGCGGAGCAACTACGGGGTGGACCTGCCGGCCCGGCTGCGCGCGGACTTCTCCCGTACGGTGCAGGCCGCGACCGACGACAGCGGTCTGGAGGCCGCCCCGAAGGATCTGTGGGAGCTGTTCGACGCGGCGTACCTGGCCCCCGGGCGGGCCGGGAACGTGGCCCTGACCTCCTGGTCCACGGACCGGAATCCGGCCGGTGAGCACCGCTTCATCTGCACGCTGCGGGTGGACGACCGGGAGGGCGACTACGAGGGCACGGGCAACGGCCCGGTGTCGGCGTTCACCCGTGCGCTGGCCGCCGCGGGCATCGAGGTGGACATCCTCGACTTCGCCGAGCAGGCGACGGGTTCGGGGCAGGGAAGCCCGGCGATGGCGTACGTGGAGTGCCGGGTGGGCGGGGAGCTGCGCTGGGGGGCGGGTCAGGACACCTCCGTCCTCACGGCCTCGATCCTGGCGGTGCTGTCGGCGGTGAACCGGGCGGGCTGAGGGCTGGCCGGGGCGGGCCGAGGACTGTCCCACGCAGTCCGTGACGGCGCGTCGCCGGGGGTGGAAGGGGCGCGCGTCCCCGGCCGGTCGGGGGGAGTGGGCCGGCCGGGGCGCGCGGGCTGGGGGTGGAGTGCGAAGGACAGTCGCGGCCCTGGGGCGGGGGCCTGCTCGTACGCGTGGTCAGTGATTCGGTGGTCGGGGACTCCAGAAGAACGCTAGCCGCGGCGGAACCGGCAAATGCCGCTCTCCGGGCCTCGGCCGGACTTTTTATGGACGCCTTAAGGAGCGCATCGGCGGCCTTTAAAGACCCGGTCAGAGGCCGGGTGAGGCCGGGTGAGGCCGGGAAGGGCCGGGTGAGCCCTGTCAGAGGCCGGGTGAGACCGGGAAGGGCCGGGTGACCCCTGTAAGAGGCCGGGTGAGGCCGGGAAGGGCCGGGTGACCCCTGTCAGAGGCCGGGTGAGGCCGGGGCAGAGGCCGGGTAGGGCCCGCCGGCCGGGGGTCAGGCTTTCCCGGAGCGGAACCGGAGCGCCACGTTCCGGCGCGTCGCTCCGCGTCGCCGCCGCCCCACCCGGTGCCCGCGCCGGTCCCGTTCGGGCCGCCGCCCGTCCAGGCCGATCCAGACCCGCACCTCCGTGCCGCCGAGCACCGAGCGCCCGATCCGCACATCGCCGCCGGTGGACTCCGCGACCCGACGGACGATGTCGAGGCCGAGCCCGGTCGACCCCACCGCGCCCCGCGCCCCGCCCCTGCCGCTGCCGCTGCCGCCCCGGGCCAGGGCCGCCGCCGGGTCGGCGATCCCGCCGCCCGCGTCCGAGACCAGCACGATCACCGCGTCACCGCTGTGGTGCACATCGATGGCGAAGGCGGTTCCCTCCCGGGTGTGCCGGAAGACGTTGCCGAGCAACGCGTCGAGGGCGGCGGCCAGTTCGGACCTGGCGACCGGGATGCGTACCGTCCGCTCCACCCCGGCCAGGCGCACCTCGCGGCCCTCGTCCTCGGCGAGCGCCGACCAGAACGCCATCCGGTCCCGGATCACCTCGGAGACGTCGCAGCCCGCCCCGGCCGCGCCGCTCGGTATCTGGCTCTGCGGGCGCTGTTCGCGGGCGGTCCTGATGATGATGTCGACCTCGTGCTCCAACTGCTGGACCGCGGCCCGGGTCTGTTCGGCGGCCGGTCCCTCACCGAGCGAGGCGGCGTTGAGCCGGAGCACGGTGAGCGGGGTGCGCAGCCGGTGCGAGAGGTCGGCGGCCAGCTCCCGTTCGTTGGCGAGGAGCTGGATGACCTGGTCGGCCATGGAGTTGAACGCGGCGGCGGCCGACCGCAGTTCGGCCGGGCCCTCCTCCGCGACCCTGGTGCCCAGCCGGCCCTCCCCCAGGTCGTGGGCGGCGCCCGCGAGCCGCTGGGCGGGCTCCACCATCCGTACGCCGAGCCGGTCGGCGACCGCGACGGAGCCGACGATCAGCGCGGCGCCGACGCCGGCCAGGACCAGCCAGGCGGTGGCGACGCCGTTGGAGACCTCGTCCTCGGGCACGAACACCTCGACGACGGCGTTGTCCCTGGAGCCGAGCGCGGTCGGCTGGAGCAGCGCGGAGCCGCCCGGCACCTCGGTGATCGAGGCGCGCCCCGTTCGCCGTACGGTCTCCAGGTCCTCGCGGGTGGCGCGCCCGGTGCCGATCTCCAGCGGCCGGCTGTCCGCCTCGTCGGCGGCGGGGATGTGCACGGCCATCCGGCCCGCGCCGCCCGGTTCGGTGGTCAGGACGGCGGTTTCGAGTTCATTGCGGTCGGTGGTGATGGAGAGCGTCGGGCCCATGGTGGCGGCCTGCCGTTCGGCGTCCGAGAAGGCACGGTCCCGGGCCATCTCCTTGACGACGAGACCGAGGGGCACGGCGAAGGCGACCACGACCATCGCGGTGACGGCGAGACAGACCTTGACCAGCGCCCATCTCATGCAGGCTGCTCCTGGACGGGTGGTTGCAGCTTCACGCCGACGCCGCGCAGGGTGTGCAGATAGCGCGGCCGGGCGGCCGTCTCCCCCAGCTTCCGGCGCAGCCAGGAGAGATGGACGTCGATGGTCTGGTCGTCGCCGTAGGACTGCTGCCAGACCTGGGCCAGGAGTTCCTTGCGGGACACGACGACCCCGGGCCGGCCGGCGAGGAAGGCGAGCAGGTCGAACTCCCGGCGGGTCAGGTCGAGTGCGGCGCCGTCCAGTTCGGCCTGGCGGCGCAGCGGATCGATGGCGAGCCCGCCGACCCGGATGACGCTCGGCGGGGGCGCCTCGCTCCCGGCGGCGCGCGAGCGGCGCAGCACGGCGGCCATCCGCGCGGACAGGTGCTCCACCGAGAACGGCTTGGTGAGGTAGTCGTCGGCGCCGTCGTTGAGCAGCCGGACGATCTCGCTCTCGTCGTCCCGCGCGGTCGCGATGATCACCGGTACGTCGGTGATGCCCCGGAGCATCTTCAGCGCCTCGGCGCCGTCGAGGTCGGGCAGCCCGAGGTCGAGGATGACCACGTCGAAGCGGAAGTGGGCGACCTCGCGCAGGGCTTCGAGCGCGGTGCCCACGCTCCGCACCGTATGGGACGCCTCGGTCAGGTGCCGGATGAGGGCGGAACGTACGAACTGGTCGTCCTCGACCACGAGCACACTTGCCATGGGCGGCACCGTACGCCATCCGGGGGCCGGCGGTATCGCCCGCGGGGGTGACGCGACAGCGGGCGGCCCGATGGTGCAGGATGTGCCGGTTGCGACGAGAACGCGTACGTCTGCCGCTCAGCCGAAGGCCGAGGGGGGCGGCGCCGGGGACGGCCTGGCGTCCGCGTCGCCCACCGGGGCCGCGCCGCCGGTGAAGTCGGCCAGCGCCCGCCCGTGTTCGACGCGTCCGGGATGCGGATCGGTCGCCACCCGGCGGGTCAGTTCCGCGACCTTCAGCGGCAGGTCCGAGGCGAGCAGCACGGCATTGCCGAAGCGCCGGCCGCGCCACACGGTCGGGTCGGCGGCGAGCGCCAGTTCCGGGAAGACCGTGGCCGCGGTGGCGATCTGGCCGCGCAGATGGGTCAGCGGCGGCCCGTCCGCGAGGTTGGCGACGTAACTCCCGCCGGGTTTCAGGACCCGGCGGACCTCGGCGAGGAATTCGGTGCTGGTGAGGTGCGCGGGGGTACGGGCCCCGCTGAAGACGTCGGCGATGACGAGATCCGCCCAGCCGTCCTGGAGCTTCCCGAGCCCGGCGCGGGCGTCGGTGGCCCTGACCCGGATCCTGGCCTGCGGGTCCAACGGCAGTTCGCGGCGTACGAGTTCGACGAGTGCGGCGTCCACCTCGATGACCTGCTGGGTGGAGCGGGGCCGGGTCGCGGCGATGTAGCGGGCGAGCGTGAAGGCGCCGCCGCCCAGATGCACCACGTGCAGGGGCTGTCCGGGAGGTGCGACGAGATCGGCGATGTGGCCGATCCGGCGCTGGTATTCGAAGGACAGGAACGTGGGGTCGTCCAGGTCCACATGGGACTGCGGGGCGCCGTCCAGCGTCAGCGTCCAGGCGCGCGGCCGCTCCCGGTCCGGCACCAGCTCGGCGAGGGAGCCGTCCACCGGTTCGGCGAGGGGTTCCGTCCTGCGTCCGGCGCGCCCGGCACCGCGTTCGGTCCTGTTCTCGGCCTTGCGGTCGGACCGCTTACGGGCGCCCGCGCCCCCGCCCGACCCTCCTCGACGTGCCACCGCTGCTCGTGCCTGCTCACTGCTCTTCGCTCCGGGCCGGCATGGAACCGGCCGTGCCGGGGAAACCCGCCCACCTGCCCATTATGGGCGCGTGGCCGGGCAGCCGGCGTTCAGCGGCAGCTGTCGGCCGCCTCGATCAGCCGGGCCGCCTGGTCGAGGGCGGCCCGCAGCACGGCCGGGTCGGTGACCGGGGCGTCGTCCTCGGGCGGCAGCAGCCAGCCGCTGCCGGTGACCGGCGGCTCGGCGGGGATGCGCAGCCCGCGGCCGGCGGTACGGGTGCAGGCGCTGCCCGGTACGTCCCATGCCTCGGCGGTCCCCGGCGGGACGAGGAAGCCGAGGGTGTCGCAGGTGCCGTCGTGCAGGACCGGGCCGATGCCCTGCTCGGTGTCCCGGCGCAGGATGTCCACGGCCTCCAGGCCCTGGCGGGCCGGGACGGTCACCAGGTCGCAGGGCTCGGCCCCGTGGCCTTCCGTGAATGCGGGTGCCGTGGCACCCGTCGCGGCCGGGGTCGTCGCAGTCGTCCGTGCGTCGGTCTCCGTGCCGGGATGCAACAAGGGACCTCTCCTCTCATCGCCGGGCGGAGCCGGTTTCCGTCTCCGCATGGACCAACGCGCCGACTGCGTCAAGGGCTACGGTGCCACGCCGCCGCAAAGGGTGGCAGTTCATGGCGGATCGTGGGCGAGATGCACTGATTTGACGGAAATCGCTCCGTGTGTGACCCGTCACAGCAGGTACGTTCTTGCTCCGCCGGGACACCCGGAAGCAGGAACCCCGGCTGCGGAAGAGAGGTTCCGGTCCATGGTGTCGACAGGGGCAGTTCCCAACCTCGCCTTCCGGCGGCTGCGCGGACAGCGCTCCGCCGGGGAGTTCGCTGCCGCGGTACGCAGATCCGCCCGCGAGATCGGTGAGCAGGTCGCGTGCGACGCCCGGTACATCGGACGCGTGGAGTCCGGGGAGATCCGCTGCCCCAACTACGCGTACGAGCGGGTCTTCCTGCACATGTTCCCCGGGACGACCCTGGCGGACCTGGGCTTCTCGCCGCGCGAAACCGTGCGCGGCCGGGCGGCGCGGGCCACCGCCGAAACCCCACCGCCCCCTACGCTCCACAGCGACACCGACGAGGAGAGCGACGTGCTGCGTCGCGTATTCATGACGAGCGGCACCACCGCGATGGCGACCGCGACCCTGGGCCCGGGCGGCACATCCGCCGCGGCCGCCGCCCCGCCCGACCCGCGCCGGGTCGGCGAGCGAGAGGTCGGCGCCGTCGAGAAGGCGGTGCGGCAGATCCGGCTGCTCGACGACCGGCACGGCGGCGACGGCCTGTACCGCAGGGCGTCCGGGCCGCTGCGGGCGGCGTACGCGCTGCTCGACTCCGGGACGGCCACCAGGCGCTCCACGGTCGACCGGCTGCATGCCGGAGCGGGCGAACTGGCCATCTCGGTGGGCTGGCTGGCCCATGACTCGGGCCGGTTCGAGGACGCCCGCTCGCACTACGCGGAGGCGCTCGCGACGGCCCGGGTGGCCGGCGACGCGGCGCTGGAGGCGCACGCGTTCTGCAACACCTCGTTCCTGGCCCGGGACACCGGGCGGCCCCGTGAGTCCGTGCGCGCGGCGGAGGCCGGGCAGCGGGTGGCCCAGCCGCTGGGCTCGCCCCGGCTGCTGGCACTGCTCGCGCTGCGCGAGGCGGGGGGCCGGGCCGGGCTCGGGGACCGTACCGGCTGCGAACGGGCGATCGGCCGGGCGCACACCGCGTTCGGGCGTGGCCCTCGCGACGCCGATCCGGAGTGGATGAGCTTCTTCCGGGAGGCGGAGCTGGAGATGCTGGAGGCGCAGTGCTGGTCGGCGCTGGGCGACTGGAAACGGGCGGCCCGGCACGCGCTGCGGGCCACCCGGCTCCAGGACCCGCACTTCACCCGGAATCTGGCGCTGTACCGGACCGAGCTGACCTGGGACCTCGCCCGCGCGGGCCGGGCCGCGGAGGCGGCCGCGGCGGGCCATCAGGTGCTGGACCTGCTGGACCGCGTCCGGTCGACCCGCATCCGGTCAATGCTGGCGGAGGCGACGGGGGTGCTGATGCCGCAGCGGGGCGTGGCGGAGGTGCGGGGCTTCCTGGAGCGGTACGCGGAGCTGACCGGGGCCGCCACGTAGGGGCGTCCGGTCTACCGGTCCAGGTGGCCGGTGTCGTTCCAGCGCTCGATCGCGGGCGCGCCGTAGGCCCATCCCAGCACCGACAGCGACGTGGGATCGAGCCGGACGCGCGCCGCGAACGACACGTCCTCGCCGAGCCACCGCGCGCCCAGCGCCCGCAGGATGTGGCCGTGGGCGAAGACCAGCACATCGCGGTCGGCCGAGCGGGCCCATGCCACGATCTCGTCGGCGCGGGCGGACAGCTCGGCCAGGGTCTCGCCCTCCGGCACCCCGTCGCGCCAGATGAACCAGTCCGGACGGATCGCCTTGATCTCGGCCGGGGTCATCCCCTCGTACGCCCCGTAGTCCCACTCCATGAGCGCGTCCCACGGTTCGGCACGGTCCCCGAATCCCGCGATCTCGCAGGTCTCCCTGGCCCGCAGCAGCGGGCTGGTGCGCACTTCGAGGCCCGGCAGCTGCGCCCACGGCCCGCGCCGCAGCCGTTCGCCGAGGAGCTTCGCGCCCGCACGGCCGGTGTCGAGCAGTGGGATGTCCGTCCTGCCGGTGTGATTGCCCTTGACGGACCATTCCGTCTGGCCGTGGCGGGCGAGCAGGATACGCGGTGCCATGACGGCTCTCCCTGAACTGAGATCTGAGACCGGAGATCGGGACGAGGCGGATCATCCGGTTTTCCCATCATCTCGCACATGATCGCGAGGCAACCTCCGGGGCCCGACGGGCGTCCCACTCTGCGCGGAGAAATCTTTGGACCGACTGCCGGTCGGTCCCACGCACACGGGGGCTCCGGAAAGGACCCCCGGGGAACCCCGACCGATCCACACCGTACGGTTGAACGCCCGCCGTCGGTCGCATGAACACATGATGGAGAGCTTCCGGATGCAGCATGCCAGCACCGCACCCGTGCCGCGCCCGAGGCCCCGTTGGTGGACCGAGCTGCCACTGCTGGCCCTGGTGTACGGGGCCTACTCGGCGGGCCGGCTGGTGGCGCGCGGTGACGTGTCCACCGCCATCGACCACGGCCTGAGCATCCTGAGCCTGGAGAAGACGCTCCACATCAACCTCGAACATCCGCTCAACCGGCTGCTCACCGCGCACCCCTCGATAGGCATACCCTCCGACTTCGCGTACGCGTCGCTGCACTACCTCGTCACCCCGGCCGTCCTGATCTGGCTCTTCCGCCGCCGCCAGGAGGTGTACCGCCGGGCCCGCACCTGGCTGATGACCTCCACACTGCTCGGCCTGATCGGCTTCACGCTGCTGCCGACCTGCCCGCCCCGGCTGCTGGAGGCCCGGTACGGCTTCGTCGACACGATGGCCCAGTACAGCTCGTACGGCTGGTGGGGCACGGAGGCCAGCGCCCCGCGCGGCATGGGCGGAATGACCAACCAGTACGCGGCGATGCCGAGCCTGCACGTCGGCTGGGCGCTCTGGTGCGGCATCCTGCTCTGGCGCCACAGCAAGAACCCGTACGTCCGGGCCGCGGGCATCGCCTACCCCCTGATGACCACGTTCGTGGTGATGGGCACGGCCAACCACTACCTCCTCGACGCGGTCGCGGGCGCCGCCGTGATGGGCGTCGGAGCCCTGCTGGCCCGGCCCGTGATGCGTCTCGCGGACCGGATCAGGGACCGGGTCGGAGCCCGCTTCCCGCGGATCGCCCCGGACGCGAAGTCCCCGATTGTCAGTGCCGGATGCAAGACTTCCGCGGGTGAGCGAATCCCTGGCCAGCGGACCACCTCCGCAGACTCCACCGACGCCGCGGCATCGGCCGACGCAGACGCCTCGGCCGGTCGCGCACCCCGGACCGATCCCGGCGCCCGCGCACGAGCGGGAGCGGCCGGCGACGACGCTCCGGCAGCGGCTCGCTGAGCTGCGGGGACCGGCCGTCCCACCGCGTCCGCTGGACGCCCGCGCGCTGGCCGCCCTCGCCGCCAACCCGGGCTGCCGGCGCCGCGCCCTGCTGGACGGCGCCGGGGTGGACAAGGGCGCGCTGGCCGCGGCGCTCGGTTCGCCGGCCCCCTTCGGGCAGTCGCAGTTCGCCTTCGTCCGGGGCAACGCCTTCGAGGCCAGGGTCAAGGCCGACGGCGGTACGGAGCTGATGCGGCTGCTGTACGAGCGCCTCGGCGGCGGTGGCCCGGCACCGGACGAGGTCTCGGTGCCGGATCTGACCGCGGCGGGCCCGGAGGGCCGCGCCGCGCGTACGGCGCTGGCGCTGCGGGAGGCGACCGCGGCGGGCGGCTGGGCGCTGCTGGACCACCCGATGCTGGCCCTGGAGGTAGCGGGCTCCCCCGCCTATCTGGAGCCGGACGCGGTGGCGGTGCACCCCGACGGCACATGGACGGTCGTCGAGATCAAGTCCTTCCCCATGGTCGACGGCTCGGCCGACGCGGCGAAGGTCGGCGCGGCGGCCCGGCAGTCCGCCGTCTACGTGCTGGCGCTGGAGCGGATCGCGGAGCTGACCGAGGGCGCCGAGGTCGGCCACCGGGTGCTGCTGGTCTGCCCGAAGGACTTCTCCAACCTGCCCACCGCCTCGGTCGTCGACGTGCGCAAGCAGCGCGCGGTCACCCGCCGCCAGCTGACCAGGCTGACCCGGATCGAGGACATCGCGGCGGCCCTGCCCGAGGGCACCACCTTCGACCCGGAGTGCCCCCGGCCGCAGCTCGACGCCGCGGTGGAGGCGGTCGGCGCGGCGTACGCCCCGGAGTGCCTGGCCGCCTGCGAGCTGGCCTTCCACTGCCGGGCGAAGGCCCGCGCGGCCGGTGCGGTGGAGGCGCTGGGGCGGAGTGTGCGCGGTGAGCTCGGCGGGCTGACCACGGTGGGCGAGGTGCTGGCGGCGGCCGCGGGCAAGGAGGGCGACCCGGCGGACCCGACGGTCGCGGCCCTGCGGCGCGCGGCGGCCCTGCGCGCCGAGGCGCTGGAGGGCGGTCCGGCATGTCGCTGATCAGCACCCTGGCCCGGCTGGAGGCCGTGGAGAGCGGCCGGGCGCAGCCGATGGCGACGGTCCGGCACCGCCATCTCACCGACCGGCCGCTGGTCCTGGTCCCGCTGACCACGGCCGGTGAGGCGGGCGCCCCGCTGGGCGCGCTGGTCGGGACGGACCGGGAGGCGCCCAGGCTGCTGGCGGTCTCCCAGCCGCGCGACCGGGATCTGCGGTTCGCGTTCCTCGCCGAGCTGGCCGAGGCGGTGCTGCCGCACATCGAGGCGTACGAGGATGTCGTCGAGCCTGCCGAGCGCAACGAGACCGATCCGGAGACCGGGAAGAAGGCCAAGGTCGAGGTCGAGCTGTGCGCGGACGCGCCGCAGCTGATCGTGCCGAGCCGGGCGGGCATCGAGTTCGTACGGCTGCTGGGCCGCTCGATGCGGTTCCGGCGTACGGCCGAGGACGATCCGGACACCCCGTATCCCGCCCCGGCCCGGGTTCCGCTGCTGGGCCGCTGGCTGACGCACTACGGGGAGCGGGCCCGGGTGCCCGGCTCCTCGCTGCTGCTCGCCGCGACCGATCTGCTGAACCGGCACTGGGCGACCGGGCAGAGCAGCCTGGAGGATCAGCATCTGGGCGCGCTGCTGGCCTGGATCGACGCCCCGGCGGGCGAGTCGGGGGCTTCGGCGGCGCTCCGTGCGGAGCTCGACCGGGACGGCGGCGGGCAGCTGCTGTGCCCGCCGGCCGGTCCGGCCACCGACCCGGCGTTCGACAACCGGCTGCTGGCGCCCGCCATCGAGAAGTACGACCGGGCGCGCACCTCGCTCGCGGCCGCCGAGGACGGGCTGGCGGCCGATGCCCGGCTCGGTGAGCTGACCGCCGCCGAGCGGGAGATCCGGGCGCTGCTGGCCGGCGTGATGCGGCCGACGTGGGACGCGGTGTGGCGGGGGCTCGACCTGCTGAGGGAGCTCCCCGAGGGGTCCAGGTCCGAGGACCGCTGGACCAGGGACCGCTGGTCGTTCACCGGTCACCGGGACCGGGTGCGTTCCGGGGAGCCGCCGCAGCCGCGCCGGGACGACGCGGTGACGGCGGCGCAGAAACTGGCCTCGCGGGAGACGGCCCAGGCCCAGCTGGAGGCCCAGGAGGCGCTGGACGATCCGCTGGTGCTGGCCGGGCGGCGGCTGGCCGGTGAGGCGTTCGTCGCGGAGGTGACGGAGGTGGTGATGGCGTACAGCGAGTCGAAGCGCCCCTCACCGCGCCCGCTGGTCACGGTCCGTACGGACGAGCGCCCGCACCTCGGCGAGCGCACCAAGGTGTACCGCTCGCTGGACGGCAAGCCGCAGACCGCCGAGTTCGTGGAGTACGCCGAGCCGGCGGACGGGGGCGCGCCCCGGCTGGTGCTGCGGATCACCGACCGGATGGGCCGGAGCAAGGAGCCGGCCCCGGGTTCGGTGCCCGAGCCGGGTGACCGGATCGCCTGGACGCTCTTCGAGCACGATCAGCGCGGCGGCCCGAAGCTGCCGGACCCGGAGGAGACGCCCTGGACGCACGGCGGCCCGCCGGGCGCCGCCGCCGGGCATGCCGAGAGCCCCGATCCCATGACCGCGGAGGACCTTCTGTGACGGCCGTATTCGACCCGGGCGCCCAGGCCGCGCGGGCGACCGACGCGATCCTCGCCGACACCCTGCGCGGTACGTCGCGCGGGATCGTGGTGGACTCCCCGCCGGGCGCGGGCAAGTCCACGCTCGTGGTGCGCGCCGCGCTCGAACTCGCTTCGGCCGGGCATCCGTTGATGGTGGTCGCGCAGACCAACGCCCAGGTCGACGACCTGGTGGTCCGGCTGGCCGAGAAGGACCCGGGGCTGCCGGTGGGCCGGCTGCACAGCAACGACACGGACCCGTACGACAAGGTGCTGGACGGCCTGGCCAACGTACGGAAGTCGGCGAAGGCCGGCGATCTCGCCGGGCTCGACGTGGTCATCTCGACCGCCGCGAAGTGGGCGCATGTGAAGAACGTCGAGCCGTGGGGCCACGCGATCGTGGACGAGGCGTACCAGATGCGTTCGGACGCGCTGCTGGCCGTCGCGGGGCTCTTCGAGCGGGCGCTGTTCGTGGGCGACCCGGGCCAGCTGGACCCGTTCTCGATCGTCGGCGCGGACCAGTGGGCGGGGCTCTCGTACGACCCGTCCGCGAGTGCGGTCTCCACGCTGCTCGCGCACAATCCCCAACTGCCGCAGCACCGGCTGCCGGTGTCGTGGCGGCTGCCCGCGTCCGCCGCGCCGCTGGTCTCGGACGCGTTCTACCCGTACACCCCGTTCCGCAGCGGTACGGACCACGGTGACCGGCGGCTGTCGTTCGGGGTCGCTTCCGACGGCTCGGCCCCCGACCGGGTGCTGGACGAGGCCGCGGAGTCCGGCTGGGGCCTGCTGGAGCTCCCGGCCAGGCACACCCCGCGCACCGACCCGGAGGCGGTACGCGCGCTGGCCCTGGTGGTGCGCCGGCTGCTGGACCGGGGCGGCGCGGCGACGAGCGAGCGTTCCCCCGACCCGGTTCCGGTGACGGCGGACCGGGTCGCGGTCGGCACCGCCCACCGCGACCAGGCCGCGGCGGTACGGGCGGCGCTCGCGGAGCTGGGTGTGACGGGCGTCGCGGTGGACACCGCCAACCGGCTCCAGGGCCGCGAGTTCGATGTGACGGTGGTCCTGCACCCGCTCTCCGGCCGCCCGGACGCCACCGCCTTCCACCTGGAGACGGGCCGGCTCTGTGTGCTGGCCTCGCGCCACCGGCACGCCTGCATCGTGGTGTGCCGGGCGGGCGTCACCGAGCTGCTGGACGAACACCCGTCCACGGAGCCGGTCCAGCTGGGCGTCACGGTGAAGTTCCCGGACGGCTGGGAGGCGAACCACGCGGTGCTCGCGCACCTGGCGGAGCACCGGGTGGCCTGGCGCCCGTGACCGCCGCGCCGGCTCATGGACCGCCGGTGCCCGTGACCGCCCCTCCGGGCCCTCTTGCGGGACGTTGGACAATGGAGGGTGGCCATCGGGCCCACCCAAGGAGGAAACACCACATGCCACAACCCGAGCGGAACGAGCGGCAGCGGCTGCGCCCCGCGCCCCTGCTCTTCGAGCCGTCGGCGGCCGTCGCCGATCCCGAGCACTTCTTCGATCTGGAGTCGATGGACGATCCGAAGGAGTTGCTGTCCCGCGCCACCGAGCTGTCCCTGGCGTTCCGGGCCGCGACCGACCGCGCGGTCGAGTTCCAGGCGATCGCCGCCGCCCAGCTCGCCGATCCGCGCCGGTTCGACCGGCTCACGACCGCGGACATCGCGCGGCGCGCGGAGTGGACCGAGGACTACGCGAAGAAGATGGTCGAATTCGGCCGGAGCCTGCTGGGCGGTTCCGCGCCCTGACGGTCGCACGGACCCGGGGCCGGGCCGCCCGGCCCGCCCGGTCCTGACTCCGGGTAGAACCAGTGGCATATGCCCGAGCGCAAGATACTCCTCTCCACCCCGGCCTGTCCCGGTTTCCGGCAACTCTCGGAATCCGCTCGATCACTCCAGGTAGACATGCCCGTATGACCGCATGGCTGCCCGACAACTCGACCCTGCACCACGGCGACGCCTCCCACCACGGCGCCGATGTCTTCGCCGTTCTGCGGAACCAGGCCACCAACCAGACGGCTCACGTCACGGCGGCCGGTGCCGCCTGGCTGGCCGGCGCCGCCGCGTACCCCCGCTCCACCCTGGCCCAGTGGGAGGCGCATCCCTCCTCGCCCGGGGTGCTGCCGTGCGGGTCGGCCTTCGACGTGGTGAACGTGCCCACCCTGTTCGGGCGCCGGATGCTGGAGCACCTGTGGTCCGACGGCCCCGGCTCCGGACCGGTGGCCACGCACCGCGGCCGGATGCTGCTGTTCGCCTCGCCCGGCACCGCCCAGCGGCTCCCCTCGCTGCTCGACTGGGAGGAGTGGGGCGGCGGCCCCGAGCCCCGGGCCGCCATGGGCCCGCGCGGGCACGACGACGAGGGCGACGGGGACAGCAAGGTGCCGCCGCTGCTCTGTCACGGCACCGGCGACGCGGTGACCGTCCCGCCTCTGACCTGCACCTCCACCACGCCCGGCCCCCGCTGGCTGGTCGCCCCCGACACCCGCAGCCCCTGGCTGCCGGGGCCCGATGTGCTGCTCTGGGCCTGTGTGCGGGTGACCAGGTCGGCGCCCTCGTCGGCGGCCAGGAATTCGATTTTTCCTACCGCCGATCCGGATGCTAATGTCTACGACGTCAGCAGGCGCCGCTAGCTCAGTTGGTTAGAGCAGCTGACTCTTAATCAGCGGGTCCGGGGTTCGAGTCCCTGGCGGCGCACAGACGGGAGAAGCCCCCTCGCGAGAGCGAGGGGGCTTCTTCGTTCCCGGGGCGGGGCCCTATGTTCCGGTGGTGATCCGGACGGTCCAGGCGCCCGACGGCGTCCGGTCGGCGACCTCGACCTTTGTGTGCCCGCCGGGGATGCTGTACGTCTCACCGACCCGCAGCGGGGCGTCCGCGAGCGGCGCGTAGACCGAGCGGTCCCAGCAGGCGTCGGTGTGGGGGTGGGTGTCGAGGACCTCGACCGGGCCGCCGCCGGACGGGGTTTCGTTGCGCACCCGGTAGAGCAGGACCCCCTCGGTGCAGGTCGTGCTGTCGTTGCCGGTGGCGCTGCGGGCCTCGATGGCCACGGCGCTGTCCTCGCCGGTCCTGATCACCGCGAGCCGGGTGCCGATGGAGGCGCCGGGTTCGGGCGCGGCGGCCATGGGCTCCAGGGTGATGTCCCGGTTGCTCTGGACGCAGATCACCTGTCTGCGGTCCAGCCAGCCGAGCTTCCACTTGTGCCAGCCGAAGAAGTCCGGCGCGAGTCCGAACTGGCTGCCCATCACGTCCCAGTCGCCGACGTAGGTGTCCCAGTCGCCCTTGCCGTCGGACGGCCGGTGGTAGAGGTCCGGCAGGTCGAAGACGTGCCCGGTCTCGTGGGCCAGCACATTGCGGTCCGGCGGGTGCTGTTCGAAGACGGTGACGACGCGGCGGATGTCCGTGCCGTCGGCGCGCAGCGGCTGGTCGAAGTTGACGACCTTGGTGGCGTCGGAGTCGACGCCCGGGGCGTCCGGGTCGGCGACCAGATAGACGATGTCGTACCGGGAGAAGTCGACCTTCGGATCGGCGGTGGCGACGGCGTCGCGCAGATAGCTGCTGCGGCGCTCGTTGTCCCAGTCACGCCGTATGGCGTACTGGTCGGACGTCTTCGGCATCTGGAGCCACTGCCGCATCGGGTGCGGGCGAAGGTCGAACTTGCCGTACGAGGCGCGCCGGAAGAACTGGCCGGTGGCGGGGAAGTAGTCGGCGGTGAGCTGGGCGGGGTCGGCGGCGGGACGGTGGTCCGGGAAGGAGAGGAAGACCATGACCGCGTCGAGGGGGTGGTCGGGCCGGGGGTAGGCGCCGTTCCAGTCGCTGACGCCGAGCGAGTGGTGCGCCTCGGTCCGGGGCAGGGCGCAGGGGCCCGCCTCTCCGGTGGCGGCCACGGCGGGCCCGGCGACGAGGGAGGTGGCGACGAGCGCCAGGAGGGAGGTCGCGGCGGCGGCCACACCGCGCAGGCTCGGTCTCTCCACTCCCCCGGTCCTGCGCTGGCGCGGCACATCCACCTCCGGGAGCGAACTGCGGTCACCCACTCACCCTGTGGTGGTTCGAGGCTTTCGTCCTGTTGAGCTGCCCCAGTCGAGTAAGCGGCCGACCGGGGCCCTCACCCTCACGGAAAGTCACAATCGATCATCGAGGTACCGCAGGGGAACACAATCACTCGGAAATGATCGGTTACGGGCAAATCGGAACCACGCGTGAATGACCCATGCGGGGCGCACGCGGGGCGTGGAAGGGTCGGGCGCTGGAACGGCCGACGCACCAGCCTCTATGCTTCACCAGGCTTTCCCGCGTGGTTTCCGCCTCCGACCCAGGCGTTCCACGCGGCGGGCCAGTCCGGCCACACCTGTTCAGGACAGAACTGCACGGCGGGAGCGAACGGTGAGCGGAACCTCCGAAGGGCCCGGGCCCACGGCGGGCACACCCAGGCATTCCGCAGGACCGGCGACCACGGAACGTCACACTCCGTGGTCGCCCGCCGGGGCCGGTGGAACCGAGCCGCACGGCTACCGGGCCGCGTTCCTGGCCGCCACCCTGCCGATGGCCGTCGTCGATCACGAGGGCCTGGTCGTCACCGCCAACGAGGCCCTCGGCGTCCTGCTCGGCAGCTCCGCCGCGGCGCTGACCAGCCAGTCCGCGGCGGATCTGCTCGACCTCGCGGCGGACGGCCGCACCTGGCACGCGTACCGCGAGGTGCTGCACGGGCGGCGCTCACGGTTCCGCCGCACCCACCGGCTCAAGCACCCCGACGGGCGGGCGCTGTGGGCCGAGGTCACCGTCGTACCGATGCCGGAGCAGGAGGCCGGTGCATCCGACGGTGCCGGGCCCCGCCGGATGCTGCTCTCCGTCTCGGACATCAGCGACCGGCGCGAGCTGCAGAAACGGCTGCGTCATCTTCAGATGCACGACCCGGTGACCCGGCTGCCCAACCGGACGCTGTTCTTCGAACGGCTCTCGGCCGTCCTGGAGACCTCGCCGTACGACGACGGCACCTCCGGCCACGGCCGGGTCGGGCTCTGCTACCTGGATCTGGACGGCTTCAAGGCGGTCAACGACACCATGGGCCACCGGATCGGCGACCGGCTGCTCGCCGCCGTCGCCGCCCGGCTCACCGACTGCGCGGCCCAGGGCGGCCCGCACCGTGACGGCGCCCATCTCGTGGCGCGCCTCGGCGGCGACGAGTTCGCGATCCTGGTCGAGGACTCGACCGGCACTCAGCAGCTCACCGACCTGGCCCGCACGGTCCTCGCCGCGCTCCAGCAGCCCTTCGACCTGGCCGGGCACCGGCTCTCCGTCTCCGCCTCGATCGGGGTGGTGGAGCGGGCCGTGACCGGCACCTCGGCCACCGGCCTGATGCAGGCCGCCGACACCACGCTGTACTGGGCGAAGGCGGACGGCAAGGCCCGCTGGACGGTCTTCGACCCGGAGCGAAACGCCCACCGGATGACCCGGCAGACGCTCTCGTCCACGCTGCGCCCCGCCGTGGAGCGCGGCGAGTTCACCATCGAGTACCAGCCGCTGGTCGGCATGGCCGACGGGGTCGTGCGCGGGGTGGAGGCCCTGGTCCGCTGGAACCATCCGCAGTTCGGCATGCTGTCGCCGAATCGGTTCGTCGCGATCGCCGAGGAGGACGGCTCGATCGTCCAGCTCGGCCGGTGGGTGCTCCAGTCCGCCTGCCGCCAGGCCCGGCGCTGGCAGCTGGAACACCCCGCCGATCCGCCGCTGTTCATCAGCGTCAATGTCGCCGTGCGCCAGGTCTGGGACTCCGACCTGGTCACCGATGTCGCGGAGATCCTCGCCGAGACCGGCCTCGATCCCTCGCTGCTCCAGCTGGAGCTGACCGAGTCGGCGGTGATGGGCTCGGCGGGCCGGCCGATCCAGGCCCTCCAGTCGCTCAGCGAGATGGGAGTGCGGATCGCCATCGACGACTTCGGCACCGGCTACTCCAACCTCGCCTATCTGAGCCGGCTGCCGGTCTCGGTGCTGAAGCTGGACGGTTCGTTCGTGCGCGGCTTCCGCTACGACGACGGCGCCCACCCCTCCCCGGCCGACGAGACGATCGTCGAGGCGATGGTGCAGCTGGCGCACCGGCTGGGCCTGACCGTCACCGCGGAGTGCGTGGAGACGGCCGGCCAGGCGGAACGGCTGCGCAGGATCGGCTGCGACACCGGGCAGGGCTGGCTGTACTCGCGCGCGGTCGCCCCGGAGCGGATCGCCGAGCTGATCGGCGCCCGCCCGATGAAGCACTGACACCACCGGAGCCGGCGCGCTCCTCGGCCCCGGGCCGGGTCAGGCCGTGGGCAGCCCGTACGCGTCCGCGATCAGTTCGTAGCTGCGCAGCCTCGCCTCGCCGCCGTGGGCGTTGGCGGTGATCATGAGTTCGTCGGCGCCGGTGCGCTTGGCCAGGCCGTCGAGGCCGGTACGGACCTCGTCCGCCGTGCCGTGGACGATGTTGGTGAGCCAGCTGTCGACGAACTCGCGCTCCATCGGGCTGAAGGAGTACGCCTCCGCCTCCTCGGGCGTCGGGACCAGGCCGGGGCGGCCGGTGCGCAGCCGGACCATGGACAGGGCGCCGGTGAGCACCTGGCGGCGGGCCTCGCGCTCGTCGTCGGCGGCCAGGGCCGAGACGCCGATCAGGGCGTACGGGGCGTCGAGCACCGCGGACGGCCGGAACGACTCCCGGTACAGGTCGAGCGCCGGCACCGTGTTCTGGGCCGAGAAGTGGTGGGCGAAGGCGAAGGGCAGCCCGAGCACACCGGCCAGCCGGGCGCTGAAGCCGGAGGAGCCGAGCAGCCAGACCGGCGGGCGGGCCGGCGACTGAACGCCGCCCTCGGCCGTGGCCTGGACCGGGCCGGGGACCGCGTGGATACGGGCGTAGGGGTGGCCGTCGGGGAAGTCGTCGTCCAGGAACCGGGTCAGCTCGGCGAGCTGCTGCGGGAAGTCGTCGGCGCCCTCGTTCAGCCGGTCGGTGCGGCGCAGGGCGGCGGCCGTCGCGCCATCGGTGCCTGGGGCGCGGCCGAGGCCGAGGTCGATGCGGCCGGGAGCCATGGCCTCCAGGGTGCCGAACTGTTCCGCGATGACGAGCGGTGCGTGGTTGGGCAGCATCACGCCGCCGGAGCCGAGCCTGATGCGCTCGGTGTGCGCGGCGAGGTGGGCCAGGATCACGGCGGGCGAGGAGGAGGCGACGCCGGGCATGGAGTGGTGTTCGGCGACCCAGTAGCGGTGGAATCCGCGGCGCTCGGCGAGCTGCGCGATGTCCACGGAGGTGCGCAGCGCCTGGGTGGCGGTGCGGCCCTGTCCCACGGTCACCAGGTCCAGCACGGAGAGCGGAACGGTGGCCGTTCCCTCCGCCTTGCCACGGATCTCGTCGCCTCGAATCTCGTCCACGTCCTGGCCTCTCCGGTGATGCGCCTGCGTCGGGCCCGTACATCCGACCCGTCCGTCCTCAAGCGCGTAACAGGAGGTTGTCTCCGCTTATTCCCCGTCCGCCTCCGGGCAGGAACGGATCGCGAGGACGGATCCTGGAACGGACCGCGGGGACGGGCCACGGCGGGGCGTTTACCTTGCGGGCCATCCCCGTTTCCCGCCGTGTGCGCGTTCCCGGCCCTCGCCCCAGGCGACCACCGGGGCCGGGGGCGCCTCCCGGGCCGCGAAGATCCGGCCCAGCCTCGGGGACCACGCGCGGCGGCCGGCCAGGCGGAGGCCCTCGCGGACCGTGACCTGGTTGCCGGTGAGGACCGGTTTGCCGAGGAGTTCCTCCAGCTCCGCCTCGTGCCCGGCGGTGTGCAGTGCGGTGTCGGGCAGCAGCACCGCGTCCGCCTCCGGCCGGTCGGCGGCAACGGCCAGCTCCTTCACCCGGTCCAGATCCCAGGCGGCGGCCTCGGCGGCCGATCCGAGCGCGGTGGCACGGGTGACGGCCACATCGAGGCCCGCGGCGTGCAGGAACTCGGCGAACAGGTCGGTGATCCGCTCCGGGTAGGTGGAGGCGACGGCGATCCGGTCGGCGCCCAGCTCCCGTACCGCGTGGGCGAAGCCGAACGAGGTGCTGGAGGCGGGCACACCGGCGGCGCGGGCCAGGGCGGCGGTCTGTTCATGGGCGCCCTCCCAGCCGTACAGGAAGCTGCCGGCGCCGCTCGCCCAGACGACGGCCTCGACCCCGGCGCGTTGCAGCTCCGCCACCCCGGCGGCCAGGTGCTCGGGCGAGCCGGTCCGGAGCAGCGCGTCGATCCGGTAGGCGTCGTCGTCGACTTCGGTGCGGTTCACCACCAGCCGGACGGCGTCGAGCAGGATCTCCATCCGCGGGAAGTCGTCCTCCGCGAAGTGGCCCGGGTAGAGAAATCCGACGGTCGTCATGTCCGCCCTTCCTGTTGCTGTCCGGCCTTCCCGCCGCTGCCCGGCCCTCCCGTTCCTGTCCGGGCTTCCTGTCCCGGTTGCGGCCTTCCTGTCCGGTCCTCCCGTTCCTGTCCGGCCGACGGCCGCGACCTTTCACCCCGCCCCATCCAAGTATTCCCCCATATGTCGTGACCTCTGCTGTGGCCTGTTGACGGGGGCGGAGGCGGGTGCGAGCGTGGTCGCACCCGCCTCCCGGGCGCACGCGCACCTCCCCGTACGCACGAGCACCCCCAGACGCAGCGGAGCGACCGTCCCTCATGTCAGAGCCCACCCTGCTCGTCCTGGACACCGGCCCGTCGCCGCGCCTCGGCCGGCTGACCGGCCGGGCCCGGATCCGCTACACGGACGAGGCCGGACTCGCCGCCCGGCTCCCTGAGGCCGATGTGCTGCTGGTGTGGGACTTCGCCTCCGACGCGGTACGGGAGGCATGGCCCGGCGAGGGGCCGCGCCCGGCCTGGGTGCACACCGCGAGCGCGGGCGTGGACCGGCTGCTGTGCCCGGAGCTCACGGCCTCCGACACGGTGCTGACCAACGCCCGCGGCATCTTCGAGCGGCCCATCGCCGAGTATGTGACCGGCCTGGTGCTGGCGTTCGCGAAGGACCTCCCCGGCACGCTGGAGCTCCAGCGGCGACGGCAGTGGCGCCACCGCGAGAGCGTCCGGCTCGCGGGCAGCCGCGCGGTGGTGGTCGGCGCGGGCCCGATCGGGCGGGAGATCACCAGGCTGCTGATCGCGCTGGGGGTCCAGGTGGCGCTCGTGGGGCGCACGGCGCGGCGCACCATCCACGGCACCGAGGACCTGGACCGGCTGGCCGCCCTGGCCGACTGGGTGATCTGCGCGGCCCCGCTGACCGGGTCGACCCGCGCCATGTTCGACGCCCGGTTCTTCGGGCTGATGCAGCCGTCGGCCCGCTTCATCAATGTGGGGCGCGGGCCGCTGGTCGTCGAGGACGATCTGGCCGAAGCGCTGCGCAGGCGCTGGATCGCGGGCGCGGCGCTCGATGTGTTCGAGCAGGAGCCCCTGGGGCCGGAGAGCCCGCTGTGGGACGTACCGGATCTGATCGTGTCGCCGCACATGAGCGGCGACACGGCGGGCTGGCGGGACCGGCTGAGCGAGCAGTTCGTGGCGATGTACGAACACTGGGCGGCCGGGGAGCCCCTGCCCAATGTGGTGGACAAGCAGCGCGGTTACGTCCCCGTGCGGGAGCCGGGCGAGTAGGCGGCCGGGCCCGTCCGCTCCGGCCGGACCGGACTCGGGAAGGTCACATTCCGGCCACCTTTCGGTTACATGCTCTCGCTTCCTGCATAGACGTCCGGGATCGGGCAGGCGCCTGACCTGTCCGGACTGTTCGATCCCTCCAGGAGATTGCGAACCATGGCTGACTTCCCGAACCTGTCCCGCCGGGGCTTTCTGAACCGATCGGCGGCCGTGGGCGGCCTGCTCGTCGTCCCCGGCCTGCTCTCCGCGTGCAGCAAGACCGCCGCGGGCTCCGCGGACGGTGCGGGTGCGCTCGAAAAGCTCCGCAAGCAGGGCTTCGTCCGGGTCGCGTACGCCAACGAGGCCCCGTACGGCTATCTGGAGGGCAAGCAGCTCAAGGGCGAGGCACCCACGCTGCACCGGGAGATCTTCAAGGCGCTCGGCGTCGACGAGCTCAAGCCCACCCTCTCCGAGTGGGACGGTCTGATCCCCGGACTCCAGGCGGGCAAGTACGACGTGGTCAGCGCCGGAATGGCGATCACACCCGAGCGCTGCGCCAACGCCCTGTTCTCCGAGCCCGAGTTCATCTCGCCGACCGCGCTGATGGTGAAGAAGGGCAACCCGAGGAAGGTCACCGACCTGGCGTCCGCGAAGGCCGCCGGGATCACCGTCGGCGTCATGTCGGGCGCCGTCGAGGGCAAGTACGCCGAGGGCGCCGGCATAGCCGGCGACAAGGTCAAGACGCTGCAGAAGCCGCAGGACGGCGCCGACGCCGTCAAGGGCGGCCGGATCGACGCGTTCCTGCTCACCGGCATCTCGCTGCGCTGGCTGGCGAAGACCAACCCGGAGACCGAGGTCACCGAGCCGTTCGTGCCGGAGCTGGACGGCACCAAGCAGTACAGCCCCGGCGGTGCCGTCTTCCGCAAGGGCAACGAGGATCTGCGGGACGCCTTCAACCGCGAGCTGAAGAAGATCGTCTCGGACCGCTCGCGCTATGTGTCGCTCCTCCAGGAGTACGGCTTCTCCGCCACCGAGCTCCCGCCGGCCACGCTGAAGACGGCCGATCTGTGCAAGGGCTGACGGGGACGGACCGCACCGCATGAGTGATTTCTTCTCCGCCTTTCTCGACGAACTGCCGCAGGTGCGCTCGGGGTTGTGGGTGACCCTCGAAGCCACCGTGCTCGGCGCGCTGGCCGCGCTGCTGCTGTCGTTCGTCCTCGGCCTGATGTCGATCAGCCGGCTGCTGGTGGTGCGCGGCACCTCGCGGGTGGTCGTGGAGTTCTTCCGCGGCACCTCGCTCTACATCCAGCTGTTCTGGCTCTACTACGCCATGCCGACGCTGACGGGCTATCAACTGGACCCGCTGCTCTGCGGTGTCGTCGCCTTCGGGCTCAACTACGGCGCGTACGGCGCCGAGGTGGTGCGTGGGGCGATCGGCTCCGTGCCGCGCGGCCAGTACGAGGCGGCCGTCGCGCTGAACATGTCGCCGCTGCACCGGATGCGGAAGGTGATCCTTCCGCAGGCCTGGGTGCAGATGATCCCGTCCTTCACCAATCTGCTGATCCAGCTGCTGAAGTGCACCCCGCTGCTGTGGCTGATCTCCGCGGCCGACCTGATGACCGTGGTCCAGCAGCTGCGCGACCGTACCGGTGAGACGCTCACCGCGTATCTGACCCTGCTGGCCCTCTACTTCGTGCTGGCGTACGCGCTGACCCTGCTGATGAACCTGCTGGAGAGGGGCGCCAAGCGCCGGCTCGGGCTGCCCACCGGCGCGGGTTCGCTGCTGCGCAGCCGCAGCGCCACCGAGGCCGTCGCCTCCGTCCCGGGAGGTGCCCGGTGAACGGTTTCGACTGGAACGCGGCCGGTGACGCCCTGCCCCTGCTGCTCGAAGGTTTCCGGGTCACGCTGCTCGCGACGGTGCTCGGCACGCTCGTCGCCGCGGTCCTGGGGCTGGCCGTCGCGGTGGCCGGCCGGGCCCCGAGCAGGTTCGTGACGGTGCCGGTGCGGGCGGTGACGGAGTTCGTCCGCTCCACCCCGCTGCTCGTCCAACTGGTCGGCGCGGCGGCCCTGTTCACCTCGGTGGAGCCGCTGACGATCGGCATCGTGGTGCTGGGCATCCACTACGCCGCCTACACCTCCGAGGTGTACCGGGCCGGGATCGACAGTGTGCCGAAGGGCCAGTGGGAGGCCTGCCGGGCGCTCTCGCTCGGGCCCCGGCGGACCTGGCAGGCCGTGATCCTTCCGCAGGCGGTGCGCAATGTGCTGCCCGCCCTCGGCAACTACGCGATCTCGATGTTCAAGGAGACGCCGTTCCTCGCCGTGATCACGGTGCAGGAAATGGTCTTCGAGGCCCGTAAGTACGGCGCCGACCACTTCGCGTACACCGAGGCGTTCACGCTCGCCGGCCTGGTCTTCCTGGTCGCGAGCTACCCCACCTCGCTGCTGATGAGAAAGCTGGAGAAGCGTCTTGGCCACTGAACCCCTCCCCCTGCAGAAGACGGCGGACAAGGCGCCCGCGGATGCCGCACCGGCCGTCGTGCCGGAGACCGGCCATCCGCTGGTCCGCTTCGACGACGTGGTGAAGCGGTACGGCGACCATGTCGTCCTCGACCGGCTGAACTTCTCGGTGCGGCGCGGCGAGCACATCACGCTGATCGGGCCCAGCGGCTCGGGCAAGACCACGATCCTGCGGCTGCTGATGACGCTGGAGAAGGTCAGCGACGGCGTGATCTGGGTGGACGGCAGTCCGCTGTCCCACGTCAGGACGCCCGGCGGGGTGCTGAAGCCGGCGCCGGAGAAGCATCTGCGCGAGGCCCGGAAGAAGATCGGCATGGTCTTCCAGCAGTTCAATCTCTTCCCCAACATGAAGGTGCTGCAGAACATCACCGAGGCGCCGGTCAACGTGCTGGGCAAGGACCGCGAGGAGGCGGAGTCCCGGGCCCGGGAGCTGCTGGACCTGGTCGGGCTCTCCGCGAAGATCGACGCCCACCCCTCCCAGCTCTCCGGTGGCCAGCAGCAGCGGGTCGCCATCGCCCGCGCCCTGGCCATGGAGCCGGAGATCCTGTTGCTGGACGAGGTGACCTCGGCGCTCGACCCGGAGCTGGTGGCCGGGGTGCTGGAGCTGCTGGGCGATATCGCCAGGAACACCGACATCACGATGCTCTGCGTGACCCATGAGATGAATTTCGCCCGGGACGTCTCGGAGACGGTACTGATGTTCGACTCCGGGCGGGTGATCGAATCCGGCCCGCCGGAAAAAATCTTCACCGCCCCGGAGCACGAACGTACGCGCGAGTTCCTCGACGCAGTGCTGTGACCTCACCGTTTGTTGAACGCCCATGACGCTGGCATATGCCGGACGGATGCGCCCCAGCTCATCGGGCCGGGGCGCCCGGCCGAGTCGCCAACAGCCGCCCCGGAGCGGGCTCTTGGCGGCTATCGTGAAGTCAGAGCTTGCGGTCACAACCTGGTAGGGGGAAACCGTGGCGTTGAAGCCCGAACCGACCGCACCGTTCCATTCGGTGCAGTACGCCCTTCGTGTTCTCGAAACGGTCTCCAAGCACGGCAACGGCGTGACGGACACCCAGATCTCGCGGGAGACGGGACTGCCCATCGGGCATCTCACCTCACTGCTGCTGACGCTGCGCCGCGAGGGTTACGTGGAGCAGGTGACCGACGGCGCGTACGTCATCGGCGCCTCGCTCCTGCTCATCGGTTCCGGCCCGGCCCGCAGACAGGCACTGGAGTCCAAGCTCCAGCAGACCCTGGCGCAGCTGCGCGATTCGGTCGGCGCGGCGGTCTACATCAGCCGGTACGTGGACGGCGAGATCCGGGTCACGCAGTACGCCGACGGCCCGCTCACCCCCGCGGTCAACGAGTGGGTGGACTTCCGGTCGGCGGCGCACGCCTCGGCGGTCGGCAAGTGCCTGCTGGCCCAGCTCGACCAGAACGGCCGCCGCGACCACATCTCGCGCCACAAAACTCCCCGGCTCACCTCGCGGACGATCACCAACGAGAAGGTGCTCTTCTCCAAGCTGGACAGCCAGCCGGCGACGGTCCCGGTGCTCGACCTCCAGGAGTACGCGGTCGGCACGGTGTGCGCGGCGGTGCCACTGACGGCCGGATCGTCGGCGGGCTGCCTGGCACTGTCGCTGCCGATCGAGGACGCGCACCGGCTGCGCTCGGCGGCGGACACCCTGAACCGGCGGGCGGCACCCGTGCTCCTGTCGATGGCGCTCTGAGATTTCCGCCCGGTTCGCGAATTCCAGTCGATACGCCCTGTTTGTCCTGGTGTCATCAGCACCCCTCGGAAGCAGGTATTATTTTCGAGTCAGCAGGCGCCGCTAGCTCAGTTGGTTAGAGCAGCTGACTCTTAATCAGCGGGTCCGGGGTTCGAGTCCCTGGCGGCGCACAGACAACGCACTGGGCGGTTCACGTACACACGTGAACCGCCCAGTGCGTTTTTTGCTGCCCGCGGAGATGTACGAACGTTTTACACATCCGTACTAGACAACTGTTTTAAACGATCGTACATTTCCTGGCATGACGAACGCCACGAGCACCACCGCCGAGCGCGGCCACCTTGCCGGCCGCCGGGAATGGACCGCCTTCGTGGTCCTCCTGCTGCCCCTCCTTCTCGTCTCGATGGACATCTCCGTCCTCTTCTTCGCGATCCCGTCCATCGACCGGGACCTCGCCCCCAGCGCCACCCAGCAGCTCTGGATCTTCGATGTGTACGGCTTCGCCCTGGCCGGCCTGCTCATCACGATGGGCTCGCTCGGCGACCGGATCGGCCGTCGCAAGCTGCTGCTCCTGGGCGCGTTCGCGTTCAGTGCCGCGTCCGTCGCCGCCGCGTACGCCGACAGCCCCGAGATGCTGATCGCGGCCCGCGCCCTGCTCGGGGTCGGCGGGGCGACGCTGATGCCGTCGACCATGGGGCTGGTACGCAACATGTTCCGCGACGAGCGGCAGCGCGGCCGGGCCGTGGGGATCTGGTCGGGGGCCATGGCGGGCGGCATCGCACTGGGCTCGGTGCTCAGCGGGGTCATGCTGGAGCACTTCTGGTGGGGCTCGGTCTTTCTGATCAATGTGCCGGCCATGGTGCTGCTGCTGGTCCTGGTGCCGGTGCTGGTACCGGAGTTCAAGGACCCGAACCCCGGACGCTTCGACTTCCTGAGCGTGCCGCTGTCGATGGGGTCCGTACTGCCGGTCGTCTACGGCGTCAAGGAGAGCGCCGCCCATGGGCTCGGCGCCGGGAACGCGCTGATCATCGCCGCGGGGCTGGTCGTCGGTCTGTTCTTCGTCCGCCGCCAGCGCGGCCGCGGTGACGCGATGATCAGCCGGGACCTGTTCCGCCACCGAGGCTTCGCCGCCGGGATCGGGCTCAACGCGCTGGCCGCTTTCGCCATGATGGGCTCCTCGTTCTTCACCACGCAGTACCTCCAGTCGGTGCTCGGCATGAGCACGATGGAGGCCGCGCTGTGGAGCCTGGCACCGTCCCTGGCGGTGGGCGCGGCGGCCCCGACGGCCACCGCGATCGCCCAGCGGACCGACCGTGCGCGGGTCATCTGCGCCGGGTTCGTCATCGCCGCCGCCGGATTCGCCGTCCTGGCCCTGAGCGGTACGGACTCCCTCTGGCTGCTGCTCGGCGGCTGCGCCGTGATGAGCTCGGGCATCGTCACCGTGATGGCGCTGGTGTCGGACCTGGCGCTGTCCACGGCCCCGCCGGAGAAGGCGAGTTCGGCGGCCTCGCTGCTGGAGACCGGCCAGGAGTTCGGCGGTGCCATGGGGATGGCTCTGCTGGGCGCGGTGGCCACCGCGATCTACACCGCGGACATGCCGGGCTCCGCCCCGGAGACCGCCCGCAAGACCCTCGCCGGAGCGGTGGCCACGGGGGACGGTTCGCTGATCTCGGTCGGGCGGGCGGCCTTCGTGCACAGCATGCAGTACGCCTCGGTCACGGGCTCGGCGCTGCTGCTGGCCGGAGCGGTGCTGGCCGCGGCACTGCTGCGGAGGATCCAGGGAGCGGCGGAGACGAAGATCGCGGCACCGGACGAGCCGGCGCTGACGAGCTAGGGTCTTCCGTTCGGACCGGGCCGGACCGGGGAGCGGGGCACGCGAGCCCGGCGTGATCCGGACGAGAGGCCTCAGGGTCTTTCGGTTCGTGCCGCCGCTTCATCCTCGCTCGCCGGACGGGGCCGGGTCACCGGCCCCGTCCGGCGAGCGCGTTCCCGGCGCGGGATGCCCGTGCGCCTCGTACTCGCCCAGCAGCGCCGTCAGCCGCTCGCCGTCGAGCGGGGCGTACGTGCCGCCCGGCCCCCGGTGCCACACGGTTCCCCCGTGCCAGAACCCCTCGCGGCGCAGCCGCACCCGGTGCACCTTGTTCGTCGCCGTCACCGGCATCGCCGGCACGGTCCGTACGAAGGCGGGGGCCATCTTCGTGCCCAGGTCCGGCTGCGCGGCAAGGAACGCGGCGAAGGCGGACGGGTCGAAGGCGGCCCCCTCCCGCATGGCGAGCGCCGCCATCACCTGGTCCCCGGCGACCGGGTCCGGTACCGCGTACACCGCCACGGCCGCCGCGTCCGGCCAGCGGGCCAGGATGTTCTCGATCATCGCGGCGGCCAGGTTCTCGCTGTCGACCCGGAGCCGGTCGTCGGTACGGCCCGCGAAGTAGAGGAAGCCGTCGGCGTCCCGGAAGAAGAGATCCCCGGTCCAGTACCAGCCGCCGCGCACCCGCTGGGCGTCCGCCGCCTCGTTGCGCCAGTAGCCCTCGAAGGGCGTGCGCCCCCGGTTGACCAACTCCCCGATCGACTCGGCCCCGTTGACCAGCCGGCCCGCCCGGTCGAAGCGGGCGGGGGGCCGCTCCTCGCCGGTCTCCGGGTCCACGACCGCGAGATCGTCACGGACCGACGCCCTTCCGATCGCCCGCTCCGGGGTGTCCGCGGTCCGCTGGATCGCCGCCCCGCCCTCGGAGGAGCCGTACCCCTCGACCAGTCGCACCCCGAACCGCTCCCGGAACCGGGCCGCGTCCACCGCCCCGGCCTCGGTGCCGAAGCCGAGGCGCAGCGGGTGCTCGCGGTCGTCCGGGCGCTCGGGGGTGGCCAGCAGATACTGCACGGCGCGGCCGACATAGGTGAAGTACGTCGCCCCGTGTGCCCGTACGTCGTCGAGGAATCCGGAGGCGGAGAAGCGGCGGCGCAGCGCGACGGCGGCCCCGCCGGCCAGTGCGGGCGCCCAGTCGGCGATCACGGCGTTGCCGTGGAACATAGGCATGCAGATGTAGTGGACGTCCTCGCGCCGGACGCCGAAGTGGTCGACGAGCGACTGTCCGGCTGCCGCCAGCCGCCCCTGGGTGCAGATCGCGGCCTTGGGCGCGCCGGTCGATCCGGAGGTGAAGTAGAGCAGCATCCGGGTCGCGGGTCCGACGCCCTTTCGGGCAGTGTCGCCGGGTGCGGCACCGGCGTACGGGGCGAGGAGTCCGGCGTACGCGTCGGTGTCGGTCACCAGCAGCCGCACCCCGGGGAGGTCCAGGCCGTCGAGCAGCGGCAGGTGGGCGCGTTCGGTGACCAGGACCCGGCAGTCGGTGTGCAGGATGTCGCGGGCCAGCTCGGCGCCGCGCCGGGTCGGGTTGATCCCTGCCACGGCGGCCCCGGCCAGGGCCGCCGCGCTCAACCAGAGTGGAAATTCAGGGGTGTTGTCGAGCAGCACCCCGAGGTGCGGTTCGCCGCCCGCCGGCAGCAGATCCGCCAGGAGCGCGGCCCGCGCGGCAGCGCCCGAGGCGACCTGGTGATGACTGAGCACGGTGTCCCGGTGTCTCAGCCCCGGCCGGTGGTCGCCCCATTGGCGCTGTACGAGCTCCGCGACGGTGCCTGCGCTCCCCATGGCGCCGCACGGTAACTGACTAAGCGTCAGAACTGAACATCGGAGCAGGCGTAGAACGCGTTCGCCGTGTCGGCGATGTTCCAGACGCTCAGGATGATGTGCTTCCCGCTCTTCTGGGTGGGGATGGTGCCCTGCTGGGTCAGGGTCGCCGGGGGCTGCTTGCCGCCGTACGGCACCGTCATGAAGGGCTGCGACTCCAGGTCGGCCCTGGTGAGCGGCTTGGTGGGATCCCAGCCGTCCTTGGTGATGTAGTAGCGGAAGTCCGTCGTGGCGTGACGGGCGGTGAACTGCCAGCGGAAGCTGAATCCCTGGCCGGCCGTGACGTTGGTGGCGGGCCAGTTGCCGCCGCGCGGGTCGTCGAGCTGGGCGAATTCGCCGTGGCCGCCGGAGCAGATCTTGCCGTCGGCCGGACCTGCCGCCGGGAAGCCCTTCGGGCCCTCGACGCTCTGCGGCTCCCACTGGATGTTGCCGCAGCCCGTCACCGTGCCGTTGGCACAGAGCTTCTGGCGGCTGATGGGGTTGTCGGTGTAGCCGTGGCTGCTGGCGCTGCTCGTCGCGAACATCGAGACGCCCGCGATGGCCAGGCCGACCACGGCCGCGCTTGCCCTTTTACGCATTGCTGTCGCTCCTCAAGAACGTGGGGGAGGTTCCATGAGCCGTGCTGCGCGCGTGTTTTGCGGTCTAGACCAAGACTTAGATTATTGACGGGATATGAACATGTCCAGACCAATGAGAGTTGGATTCCGCTTGGCCGCGCGCCCTCCTCCGGGGCCCTCAGGCCCCCTCCCCGCCGTTGCGTCCGGTGTAGAAGGCCACCGTCAAGTCCTTGACCAGGGACTTCCGTTCGTAGTCGTCCAGCTCCACGAGGCCCCGCGCGGTCAGCCGGTTGACCGTGTCGTCGACCGCGTCGACCACCGAAGTCAGCACACTGTCCCGGTGCTTGGCGTCGATGGCGGCGATCCGGCGGCGCTGCATCGCCGCGGCGACCTCCGGCGCGTACTCGATCCCGGTCGGCTGGGCCGAGTACACCTCGATGCCGACCGGCTCGCAGTCCGCCTTCAGCATCCGGGTCAGCGCGTCGCCGACCGCCTCGGCGTTGCGCAGGGTGTGCGTGTCCTCGTGGAAGGCGTCGGCGGGCAGTTGCGACAGGACCCGGGCCATCGCCGCCTCGACCTGTTCGCGCAGATACGCCTCGTGGTCGGCGACTCCGAGCGCCGCCCGCACGGTGTCCTTGATCCGCCACACCACGAGGACGACGACGCGCAGCGCCGTCCCGTTGGCGTCCACGGCGGGGAGCGGTTCGCTGCGCCAGTGCCGCAGGCGTACGTCGACCCGGCGGCGCAGCAGCAGGGGGCTGATCCACATCAGCCCGGTCCGCCGCACGCTCCCCCGATACTCGCCGAACAGCGTCAGCACCCAGGCGTATCCCACCCGTCCGCGGCTCAGGCCGCCGAGCGCGAAGAGCACCGCCGAGACCAGCCCTGCGAGCGCCGCCCAGGCGCTGAGGCCGATGCCGTCGTACGGACGCGAGCCGATCCCGAACCGGGCGAGCGCGGCGGCGGGCAGCGCACCGACCCACCAGAGCACCGCGCCACAGGCGGCGACCCCGGACAGCCCGGCGAGCAGCGCCAGCCAGCCGGGGAGCGCGGGCCCCGGACGCTCGGTGAGCCGTGGATCACCGACCGGTGCCGGCCGGGTCGAGGGCCGGACCTGCGGCCCCCTCGGCATGGGCGGCCGACGCACCCCCGCCTGCGGCCGGTCACCGCCGGCCCCCCGCCGCAGCACACCGGTGGGCAGCGCGGCGGCGTCGGCGCGCTCGGCGTCCTCGCGGAAGAGCAGGTGCACGGGGATGGTGGCGGTCCGTTCGTTGGCGATGACCGCGTGGTGCCGCCCGGCCCCCCACAGCGGTTCACCGGGCCGTTCGGCACCGTCGCCGCCGGCGACGGGGAGCGAGTCGAAGACGGTCTCGGGGGCCACGCGGTGCCGGGGCGGGGGCGGGGCGTCGGGGACCGGGTCCGTGCGGTTCCCGGCCACGACCGGGGCGGGGACGGCGCCCGTCGCCGCGGCCGGGACCGACACCGAGGCCGAGGTCGCGCCGAGCGCCGGATCCCGGTCCTCGCCCGGGACCAGATCCAGCACCAGGTCGACCACGGAGTCCGGCCCGGTGGCCGGTCCCGGCTCCGGGCCCGCACCGGCCCGCGGAACCGTCGCCCCGGCGGGCCCGCCCGGGCCGGCCGCCCCGGCCGGTTCCCGCTCCTTCTCCCGTCGCCTGCCGTTCTCCGGGGTTCCGGAGCTGTCCGACACCGTGGATCGCATACCCGCCTCCGTCATGTCCGTCGTGTCACCCGAAGAGTCGCCGCCAGGTCTCCGGACCGGGGTAGCCGTCGGCCGCTCCGCCCCGCCAGCCCTGAGCGCGTTGGAATGCCTCGACATTGCGCCGGTCCGCCTCGGTCCACCGGGGTCCGGGCCCCGAGGTGTAGTGCTTGCCGAAGCCCTTCTTCACCAACTGCTTGCCGAGCCTGTCGACATGGCTGTTGGACTGACCGGGCCGGAAATAGCCCCGCCCGGGGAACTTCGAATCCGGGTTCGAGTCGCCGTGGCCGGCGCCCGTTCCGCTTCCGTTCCCGCTCCCGTTTCCGGTGCCGGGGATGTCATGGCCGGTTCCGTTCGCCAGGAGCCGCCAGGTGTCGGGGCCCGGGATGCCGTCCGCTTCCTTGCCCTTCCAGCCCTGGGCCTTCTGGAACGCCTGGGTCGCCCGCCGGTCGGCCTCGCCCCAGCCCGGCCCGGGGCCGACCTTGTAGAAGCGCTTGCCGCCCCGCTCCACGAGCATCCTGCCGAGCTGGGTCACGTAGGCGTTACCGGCACCGGGGCCGAACTTCGCGGCGCCCGGGAACCTCGTCACCGACGAGCCGCTGCCGGCGCTGCCGCCGCTGAGCCCCTTGTAGCGGTAGGCGACGTAGTTGCCGGAGTGGGTCCAGTACGCCATGGGCGTCGTCTTCTTGCGGGTGTGCGGCTTCGTCTGCTCGTACGCCGTGTAGTGGGTGTGCGTGTAGTCGGTCCAGCCGCCGAAGATCGTGACGTGCGAGCCCTTCGAGGGGTCGGCCGGGTTGTGGAAGAGCAGGATGTCGCCGGGCTGGAGTTCCTCCCGCGCGATCCGCGTGCCGAACGCGGCGAGGCTGCCGGTCCATTCGTTGCCGGGCAGGTTCCAGGCCATCGAGACGAAGCCGGAGCAGTCCTGCCGATAGCCGTCCGGCCAATACTTGGTCATGCTGTACGGGACCTGCGCGGACACCCATTTCTTCGCGCGGTTGATGATGTCGGCCCGGCTGCTCTTGCGCAGCTTGGGCGTGGTGGTCGTGGACGAGGGCGGGCCCGAGGCGCCACCGCCCCGCAGTGGTCCGGGGCCGCCCTGCGGGCTGTCCACGTCCGTGTCGGCCCGGGCGGCTCCGGCCGCCTCCGCCGCCCGGTCGCCCGTCGCGCTCGCCGTTTCGACGGCGCCGCTGCCCAGCACCACGCCGGCCGCGGTGACCAGCACCAGTGCGCGGCGGGTGCCGTGCGCGGCCGGATGTCCTCCGTACCGCACGGGCAGTGCACTGGCGGCGGTCCGCCGCTGCGCGGCGCACCCCGCACAGATGCAGTCGATGGCGGGCACGTACTCCTCGAAAGCCGGCACAGTCATGCGATTCCCCTCCGCACTCGTCAAGATCTTTGGGCGCATCTGCACGGGCGCCAGTGTCTCAACTCTCCTGACATATTGCATTTTGACGGACAGAACAGAAAAAACGACCATCCGACAGGCCGTGATGGACGGTAAATGGTCAGGAGCACCCCCCGTCTTCGGGTAGAGTTCTCCAGGTCAGCAGGCGCCGCTAGCTCAGTTGGTTAGAGCAGCTGACTCTTAATCAGCGGGTCCGGGGTTCGAGTCCCTGGCGGCGCACGCAGAGTCAAAGCCCCCTCACTACGCGTGAGGGGGCTTTGTTCGTTCGCGAACCTCCCGCACCGAAGCCTCGCGCCGGACTTCCACCCCGTGACGCCGCCCACGGCGCCACCTTCAACCACTACCCGTACAGGCGCCGCACAGTCTTCGCACAGATGTCACAGAGTCACCGGACGGTCACTCAGTGGCGCGAAGTCCGTTTCCATACGCCTCCGCACGCCCCCTCCACAAGGGGGCCACAAATCGTACGTATGACTGGTAACCCACTCGTTTCACCCTTGCGATCGGGACCGGGGTCGGACAACCTGTCTATTGGTCACCGGCCCCAACCAGGCCGGTGAGCCGTGCAGTTGGGGGCTGCAGAGGGGGAAGTTCCGGTTGTCCGCAACGCGGGGTGGGGGCCCCGCTCGGGGACTGGTGTCGAGGGGGCGCCAGAGACGGCCGGAAGGGCGCCGTTCCGTATCTGAGCGGACGGCCGCCCGCCATTGATGTCGTCCGCGGCGGCCGACGGGGAATCGCCGCGGCCGAGACGACCTATCAGCCACGCACCGACCATGCGTGCAGGGGGATGACCCATGACGTCGACGCCGACCGGCGCCCGGCAGAACAACGATCTTTCCCGGACCACCCTGACCCGGATACCGGCGCAGCCGATACCCGGGGAACAACGTCGGCGGCCGAAGGAGCCGTTGCCGCGTTACGACTACGAGCACTACAGCCGGCTCGCCGGGCCACTGACCGGGCCCGGCACCGGACTGCCGTACCGGGTGCAGTACCGCTCGCTGCTCTCACAGGAACCGCACAGGATCCGCGCGGCGCTCCTGCTGGGTGCCGCGCCGCTCGTCTCGATCGGCCTGCTCGGCTGGCTGATGCAGCCCGACCACTGGACCCGGCGCGACCCGAACCTCAGGAACGGCACGCTGCTGGTCCTGGACATCGTGATGCTGGTCTCGATCGGGCTGATCGAGCTCTTCCGGACGCTGAACGTCCTGTCCAACGCGCACGCGACGCTGGTCGCGCGCGATCCGGTCCCGGTCGTCCCGGAGACCGGCACCAGGGTCGCCTTCCTCACCTCCTTCGTCCCGGGCAAGGAGCCCCTGGAGATGGTGACGAGGACCCTGGAGGCCGCGGTCCGCATCCGGCACCGCGGGCTGCTGCACGTCTGGCTGCTCGACGAGGGCGACGACCCGGCGGTCAAGGAGGTCTGCGCCCGGCTCGGGGTGCACCACTTCTCCCGCAGGGGCGTCGCGCACTGGAACCGCGACCGGGGCCCGCACCGCGCCAGGACCAAGCACGGCAACTACAACGCCTGGCTCGACGCGCACGGCGGCGACTACGAGTTCTTCGCCTCCGTCGACACCGACCACGTACCGCTGCCCAACTATCTGGAGCGGATGCTCGGCTACTTCCGCGACCCGGACGTCGGCTTCGTCATCGGCCCGCAGGTCTACGGCAACTACGACACCTTCGTCACCAAGGCCGCCGAGTCCCAGCAGTTCCTCTTCCACGCGCTGATCCAGCGCGCGGGCAACCGCTACGGCGCCCCGATGTTCGTCGGCACCAGCAACGCGGTGCGGATCTCGGCCCTCAAGCAGATCGGCGGTCTGTACGACTCGATCACCGAGGACATGGCGACCGGTTTCGAGATGCACCGCGCCCGCAATCCACGCACCGGCCGCAAGTGGCGCTCGGTCTACACCCCTGACGTGCTGGCCGTCGGCGAGGGCCCGACCGCGTGGACGGACTTCTTCACCCAGCAGCTGCGCTGGTCGCGCGGGACGTACGAGACGATCCTCAAGCAGTTCTGGAAGGGCTTCTGCTCGCTCCCGCCGGGCAAGCTCCTCAACTACACGCTGATGATCATCTTCTACCCGATGTCCGCGCTGAACTGGATCCTCGCGGCGCTGAGTTGCGCCCTGTTCCTGGGCATCGGCGCCTCGGGCGTACAGATCGACCCGGTCGTCTGGATGATGCTGTACGGCAATGCCTCGGCGCTCCAGATCGGGCTGTACGTCTGGAACCGGCGGCACAACGTCTCGCCGCACGAGCCCGAGGGCTCCGGCGGTCTGGCCGGCATGATGATGTCCGCGCTCTCCGCCCCGGTCTACGCACGCTCGCTGCTGGACGCCGTGCTGCGCCGCAGGAGCTCGTTCGTGGTGACGCCCAAGGGCGACTCGTCCAGCCCGGACACGCTCTTCGGCACCTTCCGGATCCACCTCTTCTTCCTGCTGGTCTTCGGCGGCTCCATCGCCGCCTCCTTCGTCCTCGGCCACAGCCATCCGGCGATGCTCACCTGGGCCGCCATGGCGATGCTGATCACCGCGGCGCCCGTCGCCGGCTGGCGGTACACCGTCCGCAGGGAGAAGGGTCGTGAGCGATGAGGTTCCGTCCGAGCCTGCGTACCCGCCGGATGGCGATCAGTGCGGCGGTGGTCCTGGCGCTCTCCGGGGCGAACGGCCCCTGGCTGTACCGCGAGAGCACCGAGCGCTACCACGACTACAAGATCAACAAGCCGGGCTACAAGGCCGCCAACGGCCACTGGGACTTCCTGGACGTCCCCGCCGGGTACCGGATCAACACCATCCACGCCGCGCTGCTGCACACCGGAAAGGTGCTGCTCGTCGCGGGCTCCGGCAACAACCGGAAGAACTTCGACGCGAAGAGCTTCCGCTCGGTGCTGTGGGATCCGCGGACCAACGGGTTCAAGAACATCCCCACGCCCGACGACATGTTCTGCTCGGGTCACACCCAGCTGCCCGACGGCAGGCTCCTCATAGCCGGTGGCACCGGACGGTACGAGAAGCTCAAGGGCGATGTCACCAAGGCCGGCGGGCTGATGATCGTCCACAACGAGAACCCGGACCGGCCGGTCACACTGCCCGCGGGCACCCGGTTCACGGGCCGGGCGAACGGCAGGACGTATGTGTCCAAGGACCCGGTGCTGGTGGAGAGGGCCACCAAGGTCTTCGACCGGAGGACGGGGGCGTTCCTGCGCAACGACGCCGGTCTGGGCCGGATCTACGTGGAGGCCGAGAAGTCCGGGGCGCGGTACGGGACCGGCGCCGAGGACAACTACCGGATCGCGGGCCTGAGCGGCTCCGACGCCCGCAACGTCTACGGGATCGCGCAGAAGATCGCCCTCGACAAGAAGGACTTCCAGGGCATCCGGGAATCCTTCGAGTTCGATCCGGTGGCGGAGAGGTACATCTCCGTCGACCCGATGAACGAGGCGCGCTGGTACCCGACGCTGACCACCCTGAAGGACGGCCGGGTGCTCGCCCTCTCCGGGCTGGACGAGATCGGGCAGATCGTTCCCGGCAAGGACGAGATCTACGACCCGAGGACCGGTAAGTGGCGCTACACCGGCATCGTCCGGAGGTTCCCCACCTACCCCGCGGTCTTCCTGCTGGGCGACGGCAAGCTGTTCTACTCCGGCTCGAACGCCGGATACGGCCCGGCCGACGTCGGCCGCGACCCGGGCGTCTGGGACCTGGCGACCAACAGCTTCAGGAAGATCCCCGGACTGGGCGACGCCGACGAGATGGAGACCTCCGCGACGGTCCGGCTGCCCCCGGCACAGGACGAGAGGTTCATGGTCATCGGCGGTGGCGGGGTCGGTGAGTCGGACCGGTCGAGCGCGAAGTCCCGGCTGGTCGATCTGAAGGACCCCGCCCCCAGGTTCAGGGACGGCGCCCCGCTGGCCGAGGGCACCCGCTATCCCGGTGCCTCGCTGCTCCCCGACGATTCGGTGCTGGTCACCGGCGGTTCCAACGACTACCGGGGACGGGGCGGATCGAATGTGCTCCAGGCCCGGCTGTACGACCCGGGGACGGACAGGTACCGGCGGGTCGCCGATCCGGCGGTGGGCCGCAACTACCACTCGGGGTCGGTGCTGCTGCCCGACGGCCGCGTCATGATCTTCGGTTCGGACCCGCTCTACGCGGACCGGGCGAATACCCGGCCGGGCGTCTTCGAGCAGCGCATCGAGATCTACACCCCGCCCTATCTGTACCGGAGTTCACGCCCCGTGCTGACGGGCGGCCCGAAGATCCTCCGGCGCGGCGGCACGGGCGGTTTCACGACGGCGCCGGGGCGGGCGATCACCTCGGCGAAGCTGATCCGGCCCGCTGCGGTCACCCATGTCACGGACACCGATCAGCGTTCGGTGGCGCTGGGGCTGCGGCGGACGGCGGGCGGGATCACGGTCACGGTGCCGGGCAACCGGGCGATGGTGCCGTCGGGCTGGTACATGCTCTTCGTGACGGACGACCGGGGAACGCCGTCCGAGGGCAGGTGGGTCGAGGTCCCGTAGGGCCGTGGGGCGGGCGGGTGCGGAGCATCGGGACGCCCCGCGCCCGCTGCGGCTACTTCGTGGCGCGGGCCAGGCCCAGGGCGTACTCGGGCCACCAGGCACCGGCCTTCGGGCCGCCCCCGCAGTCGCCGTCGGACTCGCCGGGCCGCTTGATCCAGAGGTAGGCGTCGACCAGTCCGTCACCGGTGTCGGTCGTGGGCGGCTCGCCGAGTGCCCGGCCGGGCGGGTTGCACCAGTTCTCCCCGGGGGCACCGCCACGGTAGGGGCCGTTGCCGTTGCGGCTGGTGTCGATGACGAACGGCTTGCCGCCGACCTTCACCGAGAGCCGCTTGCCGAACTCCGTACTGGCCCGCGTGGTCTCGAAGTTGGAGACGTTGACGGCGAACCCGTCGGCCGCCCCGATACCCGCGCGGCGCAGCGGACGGAAGAGCGCGTCGGGGCTGCGCCAGCCGGCGTTGCCCGCGTCCATGTAGACGCGGACGCCGGGCTGCCGCCCGAGCCGCTCCACCGCCCCCTTCAGCAGGTCGTACCGCTCCTCGTGGAACTCCTGCGGTGTGCACCCGTCGACCATGTGCAGCAGCGCGTCGGGCTCCAGGATCACCGTGGCGCGCCGGTCGCCGATGCCCCGGGCGACGCCCTCCAGCCAGGTCCGGTACGCGTTGCCGTCGGCGGCGCCGCCCCTGGAGAACTGTCCGCAGTCGCGGTGCGGGATGTTGTAGAGGACCAGCAGCGCCTCCCGGCCCGCCTTCCCGGCCGCCTCCGTGAGGCCCTTCGCCTCGGCCTCGGGGGTGTCCGGGCCGATCCACTCGCCGACCGGCTGCCGTGCGATCCGCTCGATCAGGGCGGCGTTCGCCCCGTCGCCGTCCCGGGTGTACGCGGCGACCTGCCGGGCCGCGTTCCCGTCCGGGTTGACCCAGTACCGGTCGCTGCCCGCGGGGCTCCGGCCGGTGGTTCCGCGAGCGGGATCAGGACCGGGGCCGGGTGCGGGGTCGGAGGTGCATCCCGCGAGCAGCAGCACTGCCCCTGCCGCGGCCACCGCGCCGGCCCGCCCCGGGCTCGTACACCTGCCCGTACACCTGCCCTTGCGAACGCCCCGCCGGCCGTCGTGACTGCCGTGCATGCACTCCCCCTCGGTGCGGCGGCGGTGCACTGCCGCATCCGTTCCATCCTGACACAGGGCTTCTGTCCGCATCTCCCGAAAGCCGGGAGTGACCACTTATTGACCCTGCGTCAGGAATGTTGTGCGCCAAGGCGGTTGAGCCCGGCATCAGGTCTTGTCGGCCGCGGGCTTCTCGCCGGTCAGGTAGGCCGAGACGACCACGTTCGCGTCGTACGAGTGCGTCTTGCGGTCGAAGGCGCCGCCGCAGGTGATCAGGCGGAGCTCCGCCCGGCCGTCCTTGCGCGGGCCGTACGCCTTGTCGGCGTCGAAGCGTGCCCGGGTGAAGACCTGGACGTCGTCGATGGTGAATTCGGCGACCGTTCCGTCGGCGCGGGTGATGTCGACCCTGGCGCCGGGGCGGGCCGCGCTCAGTCCGTAGAAGACGGCCGGTCTGGTCTCGGTGTCGACATGGCCGACGAGCAGGGCCGGGCCCTTCGCGCCGGGCTCGGTGCCGTCGCCGTACCAGCCGACGGTCTGGGGCGTGTCGAAGGAGGGCGGTTCGATCGCGCCGTCCTTGTCCAGGCCGCGGGCGACCACGGGTGCCTCGATGCCGATCGACGGGATCTCGACCCGCTTCGGCACCGCGCCCTCGATCGGATCGTGCGGCGGCGGCAGCGGTACGCCGAGGGGGCGCCCCACCGCGGCGATGTCGCCGGTGGTCGGGGCGGAACTGGCGCCGGAGCCGTCGGTGATGCCGCGGCCCCAGAGCCAGAGCCCGAGCAGCAGGACGGCCCAGGTCACTCCGGCGAACAGCCTGCCGCGCCCCTCGTTGCCGGCGGGGGCGGACATGTCAGTCCGAGGCCGCACGGCGACGGCGGCGCGCGCTGCGGAACGCGACGGCGACGGCCGCGACGGCCGCCAGGGCCAGTCCGATCACCGCGTGCACGGTGCCGGGGCCGTCCTGCTCGGCCTCCCGGTCGACGAGCAGGGCGGTTCCGCCGCCGCCCGCGGCGACCGGGGCGAGGGGGCTGGGCCTGCCGCGGTCGACGACGGTGACCGTACCGGCGTCGGTGGCGCCCTTGTCGTCCTTGCAGTCGATCCGGATGCCGTGTTCGCCCGGGGAGGCGTCCGAGCTGATCCGGGCCTCGGCGAAGAGGCCCCCGTCCGCGGCGGGCGAGAAGCGCGCCTCGGAGACGAAGACCTCCGACTGGCCCGTGGCCTCGCGGCCCCCGCAGCCCTCCAGCCGCAGATCCGTCTCACCGCCGGGTGCGACGGAGGACGGGGTCAGCGTCAGGGCGGGGTGGTTGCCCTTCTCGGGGGCGGACCCGGAGTCGGAGTCGGCCAGTGCGGCGGGCGCCGGCACCAGGGTCGCCGCGACGACCGCGGCGGCACAGAACGTGAGGGTTGTCGAACGCATCGTGAACCTCCTCAGTGCAGGTTCACGCCTCCGGAGGTTTTTCGCATCCGCAGGAGCGCGGGGGAAGGGCCCGCGCACACCTTCCGCAGCCCCTCCCCCGCCGCCCGGGGGCCGTGCCTCGCCGGGCTCAGCCCGCGTCGACGAGGTCGACCAGATCGGCGATCGAGTCGACGACCGTGGACGGCCGGAAGGGGTACTTGTCGATGTCGGCGACCGTGGTGAGGCCGGTGAGGACCAGGAAGGTCTGCATCCCCGCCTCCAGGCCGGCCAGCACATCGGTGTCCATCCGGTCGCCGATCATGGCGCTGGACTCGGAGTGGGCGCCGATCGCGTTGAGCCCGGTGCGCATCATCAGCGGGTTGGGCTTGCCCGCGAAGTACGGGGCCTTGCCGGTGGCCTTGGTGATCAGGGCGGCGACGGACCCGGTGGCGGGCAGCGGGCCCTCGGCGGACGGGCCGGTCTCGTCGGGGTTGGTGCAGATGAAGCGGGCGCCGCCGTTGATCAGCCGGATCGCCTTGGTGAGCGCCTCGAAGCTGTACGTGCGGGTCTCGCCGAGGACCACGTAGTCGGGTTCGTGGTCGGTGAGCACATAGCCGATGTCGTGCAGGGCGGTGGTGAGGCCGGCCTCGCCGATGACGTACGCCGTGCCGCCGGGCCGCTGGTCGTCCAGGAACTGGGCGGTGGCCAGGGCGGAGGTCCAGATGTTCTCCACCGGCACGTCCAGGCCCATGCGGTTCAGCCTGGCGTGCAGGTCGCGGGCGGTGTAGATGGAGTTGTTGGTGAGGACCAGGAAGGGCAGCCCCGAGTCACGCAACCGCTTGATGAAGGCATCGGCTCCGGGGATCGGCGTCCCCTCGTGGATCAGGACTCCGTCCATGTCGGTGAGCCAGGACGAGATCGGCTTGCGCTCTGCCATGTGTGGGACTCCTGCCGTACGCCGTGTGCGGGGACGCCGGCGGCACCGCGTTGTGCAGCGCCGACGCCCCCGATTTTAGGCCGTTCGTTCGACGTGCCGGAACGGCCGGATCATGACGACGTGAGTGTCACTCCGTCGACCGCCCAGAACCAGTTGTTGCCGCCGGTGTACCGGAAGTGGACCTGCGCGGTGGTGGCCCCGGCCGGGACCTGGAGGGTGAGCGATTCGGCCTTCGAGACGGTGTCGGAGGTGTACGTCTTCACGACGGCCGGGGTGCCTCCGTCGTAGGAGATGAGCACCTCGCCCTTCTGCGGGGCTTCCTGGCGGTAGTGGGTGGTGTAGGCGAGGGTGGCGGTGCGGCCGCCGGTGACCGGCCGGGCCGGGCTGATCAGGGTGGAGTCGAAGGTGCCGGTGAAGCTCTTGTCGACCCATTCGTCGCCGTCGGCGACCGCGAAGACGTTCCGGGCCCGGACGTTGTTCTCGCGCCACTGGTCGCGCTCGGCGGAGGTCCAGAACTCGTCGGTGGTGAAGGTCCAGCCGCGCCATTCGGTGACTCCGCCGGTGCCCATCGCGCTGTTGTCGACGGACCACCCGGCGGGCGGGGTGTGGGTGAAGCCGAGCACGGCCGCGCCGATGCCCGTCTCGTCGACGCGGGTCGCCAGCTGCGGGCGCAGCGCGTCGAAGGCGTCGGGGACGGGCTGCTGGAACGGCCGGCCGTCCAGACCCCAGGCCGGGTCGACGGCTATGCCGAGGTGGGCGAGGGCGGAGGCGGCGACGTCCGGCATCTTGATGTCGTACCGGGTGGAGCCGGGGGTGGCGGAGCCGCCGCTCGCGATGAGGAAGGTCTGCCGTTCGGCCGCGCTGGAGCCGCCGTGGCCGCCCGCGTCGGTGTGCCCGTGGTCGGCGGTGATCATGATGAGCCAGTCCTCGGAGCCGTGGGTGGCGCGGCCCCGTACCGCCGCGACCAGCTGGCCGACCTGGGCGTCCACGCCGTGGATCGCGTCCAGGTACTGCTTGCTCGCGGCGCCGTGGCTGTGGCCGGCGTGGTCGACGTTGTCGAGGTGGACGAAGACCGCGTCCCGGTTGCCGCCGGACAGTTCGGCGACGGCCCTGCTCGTGGTGCCGGTGTCGTACTCGGCGTCCGGGGTGGAGACCCGGGTGTCGACCTTCGGGGAGAAGATCGTGTCGGTGACGGGGTTCCAGGAGGCGACCGCGTACGTCGACAGGCCCGGCTTCGCGGTCTCGATCCGGGTGAGGAAGTCGGGGTACTGCGCGAAGGCGTTGCCGGTGAAGGCGTTGTCCTTGACGCGGTGCTTGTCGGGCCAGACGCCGGTGATGATCGTGGACCAGCCGGGGCCGGACAGCGTGGGTGCCATCGGGTTGGCGTAGAGCGGGCTGACCGAGGTGAGTCCGGTGGCCATCAGGGCGTCGAGATTCGGGGCGTCCGCGTCCTTGATCCTGTTCAGCAGGGCGCCGTCCAGGCCGATGACCAGGACCTTCGGGGTACGGGCCGCGGCCCGCGCGGTGGCGGTGGCGAGCGGTCCTGCGGCGGCGAGGGCGGCCGCGCTCATGAGGAGAGTGCGGCGGGACATGCCTGTGGTCACGGGGTCCTCCGTCGAGGCGTGGGGGCACACGTTCAACTCCCCGGCCTGGGACGGGGAGTTGAACGTGGGACTAGACCCGTTATCCTTTCGCGATGATCCGTCGGAGGTCCATACCCCTGCCGTGAATCGTCGGGCAACGGTCAGCTGCCGGTGGCCGACTTCCAGGCTTCGACGTAGCTGTCCAGGTTGGTGCCGATGTCCGACCAGTCGGGCTCGAAGACCTCCACACCGTCCATCAGCTTGGCCAGCTCGATGGCGTTGGCGTCGGTGGCCTCGACGTCCTTGCGGGCGGAGAAGCCGCCGCCGACCGCGCTGACGTCCTTCTGGGCCTGCTCGGAGAGCATGAAGTCGAGCAGCTTCTTGCCGTTGGCGGTGTGCGGGGCCTTGTCGACCAGGCCGGCCGCGTACGGCAGTGCGAAGGTGGTGGACTTGCCGCCCTGCTTCGCGGGGAACCAGATGCCGAGGTTCGGCATGTCCTTGGACTGCGCGAAGTTCATCTGGACGTCGCCGTTGGCGGCGAGCAGCTCGCCCTTGTCGACCTTGGGGGCCAGCTTGCCGGTGGAGGCGGACGGGCCGACGTTGTTGGCCTGGAGCTTCTTCAGGTACGCCATCGCCGGCTCCTTGCCGCCGAAGTCGTGCATGGCCTTGATGAGCACGGCCGTGCCGTCACCGGCGACTCCGGGGGTGGAGTACTGGATCTTGTTCTTGAACTTTCCGCCGAGCAGCTGCTCCCAGGTGGCGGGCGCCGACTTCAGCTCCTTCTTGTTGTAGATGAAGCCAAAGTAGTTGTTGACGACCGAGGTCCACTTGGAGTCGGCGGCCTTGTCGGCGCCGTCGACCTTGTCGGAGCCGGCCGGCGCGTACGCGGCGAGGAGGCCCTTGCTGTCGGCCTGCTGGATGAACGGCGGCAGGGTGACCAGGACGTCGGCCTGGGTGTTGGACTTCTCGCGGACGGCGCGCTGCACCATCTCGCCGGAGCCGCCCTCCACGTACTTGACCTTGATGCCGGTCTTCTTCTCGAAGTCCTTGAACACCTTGTCGTACCAGCCGTCGCCGTTCTCGCCCTTGAGGCCGTCGGCGCTGTAGACGGTGACGGCCTTCTCGTCGGAGGCGGCCGAGGAGCCGCCGCAGGCGGAGAGGGTGGCGGCGAGGGCGAGGCAGCCGGTGACGGCGGCTATGGGCTTGAGGCGGTTCTTGCGCATGGCAGTCGTATCTCCTGGATATCGGCCGGAAGCCGGCCGGAGGTCAGTACGGGGGTGTCGGCGGATCAGCGGTACGAGGCCCTGGTGCGGATCCGGGAGACGCCGAGCAGTACCAGCAGCGTCGTTCCCATCAGGACCACGGCGACGGCCGCTCCGGTGAAGAGCGAGCCACGGTCGGTGGCCGCGAAGATCTGCACCGGGAGCGGTGTCCAGTCCGGCGGGTAGAGCATCATCGTGGCGCTCAACTCGCCCATGGACAGCGCGAAGCAGAGCCCTGCGGCCGCCGTGAGGGACGGCAGCAGGAGCGGCAGCTTGATGCGCCACAGGACGTAACCGGGGCGGGCGCCCAGACTGGCCGCCGCCTGTTCGTACATCGGGTCGAGACGCACTATTGCTGCCGAAACCGACGAATAGGCGAACGCCGTGACAAGAATGGTGTGCGCCAGGATCACGATCCAGCGCGTCCCGTTCAGCAGCATCGGCGGTTTGCTGAACGCGACGAGCACGGCGAGGCCCACCACGACGGACGGCACGGCGACCGGCAGCATGAACAGCGCGTCGAGGAACCGCCTGCCCCGCCTGCGCATCGAGGCGGCGGCGAGCGCGGCCCAGGAACCGATGGTCAGGGCGAGCAGGCTGGCGCTGACGGCCGTGATCAGGCTGGTGGTCAGCGCCTGGAGGGAGTCGCCGCCGGTCGCCGCCACGTAGTGCTCGGTGGTCGGCCCGGAGGGGAAGGCACCGGACCAGTTGGTGGTGAACGACGCGGCGAGGATGACCAGCAGCGGCAGCGCGAACAGCGGGACGAAGAGCACGAAGAACACGGACCAGGTGGCCCATTTCCCGGTACGGCTATGCACCAACACGGCGGCTCACCATCCGATACAGGCTGTAGAGACCGACGGAGATCGCGATGTTCGCCACGGCGACGACACAGGCCGCCGGGTAGTCGGACTCCAGGATCGCCTTGCTGTAGACGAGCATCGGCAGGGTCGTGACCCCCTTCGCGCCGGTGAACAGCACGATGCCGAACTCGTTGAGACACATCACCAGGACGAGGCTGCCGCCCGCGGCGAGCGCGGGGAGCGCCTCGGGGAGGATCACCTGCCGCACGATCCGGGCCGGCTTCGCGCCCAGCGAGGACGCCACTTCCAGCTGTGCGCTGTCGAGCTGCGAGAACGCGGCGAGCAGCGGGCGCATCACGAACGGGGTGAAGTAGGTGATCTCCGCGAGCAGCACGCCCCATGGGGTGGTGAGGAAGTCGAAGGGGCCGGCGGCCGCGCCGGTGATGTCCGTCCAGACGCCGTTGGCCATGCCGACATTGCCGTAGATGAACAGCAGGGCGAGCGTGATCAGGAACGACGGGAAGGAGAGGAAGACGTCGATGAACTTGGCGACCGCCCTGCCGCCGGGGAACGGCACGAACGCGATGATCATGGCCAGGACGAAGCCCAGCACCAGGCATCCGACCGTGGAGCCGACCGCCAGCCAGACGGTGGTGGTCAGCGCCGAGCGGAACGATTCGGAGGCGAACACGTCGCCGTACGGGGCGATCGAGGTGCCGCCCTCGTCCGGGCTGACGGACTGCTGGACGACGAGGGCCAGCGGGTAGAGGAAGACGAGGGCGAGGACGGCGACGGGCGGCAGCGCCCAGACGAAGCGGGGTACGCGGCGGGCCGGGTCCTGCGGACCGGCCTTCGGGGGCACCGCCCCGGACCGGTCCGGTTCCCGCTCGCCGGTGCGTGGGCGCGGGGCCTTCACGGTGTCGATGCCCGGGGTGACGGGGTGCGCGGCGCTAGCCATCGGTCCCTCCCCCGGCTCCGGGTGCCGTGCCCACGGGCAGCAGCACCGCGTCCTCGGCCGCGAAGTGCAGCGTGACCCGGTCGCCGAGTGCCGGTGTCTCGCGCAGCTCCTTCAGGTCGGCCTTGACCCGGTGCCCGTCGACGTCGACGTAGAGCCGGTGGGTGGAGCCACGCCACTGGACCTCGGCGATGGTGCCGCTGAGCGCGTTGGGGCCGTCGCCGAGCCCGACCAGATGGGGCCGGACGCAGAGGGTTGCGGTGGCGCCCCGGGTGACGTCGCCGGTCGGTACGTCGAGTGCGCGGCCGGCGAAGTCGACGGAGTCGGCGCCTTCGGTGACGGTGACCGGCAGCAGGTTCGCGTTGCCGACGAATGACGCGGTGAACTCGGTGCGCGGGCGGCGGTACAGGTCCTGCGGGGTGCCGCAGTCCTGCAGCCGGGCCTTGTCCATGACCGCGATCCGGTCGGCGAGGGTGAGCGCCTCGACCTGGTCGTGGGTGACGTACAGGATGGAGACGTCCGGCAACTCCCGGTGCAGTCGCGCCAGTTCGGCGAGCATGCCGGAGCGGAGCTGGGCGTCGAGGGCGGAGAGCGGTTCGTCGAGCAGCAGGACGCCGGGCCGGATGGCGAGCGCGCGGGCGATGGCGACGCGCTGCTGCTGGCCGCCGGAGAGCTCGCGCGGGTAGCGCTTGGCGTAGGCGGCCATGCCGACCATTTCCAGGGCCTCGGCGACCCGTTCGGGGATCTCGGCCTTGGCGGTCTTGCGGGCCTTGAGCCCGAAGGCGACGTTGTCCTGGACCCGCATGTGCGGGAAGAGGGCGTACTGCTGGACGACCATGCCGATCCCGCGCTTGTGCGGCGGCAGCCCGGTGACGTCACGGTCACCGAGGTGGACCCGGCCCGATACGGGCTGGACGAATCCGGCGACGGCGCGCAGGGCGGTGGTCTTGCCGGACCCGGAGGGGCCGAGCAGCGCCATGACCTCGCCGGGCTCGACGGTCAGGTCGAGCCGGTCGAGCACGGTGTTCCCGCCGTACGCGACGCTGACCCGGTCGAACCTGATTCCGCTGCGGACGGACCGCTCTCCGCCCGTCATGCCTCGGCCCGCGCGATCAGTTCCGGGAGCTCGGCGACCGAGCCGAGCACGTGCGTGGCGCCGTTGCGGGTCAGCCGGTCCTTGTCGTGGGCGCCGGTGAGCACCCCGGCGACGATCCCGGCCCCGGAGCGCACCCCGCTGAGCATGTCGTACGAGGTGTCGCCCGCGACGACGATCCGCTGGACGCCGTCGACGGCGCCGGTGCGCAGGAAGGCGGCGAGGACCATGTCCGGGTAGGGGCGGCCTCGGCCGCCCGCGTCGGCCGGGCAGAGGGTCAGGGCGACCAGGTCCTGCCAGCCGAGCGCGGCCAGGATGGCGTCCTGGGTGGTGCGGGCGAAGCCGGTGGACAGGACCACGGTCCTGCCCTCGCCCTTGAGCCGCTCGATGGCCTCGCGGGCACCGGGGATCGGCGCGATGCGGCCGCCGTCGACCAGTTCGCCGTACGCCTCCTCGAAGGCGGTGTTGGCCAGCTGGGCCCGGTCCTCGTCGCCGAAGAGGTGCCGGAAGACGGAGATCTTCGACTCGCCCATGGTGGCGCGGACGTAGTCGAGCTTCTCGGCGTGATCGGCGGAGCCGGGCTCGACGCCGAGGCGTCCGGCGGCGGCGGAGAACGCCTGCTCGACGAGGCCGCCGTCGGCGACGGTGGTGCCGGCCATGTCGAGGACGATCAGGTTCAGCTTCTCGGTGTTGCTCAACTTCTTCACCAGCCCAGTTCGTTGGCGGTCGTTTCGGCGATGGCGGGCGAGCAGGTCATGCCCCGGCCGCCCGGTCCGGTGACCAGCCAGACGCCGTCCCGCACCTGCTGGCGGTGGACGACCCGGCTGGTGTCGGTGCACTGGGCGTAGACCCCGGCCCAGCGGTGCCGGATCCTCGGCAGCGGGCGGCCGAGGAAGGACTCGACGACCCCGGTGAGGTGCTCGTACGGCTCCTCGACGGTGTCGAACGAGAAGGGGTGCTCGTACTCGTGGGTGTCGCCGATGGTCAGTCCGCCGTCCCGGCGCTGCACCATCAGCAGCTGCATCCGGTGCGCCGCCGCGGTGGGTGCCTGCGCCTGCTCGGCGTTGAGCGCGTCCAGCGCCTCGCTCCGGTACGCCGGGTAGTAGCGGAAGCTGTCCGCGTCGGCGACGGAGGTGGTGAGCGGCTCGCCGAGCGGGTCGGTCTGCATCATCTGGAGGCGGACGCGGCGGACGGGGAGATCGGGGCCGGCCAGTTCGCGGACGAGGCCGCCGAGCCAGGCACCGGTGGCCAGGATCACGGCGTCACCGGTGTGCACGTCGCCGTGGTCGTCGCGGACGGAGGCGGTGCCCACCACCTCGCGGACCTCTCGGCCGCCGAGGAAGGTGTACCGGCCCGACCTCAGCAGCTCGCGCTTCAGCGCGAGCTGTGCGGTGCGCGGCTCGACCGCGGCGTCCCGCTCGCACCACAGGGCGGCGGTGAAGTCCCCGCGCAGCGCGGGGTTGACCGCCCTCGCCTCGTCGGCCGTGAGCAGCTTGTAGCCGCGGGCCGCCGCGTCGGGCCGGGCGACGGCCGCCTCGGCGACGGCGGTCTCCAGCTCGGTGCGGAGCGGGGTGAGCGAGCCGCAGGCCCGGAAGCCGAGGTCCGGGACCTGTGCCCCGATGCCCTCCCAGAGCTCACGGGCGCGCAGCGCGGTCTCCAGCTCCTCGCCGCCGGCCCGTCCGCTGACCCATATCTGTCCGAAGTTGCGGAGCGATGCTCCGCGCGCCTCACTCTCGCGCTCGATCTGTACGACCTCGTGGCCGCGGTTCACTGCGTGCCAGGCGTGCATGGTTCCCACCACGCCGGCTCCTACGACGATGACTCTCACGGCGGCTACGCTCCTCGGGACGAGTGACCCGCATCGAGCCGTACGGCAACGGGAGGGTGAACTGGGCCCCAAGCTTGGCCTAGACCCGTTACGTTTCCGTTATTTTGACGAGTCGATCGACGGGTCGCGGTCGTTCAGCAGCCGTCCTGCGGGCCCAGGTGCGCGGTGAAGGAGAACCTGTCGCCGCGGTAGAGGGTCCGTACGCGTTCCAGCGGCTTCCCGGCGGTGTCGCGAGAGATCCGGTGGATCAACAGCATGGGCAGTGCGGGCGGTGTACCGATGAGCAGCGCCTCGCGCGGTGTCGCGAGCACCGTCTCGATCCGCTCGTCGGCATCGCCGAAGGGGATCCCGAGCCGGTCGCGGAGGTAGGCGTAGAAGGACGAGTCGGGCTCGAAGTCCGTGTCCAGGTCGGGCAGACGGGCGACGGAGACGTACGTGCTCTCAAGGCCGACCCGGTCGTCGTCGGCGAGCAGCACCCGTTCCAGGTGCCAGACCGGCTCGCCGCGCTCCACCCCGATGTCGGCGGCGAGCGCCTCGGGGCAGGGGAACCGCTCCAGCCCGATGAGGTGACGGCCCGGCGTGCGGCCCTGACGGCGTACGCCCTCGGTGTAACTCGCCAGCGAGAGCGGCTGCTCCAGCTTGGGGCCCGCGACGACGGTGCCGCGCCCCTGGCGGGCGAGCCGCCCCTCCAGCAGGAGTTCCCGCAGCGCCTGGCGCACCGTCTCGCGCGAGACCTCGTAGCGCTCGGCCAGATCGCGTTCGGTGGGCAGCATGCCGCCCTCGCCCAACTCGGCTATGAGGGAGGAGACATGAGCCTTGACCGCGTAGTACTTGGGAATACGGCCGTGCTCCGGGATTCCGGAGCGGATGGGTGCGCCAGGTGCCTGGTCGTACGGGTAGTCCACGGCCCGATGGTGGCAGACGGACATGAACATCTGTGAACATCCGGGCGCGGGAGGGGTGGACCGGGGGTGGTTCGGGGACGGACCGGGGGTGGTTCGGGGGGGGTGGCTCGGGAGTGGCTCGGGGCGGCTCGGGAGTGCGCCGGGGGCTCGGGGACGGACCGGGGGTGGCTCGGGAGTGCGCCGGGGTGGTTCAGGGGTGGGCGCGGCGCAGGTGCCGGGCCCGGACCACCATCGCGCCGCCGCCGATCAGTAGCCCGGTGACGGTGAGGCCGGCCGACGGGAGGCTGCCCGCGCCGGTCGCGGCCAGCTCCGGGCGGCCGCTCTCCGCCGGGGTCCGGCCGGGCTCGGCGGGCGGCCGGGGGCCGGTGGTGTCGTCGGTGCCGGGCCGGGTCGCGTCCGGCCGGGTTTCGCGCGGGGTCGGGGTCTCTCCGGTGCCGCCGATCTCGCCCGTCTCGCCGGTCTCACCGGTCTCACCGACCTCGCCGATCTCACCGGTCTCACCGACCTCGCCGATCTCACCGGTCTCACCCGTGTCACCCGTGTCACCCGTGTCACCCGTGTCGTCGGCGTCGCTGCCCTCGACGATGGTGAAGGGGTAGTCCTCGGACTCGCCGACCCAGGCCCCGTCGTCCTTGCCCGGCTTGCCGGCCGTGCCGCCCGCGCGCTGCCGCTGGACGATGGCGGCGTTGGCGGTGATCCGGCCGGGGCGGGTGTCGGAGGTGAACGCCATCCGGACCTGGACGGTGACGGTGTGGCCCGCGGGGACGGTGAAGCCGTCGAAGGAGTCGCCGCCCGTGCCGCCGAAGACGCCGATGTGCTCGTCCTGGTCGGTGGTCTCCCAGGTGACGCGGTGCTCGGTGCCGGGGCGGGCCTGCTCGGAGAACTTCAGCTGGATCTGGTCGGAGGTGAGCTTGCGGTCCTCGTCGGTGAGGACGAGAACGGGGTGGATGGCCCGGCACGACGCGGTCGTGGTGTTGGTCAGCTCCAGGAACCAGGTTCCGTAGCCGCCGCCGGACGCGTACGTGTCCGGACCACCGCGGATGCGGGTGCTGATCGGGAAGTCCTTCGCCACCGGGTCACCACAGGCGGGCTGCTGGTCGGCGGTGGTGGAGCCGGGCGAGGAGACCGGGGTCGCCGAGGCGGCGGAGGCCGGCAGGACGGATGTGCCGCCGAGCACGACGGCGGGGACGACGCTCGCCGCGGCCAGCCCGAGCGCGAATCCGTGCCGGGTGCGCCCGGGGGACGGCGGGGGCGAGGGCGAGGAAAGCCGCGCTGGGGCGGTGAACACCTGGATGGACGCGGCCGTGGTCAGGGGGATGGAGGTGGGACTGGTGCTGGGGATGGAGTCGGCGATCCGGCCGGGCGTCGAACCCGGTACGCGGCCGGGCGCCGGGCCGGCCGGTGCGGCGGCCCCGGAAGGCGGCCCGGCCGGGGGCGGTGTGGGGGGCATCTGGGGGATCATCCTTCGCTGGTCGCGAAACGGTCGGCTCACCCCGTGCGCCGGAGTTCACCGGTTCTGGGCCGCGACGCTGCCACGCACGCGCGAGGTACCCGGCCCCGACATGCCGGGGCCCCGCCCGACCGGCCCCCACAATCCCCCCGATCGGCCCAGCCCCGGGAAGCCCGGCCCCGGGAACCCCGCACCCCACGCCGCCGCCTCGGTCCGGGCCTCGCTCAAGCCCCGTACGTGCCACCGGCCCGCCCGAAGAGGGGTGCCAGGATCAGTTGGGCGGCTCCTTCGGCGACCGGTCGGTCGCCTCCTCCGGCGGCGGTCACCGGTACCGGGGCATCGATGCCGCCCAGCCCTGCGCGCTCGTCGATCACGGCCCGGACGCCCCGTACGTATGCCTCGGGATCGGCGGCCACCGTACGGCCGCCGAGCACCACCCGGTCGATGTCGAGCAGCCCGACCAGGTTGGCGGCGCCGGTCCCCAGCACCCGGGCCGCCTCCGCGACGTCCCCCCGGGCGACGGCGGCGAGGCAGAGCGCCTCGATGCAGCCGCGCCCCCCGCAGCCGCAGACCGGGCCGTCCAGCTGGACGGTCTGGTGGCCGAACTCACCGGCCGCGGTCCGGGCCCCGCGGTGCAGCGCCCCGCCGAGGACCAGCCCGGCGCCGAGCCCGGTCCCCAGGTGCAGATACGCGAAGTCGCCGCCGCCCGCCGCCCGCAGGGCGAGCCCGAGGGCGGCGGCGTTGGTGTCCTTGTCGACGACGACGGGCAGCCCGGTCCGTACCGCGAGCGCGTCCCGCAACGGATAGCCGTCCCACTGCGGAAACCCGGTGACGCGGTGCAGCACCCCGCCGCGGTGGTCGAGCGGACCGGGGACCGCGACGCCCACCCCGAGCACCTGCCGGTCCCCCGGCCCCGGCGCCCCGGCCCGTACCGCTGTCACCGCCTCCGTCGCCGCCGCGAGGACCTCGTCCGCCGGGGCGCCGAGGTCCAGCGGGGCGGTGCGGCTCGCGGCGACCGCGCCGGACAGGTCGACGAGCACCACCGTCAGCTCGTCGCGGTCCAGGTGCAGGCCGACCGCGTACCCGGCGTCCGGCACCAGCCGCAGCACGGTGCGCGGCTTGCCCCCGGTGGAGGCCCGGTGGCCCGCCCCGGCCGCCAGGCCCTCCGCCCGCAGCCGGGCGGTGATCTTGCTGACGGCCTGTGGCGTGAGCCCCGTACGCTCGGCGAGTTCGAGCCTGCTGATGCCGCACTCGCCCGCCGCCCTCAGCAGATCCAGCACCAGCGCCGCGTTGTGGCTGCGCAGCGCCGGCAGGTTGGCGCCGCTGTTGCTCCTGTTCACCACACCATTGTCGCTGTCGCTTGCACTATGGCAACAGCGTTGCTTAAGTGGCAGGCATGACTGGTGCAGACACGACTGGCAACGCGACCCACGAGACGCCCGCACCGTCCGGGGCCCCTGGACCGGGCGGCGCTCCCGGGCCGTCCGGCGCCCCGCTGCGTGTCGGGCTCGTCGGCTACGGCCTGGCGGGTTCCGTCTTCCACGCCCCGCTGATCGCCGCGACCGACGGTCTCGTCCTCGACACGATCGTCACCTCGAACGAGGAGCGGCGGGCGCAGGCGCGCGCCGAGTTCCCCGGAGTACGGTTCGCCGCGTCGCCGCAGGAGCTGTGGGAGCGCGTGGACGGCTCCGACGCGCTCGATCCGCTCGACCTGATCGTGATCGCCTCGCCGAACAGGACCCATGTCCCGATCGCGACCGCCGCGCTGGAGGCCGGTCTGCCGGTCGTCGTGGACAAGCCGGTGGCCGGTACGGCGGCCGGGGCGCGGGGGCTGGCGGCCCTGGCCGAGGAGCGCGGGCTGCTGCTCTCGGTCTTCCAGAACCGCCGCTGGGACAACGACTTCCGTACTCTCGCCCGCCTGATCGCGGACGGCGCGCTGGGCGACGTACAGCGCTTCGAGTCCCGCTTCGAGCGGTGGCGCCCGCAGCCGAAGGGCGGCTGGCGCGAGTCGGGCGACCCGCAGGAGATCGGCGGGCTGCTGTACGACCTGGGCAGCCATGTCGTCGACCAGGCGCTCACCCTGTTCGGACCGGCGGCGCTGGTGTACGCGGAGTCCGACGTACGCCGCCCCGGTGCCGCCGCCGACGACGACACGTTCATCGCGATCACCCACGTGAACGGGGTGCGCTCGCATCTGTACGTCAGTGCCACGACGGCCCAGCTCGGCCCGCGCTTCCGGGTGCTCGGCCGGAGTGCCGGCTATGTGAAGTACGGTCTCGACCCGCAGGAGGCCGACCTGCGCGCGGGTCTGCGTCCGGCGGCGGACCGGCCGTGGGGCGAGGAGCCCGAGGAGCTGTGGGGCCGGATCGGCTCGGGCGAGTCCCCGGCGACGGGCGGCGGCACCCCGGTCCGCTCTCTGCCGGGCGACTACCCCGCGTACTACGCGGCGGTGGCCGCGGCACTGCGCGGAACGGGTGAAAATCCGGTGACCGCCCTTCAGGCTGCGGCCGCTCTGGATGTCCTGGAGGCGGCCCGCCGCTCGGCCCGCGAGGGCGTCACCGTGAAACTGCCCGCCGCTACGGCCCCGTCCGCCACCGACTCAGCCGACTCCCCCGATACCGAGGAGCAGCCCGTATGACCCACACCGCTCCGACCGTCCCCGAGCTCATCGCCCAGGAGCGCCGGCTGACACTGCCGCACTTCGGCTACGACGACGCGTACGCGCTCGGCGCCCTGCTCGTCTCGATGGCCCGGGAACGGCACGCCCCGGTCGCGATCGACATCCGGCGCGGCGCACAGCAGCTGTTCCACGCCGCGCTGCCGGGTTCGAGTGCGGACAACGACGCCTGGATCGACCGCAAGCGCAAGGTCGTGGAGCGGTACGGCGAGAGCTCGTACCTGGTCGGAACGCGGTTCCGGGCGAAGGGGACGACCTTCGAGGACTCCTCGCGCCTGGACCCGGACGTCTATGCCGCGCACGGCGGTTCGTTCCCCATCGCGGTCGAGGGCGCGGGCGTCATCGGCTCGGTCACGGTCTCGGGGCTGCCCCAGGCGGAGGACCACGCCATGGTGGTCGCGGCGCTGGAACGGTTCGCGACCACGCTCGACGGATGACCTCGTGACCAGCCGTACGACCTGGTGACTCGACGCACAACCTCGTGACCAGCCGCACGGCCTCGCGACTCGACGCACAACCTCGTGAGGAGGGGCCGGTGCCGCTCGGGGCGGGCGGTCGCCCCGCCCCGAGCGGGCCGCACCCGTTACGCGTCCTTGAGCTCCTGGCGCTGCCGTCCCAGCCCGGCGATCTCCAGCTCGACGACGTCCCCGGCCCGCAGATACGGCTTGGGCTCGGGCCGGCCGAGGGCGACCCCGGCCGGCGTCCCGGTGTTGATCACATCGCCCGGGTAGAGCGTCATGAAGTGGCTCAGGTACCGGACGATCTCGCCCACCGGGAAGATCTGGTCGGCCGTCGTGCCGTCCTGCTTCAGCTCGCCGTTGACCCAGAGCCTCAGCGACAGCGCCTGCGGGTCGGCGACCTCGTCCGCCGTCACCAGCCACGGACCCAGCGGGTTGAACGTCTCGCAGTTCTTGCCCTTGTCCCAGGTGCCGCCGCGCTCGATCTGGAACTCGCGCTCGGAGACATCGTGCGCGGTCGCGTACCCGGCGACGTGGGCGAGCCCCTCCTCGGCGGATTCCAGGTAGCGGGCGGTGCGCCCGATGACGACCGCGAGCTCGACCTCCCAGTCGGTCTTGACGCTGCCGCGCGGCACCAGCACCGTGTCGTCGGGCCCGACGACGGTGTCCGGCGCCTTGAAGAACAGGATCGGCTCGGTGGGTATCGCCGCGCCCGTCTCGGTGGCGTGGTCGTGGTAGTTCAGCCCGATGCACACGATCTTGCCGATGCGGGCGAGCGGCGGCCCGACCCGCAGCCCCTCGGCGTCGAGCTCGGGCAGCTCGCCGGGCGCGGCCGCGGCGGCCCGTACCCGGGCGAGCGCCGACTCGTCCGCGAGCAGGGCACTGTCGATGTCGGTGACGATTCCCGACAGGTCGCGCAGGGTTCCGTTCCCGTCCAGCAGCGCCGGTCGTTCCGCGCCTGCCGTACCCACACGAAGCAGCTTCAACGGTCTATCTCCCCTTGGTCGAGATCGGGCCCGTCGGATGGGTGGCGGCCATCGCAGGCTTGTCCGATCGTCCAAGACCTCCGATCACTCCGCAAGACCCTGTTCACACACTGGACCGGGGCCCCGGGGCCCCGGGGTCACGCCGCGGTGGCCACGGTGGCCCCGGCGGCCGGCATGTCGCGGTAGAGAACGGCGCGCTCGATCGCGGTCCAGGTGGTGCTGGTGACGACGTACAGCGCGGCGGCGAGCGGCACGACGGACACGGTGAACAGGGTGGCGAAGGACATCAGCGGCATCAGCTTCGTCATCGCGCCCATGCCGGGCACCGGCTGCCCGTCGGGGCCGGTGGTCGGGGCGACGGGGTTGGCGGCCATCTGCCGCTTCGTACGCCGGAAGTTGAACGTGGCCACGGCGGCGACGATCGCGAACAGGCCGAGGTAGACCAGTCCCTGCGCCCCGAACGGCCCGCCGTGCGAGAGCGCGTCGTGCCAGCGCTCGCCGAGCGGGGCGTCGAAGAGCTGGTGGCCGAGGAGCTCGTTGGGCTCGTCGCCGATCTTCTGGCTGGAGAAGAGGTGGTAGAGCAGGAAGAAGGCGGGCATCTGCAACAGGCTGGGCAGGCAGCCGGAGAGCGGCGAGACCTTCTCCTCCTTGTGCAGTTCCATGAGCGCCTTCTGCATGCGCTCGGGGTTCTTTCCGTGCTTCTTGCGCAACTCGGCGATCTGCGGCTGGAGCCTGGTGCGGGCCTTCTGTCCCCGCGCCGCGGCCCGCGACAGGGGGTGCACGGCGAGCCGTACGAGTGCGGTGAACAGCACGATGGCGGCAGCGGTGGACGCGGTCTGGAAGAGCGGGTGCAACAGATCGGCCAGCGCACCGACCAGGCCGGCGAATGCGGACATGAAGACGGACATGGGTGAGCCCTCCGGGGGGTCTCGTCGTGCCGGGAGTGAGTACGGACTCGGCATGACGGACCGCGCGGGGCGCCCATGAGTGGCGCCTGCTGGGGAGTGGCTGTTACTGCTGCGAGCCCCTACGCGGCCGTCGGGAGGGCACGGCCGGGGGCTCGGGGGCGCCTGCGCCCCTTGGCGTCGGGATCGCGCTGCGGCAGGAACGCGGTGCGTTTCTCCCGGTCGCGGATGGCGGTGCGGACCCGGGTGCGGGGCACCGGGGCGGCGCAGCGGGCGCTGATGACGGAGGCGACGGCGAGCGCGGAGCCGGCGGCGGCGGTCGCGGCGAGCGCGACCGCGGCGGAGAGGCTGCCGCCCTCGGCGAGGAGGACCTCGGTGATGAGGAAGAGCAGCAGTCCGGCGGGGCGGAGCAGCCGGGCGAGGCCACCGCGCAGACGACTCGCGTCACTGTTCACGGCCCCTCCCCTCTTCCTCTTCGCGGCCGGTCGGCCGGTCTCGCGCCCGTGCCGTTCGTACACACGCGCGCCTGATGCTCTCCAGCCGTTATACACGATGGGTCCGGCCTACCGGTCCGCCCCCGACCGGCGTACCGGTGCGCCCGCGACCGTCATACCGGTCCGCCCGCGACCGTCATACCGGTCCGCCCGCGAGGGTCAGTGGCCTGTTCCCGCAGGAGCGCCGTCCGGTTCCGGCTCCCGTTCCGGGGCCAGGATCTCGTCCCGTGCGAGGACCTCGTCGTCCGGCCGCTCGTCGCGCTCGCGCGGCCCCGCGTACGTCACGGCGAGCGCGACGACGAGGTTGGCGCCGAGCGCCACGATGCCCGCGTTGACGCCCCACACCGGGTCGTTCTCCGTGAACACGAACCCGCACACCACACCCACGCCGACGGCCAGGCCGCTCATCGCCCCGAGCAGGGTCAGCCGCCGCCACATCAGCCCCAGCAGCACCATCGGGAGCAGCTGAGCCATTCCCTCGTACGAAATGAGGGAGAGCCGCACCAGGGTGTTCGGGGCGGTGTACGTGAGCAGCAGGGCGAGGCTCCCCGCGACCACGACGACCGCCTGCGCGGCGCCCTTCTGCCGCCGCTCCAGGCGGGGTACGAGCGAGAGCACACTGCGCCCCCACATCGTGCCGATGACCAGCATGAAGACGGCCATCGGCACGATCGAGGACAGCGCCGCGGCCACCCCGATGACGCCGACCGCCCAGGCCGGCAGCGAGTCCACGACCAGCTTGAAGAGCGCCAGGTTGGACTCGGCGCCGACGAGCCCCGGCACCACGAAGAGGGCCGCCATGCCGAGCAGCATCGGTACGAAGAGCAGCACGTTGTAGGCGGGCAGCAGCATCGCGTTGCGGCGCAGCACATCGGCGTTCTTCGCGCCGAGGTAGCCCGCGACGGTCGTCGGGAAGATCACCACGGTGAGCGAGTTGAGGAACGAGGTGGTGATGAACCATGCCTGTCCGAGTCCGCTGTCCCCGTGCCCGGGGAAGGTCAGCCACTCGCTCTTCTCGGTGACGATCCGGTCGAGGAAGGGCCCGTAGCCGTCGAAGTAGTGCATCGGTACGTAGACGGCGAGGAAGCCGAGCGTGGCGATCACCAGGACGTCCTTGAGCACCGACACCCACGCGCTGCCGCGCAGCCCGCTCACCACGACGAAGCCGGTGGTGACGGCGAAGGCGATGAAGTAGGCCCAGTTCAGGCTGATGGCGCCGTAGGAGATGGTCGAGACGACCACGCCCATGCCGGTGATCTGGAGCTGGATGTACGGCAGCAGGAAGACGGTCGCGAGGACGGCGACGAGCGCGCCGAGCCAGGGCCGTCCGAAGCGGTGCGCCACCATGTCGGTGATCCCGACGAGCCCGTGCTTGCGCGCGTACGCCCAGAGCATCGGGCCGACGACGTAGCCGATGGCGTACCCGCAGGACATGTACGCCACCACGTAGAGCACCGGCGCCCCGTAGTTGTAGCCCCAGCCCGCGGCGCCCAGGTAGCTGAAGCTGGTGTAGCCCTCGCCGGCCATCAGCACCCAGATGAAGACGGTCCCGAGGCTGCGTCCGCCCACGGACCACTCGGCGAGCCCGCCGCCCTCGCCGTTCCCCTTGCGCCGCCCGCGCGTCGCGAGCAGCCCGAGGGCGACGGTGGCGACCATGAAGACCGCGAAGACGGAGGTCGCGACGGTGGCGTTCACCGGCGGTCCCCCCGCCGGGCCAGCCATACGGCGACGGGGGTCAGCAGGGTCGCCCCGAGCAGCCACACGAAGAGGAACGGCAGCCCGAGAATCACCGGGTGGACCCGGTTCACGAGCGGCAGCACCCCCAGGTAGAGCACGTAGGGGACCAGCAACCACAACAACTGCGGACGTCGTCTGAGCACGTCAGGGAACCTTAGTGCGATGCCGCTACCGCGACCGGACATCCATGAGTTCTCCCCAGACGACAAGCCGGTACCGGGAGGTGAATTCGGGCGTGCAGGTAGTGAGCGTCACATAGGAACCGGCCTCGGTGTACCCGGTGTAGGGCTTCACATTGCTGCGCGGGACGGCGGCGATGACACCGCCGTCGCGCGGGCTCGTCCGCGCGAGCGTCCGGCCGACGGTGTACGTGTACACGGCGTCCCGGGTCTCGATGTCGATCCGGTCCCCGCGCCGCAGCCGGTTGATGTACCTGAAGGGTTCGCCGTGCGTGTTGCGGTGCCCGGCGAGCGCGAAGTTCCCGGGCCGGCCGGGCTGCGCGGTGCGCGGGTAGTGCCCGACGTATCCCTTGTCGAGTACGCCGCTCTTGCTGATGCCCTGGGCGACGGGCGCGACGAGCCCGAGGCGCGGGATGCGGATGACGGCGTACGCCTGGTCCCAGCGGGGCGCGGAGCGCGCGGCGGCACCGCCCCCGCCCGAACGCCCGCCGGGCGCACCGGAATCGTTTGATTTACCCGTTTTATCCGAATCACCCTCGGGGTCACCGCCGGCCGTCACGCTCCCCGGCTCCTCCCCCCACTCCCGCTGAAGGGCCCGCACCTGGTGCTCGGCTCCGGCACGGGCCTGCCGGTTGGTCCACCACAGCTGATGAACAACGAGCAACAACAGGACGACGCCCAGGGTCACCACCAACTCGGCACCCGTCCACAGCCCGCGCGCGACGACCCTGCGCCCCCGCGAGTTCCGCTGCACCACCACCGGTATCCGCTCCCGCACGGCCGCACGATAGGCCCCCGGCCCGTAACTCTCCAGGCCTGGAACAACCCTCCGCCCCGGAGCCGTACAGCAGTACGGTGTGGTTCATGCGCCCCGACACGCCTGCCGACCACACCACCGAAGCCGAGCGCCTGCTGCGTGCCGCGGCGCGGTACCCCGAGGACCGTGAGCCGCTGCTCCTCCAGGCCGCGGCCCATCTGGAACTCGCCGGCGACCGCGCCCGCGCCACCACCCTCTACGACGAACTCCTCGGCTCCACCGACCCCGATCTCGACCACCCGCACCTGGTCAAGGCCCTCAACGCGGCCAACCTGTGGGAGTACGGCCACGAGGCGGAGGCCCGCGCGATCATCGAAGGCATCCGTGCCGCGGGCCCGCTCGACCCGGGCCCCTGGGAGATCGCCGCCGAGACCCTCGAAGCCCACGACGAACTCGAAGCGGCCCACGACTACTTCTCGACCGCGCTGACGCTGCTCCTGACGCCGGGCGAGGAGGTCCCGTACGCCACCCAGTCGCTGCTGTTCGGCCGCCACCGGGTGCGCAGGCTGATGGGCGTCGACCACGACGCCTGGGACGAGCTGGCCGACACCCTGCACACCGCGACCGTCCCGCTGGACGAGCTCCACGACCCGAAGCGCCTGTGGTCGCTGGGCTCCTCCGACCCTGGCGAGCTCCAGGCCGAGATCACCCGCCTGCGCGCCGAGTTGGGCACGTACCGCACCGCGCTGTCCCGCCCGTTCCCGGTCGCGGTGCTGCACTGGCCGGCCGCCGAACTCTCCGAACTCCTCACCGCCTACCCGGACCTGCGCGAGGAGTACCCCTCCCACCCCGAGCACCTGGCCCGCCTGGAGGCCGCCCTGCGCGACCTCCACCAGGCCGGCACCCCGAACCTCGGCATCGTGACCGGCACGATCCCGTCGTACGAGGCGTTCGCCGCCTCGGAGGCCGCCTCCCCGTCCGACCCGGACCTCCTCCCCCAGTACGCCACCACCCTCGCCGCCCGGGGCCGGGCAACCCCCTGGCCCCCGGCCCGCAGCGCGGCCTGCTGGTGCGGATCGGGGCGGGCTTACCGGGAGTGCCACGGGGCGGACTGAACGACGACGGTGCGGGGCTGCTCCGATCAGGACGAGCAGGCCCCGCACCACTCACTTCATCGCTCGCAGGCGGCCGGGCCTGCGTCGAGAAGTCTCGATGCCATCGTCATCCGCCCAGATCATCCGGGTCTATGGCTGTGTGGAGAGTGTTCGACGTATAAACCTTTCTGAGGAACTCCCTGGCCTCTCCATCAGTTCGACAGAACCGGTTCGCTTTTTCCCGCACCAGAGACTGAAGAAGGCCGCCAGGAACATCGTCACCCAAAATAAAAAGAAACGATTCAGCCAGCCGCCAGCGGTATTCATATCTCCCTATAGTGCTTCGCATGGCACGAGTGGCAGCCACCTCGTCACTGGGCTCCTCGCAGTAAAACCGGCCCAAGAATTCTGCGACAATCTGTGCGGGATTGCTCGACATGGTCAACCTTTGCATATCGTTGCAGCGATGCACTAGGGCTCAGGGAAGGCAGTCTCCACCATGTAATGACGTTGGGTTGCATTACTTACCACAATGGCAACAAAGATATTCCTCAGATACACATCCATTCGAACGGCTTCATTCTTGTCATTGAGTTCGTAACCTACGCCGATATTACGAAATAACGGCGCCTTGAATCTGAATTGATCCTCGGCAGGTATCGGACCATCACCCGCCCCATAGAACTTGTTGTCTATATCCCTCTGACGCACCCGCAGGGCCTGCATGACAGATCTCTCAAGAACCCCGTCATTCTTGAAGCGGGTAGCCCGCACAACAGGAAGCTGGCCCTTCCTCCACGACTCCAGGGCCTTCTTCACGACCGCCTTGTCATTGGCATCCATGCCTCTGAGTTCTACGATTCTTTCCTGAGCTTCCCTGATGCCCTTCATAATCTTTTCGTAGTCCTGGGCACGCTTCGCCTGCTTGGCGGGCTTCGTAGGGTACTCGCTCTCGTTCAACTTATTCAATTGATCTCGGTTGACCTCGATCACAGCTTCCTGAGCTTCGATCCTCTGAGTGCGGAGGTCCAAGAACGATTGAATCTCGGCATCCAACCGTTCTTTAAGAAATGCATTTGTCACATTACCGCCATGTCGGGTGTACAGATGAACCGTCTTCTCTTTTCCGGTGCTGGTGAGAATCGTCTTTCCCTCATGGCTACGCAATCCACCCGGAGCAAGTTCCCAGGACTTCCGCTCCCCCTTCTCTTCGCCTTTCTTCCTCCCCTTGCTCGCAACGTACGAATAATCCCAGGTCCCACCGCCGTCGATCACCGTGATCGACTTGAATATAGAATGTTCATTCTTCACCTTGCGCGCCACCTTTTTGGCGTCGTCAGGCGAAATTTTCCCGTCCTTCAGATACTTCTGCTCCTCGACGTCAATCGCCGCGAGACCTGCTGCCACCTTCTTGTCGTGGTCGGGGTCGGCGTTCCGCGAAGAGCTGTTCTTCCCCTTGTCCTTCCCTTTGAGCTTGTCCCAGAGGGCTTTGCCTTTTTTGGCGATGAAGTTGACGATTTTGTCGATGGCGCGGTTTACGGGTCTGGCGACGGCGTGGAAGACGGATTTGACTTTGTTGGCGAGGGAGCCGATGCCGAGGAGTGAGGCGAGGAAGCCGATGAGGAGGGGGACGCTGGCGGCGAGGGCGGTTTCGACCATTTTTGGGACGCCTGCCGAGCCGCCGTTGGCGATGGCGATGACCGCGTCGAGTACGGCGTTGACGAATTCGACGATCTGGGCGCCCTGGTTCACGATGAACGTGACGATGTCGATGATCCCCTTGACCGCGCGGACGAACGCGGAGGCGGGGTTGAGGAGGGAGATGATCCAGGTGATCCCGGCGATGATGACGGTGGGGATCAGGTAGCTGGTGAGTTTTTCGAGGATGGTGGCCTTGAGGTCGCCGGCCTCGGACTCGATTTCCTTGACGGCGCCGGCGGGGCCCTCGGCGGCGAGTTTCTTCGCGACGGGGACGGAGGACTCGACGGCGGTCATGGCCTGGTCGGGGATGCCCTTGCGGGTGATGCGGGCGCGGATGTTGTCCCAGGTCAGGCCGAGGAGGGATCCGATGAGCTGGATGATGCCCCTGAGGTCGAACCGCTGCGGAAGTTCGAGACCGGCCTTGACGGCGGTGCCGAGCAGCCAGGACACGACACCGGTCCTGAGGTGCTGGGCGATGTTGGTGACGAAGAGCTGAAGCCCGGCACCCACGGCCTTGACGAGGTTGCCCAGGAACCCGATGGGGTCCTTGATGATCTTCATGATGGCGGAGGCGGCCTTGGCGAGGATGCCGAGGAGGAGGTTCTTCAGCTCGTTGATCGTCTTGATGACGCCGACGATCGCGTCCTTCGCCTTGTCGACCAGGCCCTTGTTGGCCTCCTGGAGCTTCTTGATCTCCTCGTCGACCTTGTTCAGCGCCGCCGTGTACTTCTGTGCGAGGTCCTGGACGAGCTGCTCGGACTTCTCGTTGACCGTGGCTTCCAGGTCGTCGAACTTCCCCGCGAAGTCGGTGGCGGCTTCCTGGCCGAACTGACGCAGATCGGCGGGGAGCTTGCCGACCTCCGCCTTCAGCTCCGCCCGCCCCTTGGCTATGCGGGCCTTCGCACGCCCGAGCTCGGCACCGATGATGTCGGCGACGGAAGAGATGACCGTCTGCATCTTCGCGACGTAGAGCTTGCGGGCCTCCTGGAAGAGGTCGTCGGCCTCCTTCGGCATGCCCATCAGCTTGTCCTTGGCCCACTTCGC